>JAXDHR010000165.1:0-18657 GCA_034664425.1 Solirubrobacteraceae bacterium
TCCCGCGCTCGCCGCTGGCACCCGAGCCGCACGTTACCGGCTTCCGATGGGGCAGCTACGACGGGCGCCGCAGCATTCGCGAGCAGGCGCGTTGACCGAACGACCCGATGCGTCCAGAGCCGGGTCAGTGAGGACGGGATGCACGGCGGAGCGCGGGTCACCGTCGATGGCGCAAGCAAGCCGGAGCGGTCGACCGACGCTCCGATCGTCCCGTTTCGCGCGCCGGCTGCCGGGCCCCGCGCCGACGCCGCGCTCGGATGTCGCGAACGTCATCGCGTCGGAAAAACGAGATCTACGCGTAGACCGTGGCGAACACGACGATCGCCGCGGCCGGCGCGGCCGTCCCTGCGCCGGCTCTCGCCTCGTCGATCGATGTTTCCGACGTGATCGACTAGTAGCGGCTCACGGAAGTTCGTTCAGACGGCCGGCGCGAGTCGGCCGCGTTGACCGAGTCGGTCGAGCAGGCGTTGAGGTCGTGGCGGGTGAAACCAGAAGTAGATCTCGATCGGGTTCAGCCATGAGGCGTGGCGCGGGAGGTGGACGAGCACGAAGTTCGGCCAGTGGGTCTGGAGGCGGTCGATCGCCTTCTGGCCGCGGTGGATCGTGCCGTTGTCGACGGCCCAGAACACGCGGCGCGCCGACGCGTAGGGCTCGCTGGTCATCACCTGCTCGACGAGCGCGTCGAACGCGTCGTTGCTGATCTTCGGCTCACAGCATCCGAACAGGCCGCGCTGGGAGTCCTGGACGTCCATCGCGGCCAAGTAGGCCAGCGTCCCGCGGCGGCGGTTCTCGTGCTCGACCAGCCTTGGCCGGCCGGGCCCCGGTGGCCCACCCGACGCCGCCGCCGGCGGCCCTAGTCCGCTCGAGGCGGGCGCGGATGCTCGTGACGAGCGGCGAGCTGGCGGCCCGCGCGCTCGATCTCGCCGTCGGCGATGAGTCCTGGTGGTCGTGCCGCGTGCTCATCAGCCGTCCCCGAACGTGAGATCGCCGCGGCCCGCAGGACAGCTCGGGGATCGTCGCCGAACGTGAACGTGAGTGGCTTGATCCGCGGGTGTATGGTTGATGAGAGTTCGCCCTGACTGCGGTGAGCGGGCTCGCGGCTCTAACTCTCGGCCGGCTTGTGCGTGTCGACCCTCAGTCGTCCGCGCCGCAACCGAGGTTCAAGGAGCCAGGTATGTCGATCTCCGCGCCGCGGCGGCCCTCATCAGTCGCGCGCGATCCCGACGATCGGACGTCCCGCACGTCCGCTCACGTGCCGTCCGAACGCCGAACCTTCCCCGGCTGGCGGTGGATGGCGGTGTGGCCCGCGTTCCCGGTCTCGGGGCTTATCGCTTGGACGATCGGCGGACGCGTCGACGCGGTTGATGCTGCGCTGGTCGGCGGTGCGCTCACCGCCGCCGGTCTTGCCGCTGTCGAGTGGTGGGCCGCCAAGGCCGCGCTCGGGCGGCCCGCGCCGTGGATCAGCTCCAGCGCCGCCGGTTACGCCGTCGGCCTGGCCGCCGGCGCCGCGCTGGTGGGCTACGAGACCGATCTCGGCGCGCTAGCCCTGATGGGCCTGGTCAGTGGCGCGGCGCTGGGCGCTGCGCAGGGGCTCGTCCTCGCCCGGCAGGGACGCAGCGGGCTGGCGGTCCGGTGGGCGCTCGCGATGCCGGTGCTGTTCGCGCTCGGCTGGTCGGTGGCGTCGGTCACCGGCATCGGCGTCGATGACCAGTTCACGGTGTTCGGCGCCGGCGGCGCGCTGGTGTTCACGCTGCTCAGCGGCCTGCTGCTCGCGCGCTTGACGCCCGTCGGCGCCCGGGCGGCGTAATGGACGTCGTCGACCATGTCGTGCTCGGCGCCGGTGCCGTCGGGATGGCCGTCGCCGACGCGCTGGCCGCTCGCGAGGAGTCGGTGCGGGTCCTCAGCCGCTCCGGGCTGCGCGAGCCGGCCGTGGGCGTTCAGTCCGTCGCCGGCGATGTCACCGATCGGGCGTTCGCGGCGTCGGCGACGCGCGGCGCGCGTGTCGTCTACCAGGCGCTGAACCCGCCGTATCACCGCTGGGCGCAGGAGTTCCCCGCTCTGCAAGCGGCGGCGATCGCCGCCGCGCAGACCGCCGGCGCCCGGCTGGTCGTGATGGACAACGTGTACATGTACGGGCGGGCCCACGGACGGCCGTTCACCGAGGGACGCGCCTACGACGCCCACACGCGCAAGGGCCGCGTCCGCGCCGCCATGGCCCGCGACCTGATGGCCGCGCACGAAGCGGGCCGCGTTCGGGTCACGGTCGGGCGGGCGTCCGACTTCTTCGGACCGCGCGCCGGCGCGCAGTCGCTGATCGGCGACTGGGTGATCCCTCCGGCGCTCGCCGACAAGCCCGCGTCGGTGATGGGTGACCCCGACATGCCGCACACCTACACCTTCATCCCCGACATCGGCGAGAACCTCGTCGCGCTCGGCGCACGCGACGACGCGCTCGGACGCGTCTGGCACCTGCCCAGCCCCGAGACGCGAACCACGCGCGACGTCGTCGCGCTCGTCTACCAGGCCGCCGGCACCACGCCGCGGCTGAAGATCACGCCGGCATGGCAGATGCGCGC
Source organism: Solirubrobacteraceae bacterium (assembly GCA_034664425.1). Taxonomy (GTDB): domain Bacteria; phylum Actinomycetota; class Thermoleophilia; order Solirubrobacterales; family Solirubrobacteraceae; genus DATBDM01. The sequence continues at coordinate 2,577 of JAXDHR010000165.1, forward strand.
GCTCGGACTCGTCAACCGGACCGTCCGCGAGATCAACGAGATGCGCTACGAGTTCGACGAGCCGTTCATCGTCGACGCGTCCCGCGCGGAAACCGAGCTCGGGCTGCGGGCCACGCCCCTGGTCGACGCGGTCGAGCAGACGGTGCGCTGGTACCGCGCGCAGGCGAACCCGTTGCCCGCCGCCGACCACGCAGGCACACGGCACGTCGCGCCCGGGTTGGAACCGAACTGATGGACGGCACAACCGCTGGGACGCCCGCGAGCACGGAGACACTCCCGAGCGGGCGAACGATGAAGGCGATCATCCGCGACCGTTACGGCTCCGCCGACGTCTTGCATCTCAGCGAGCTGCAGGTGCCCGAGGTCGGTGATGAGGAGGTGCTCGTGCGGGTTCGCGCGGCCGGGCTCGACCGGGGCGCGTGGCACGTCATGGCCGGGCTGCCATATCTGCTCCGGGGCGCCGGCTACGGGCTGCGCAGGCCGCGGGTCGCCGGACTGGGCTCGGAGCTGGCCGGCGTCGTCGAAGCGGTCGGCGCGAACGTGACGGGAATCGCACCCGGCGAGGCGGTGTTCGGCACGTGCAGCGCGTCGTTCGCCGAGTACGCCGTCACGGGACCGGACAAGCTCGCGCGGATGCCGGCGAACCTGGACTTCGAGCACGCCGCCGCCGTGCCCGTGTCCGCCGTCACCGCGCTGCAGGCGCTGCGCGACCATGGGCGCCTACGGGCCGGCCAACGCGTCCTCGTGATCGGCGCATCAGGGGGCGTCGGGACCTTCGCCGTGCAGATCGCCAAGGCCCTCGGAGCGAACGTCACCGGGTTAGCGAGCCCGCCGAAGGTGGATCTCGTGCGCTCGCTTGGCGCCGATCAGGTGATCGACTACACGCGCACCGAGATCACCGACGACGGCAGGCGCTACGACGTCGTCCTCGACATCGGGGGAAACCGGCCGCTGTCCCGACTCCGCCGCGTTCTCACCGGCGACGGAACCCTTGTCATCGTCGGGGGCGAGGGTGGCGGTCGCTGGACGGGAGGCATCCACCGCCAGCTCGGTGCCATGGTGCTGACGCTGTTCGTGCGCCAGCGTCTGGGGACCTTCATCGCCAAGACGAACAGCACCGACCTCGACACGCTCCGAGCACTCATCGAGGCCGGGTCGGTCACGCCCGCCGTCGACCGGGTCATCGCGCTGGAGGAGGTCCCGGGCGCGATCCGCGACCTCATCGCAGGACGCGTGAGCGGCAAGGTCGTCATCGCCACGTAACATCGCCGACGAGCCAAGCCAACCGATGAATCGAGACACCTCCAGCCCGACGTGGGACTGCATCATCGTTGGCGCAGGACCCGCCGGTCTCAACGCCGCGCTGGTGCTCGGCCGCGCGCGCTGGCGCGTCCTGGTGCTCGACAACGGCTCGCCGCGCAACTACGCAACCCACGCGATGCACGGCGTGCTCGGACACGACGGGCTAGACGTCCAAGGCGCGGAGGTGCTCGACGCCGCCGTTCGACTCACGAGCGCTGGTCGCACCGAAGCGGCGCGGACGGTTCTGCTGGCCACCGGGATGCTCGACGAACTCCCCGAGATCCCCGGCTTCGCCGATGTCTGGGCAACCAGCGCGCACACCTGTCCGTACTGCGACGGCTACGAGCACCGCGACGAGCGCCTCGCCGTCCTCGCCGCCGGCGACCGCGGCGAGCACCTCGCCGTGCTGCTGCGCCAGTGGTCCGACGACGTCGTCTTGCTCAGCAATGGCCCGCACAACCTCGCCGCCGACCGACTCGCGCGCGTGCAGGCGGCCGGTGTCCCCGTGATCGAGACACCCGTCACGGGGCTGGACAGCCACGACGGGCGGCTGCGCCACATCCGCCTCGGCGACGGCCAGACGCTCGACCGCGACGCCCTGTTCTTCTACGTCGGCTGGCGGCTGCGCACTGACATCGCCCGCACGCTCGGATGCGAGCTGCGCGACGACGGCTCCATCGCCGTGGACGCCCACCAGGCGACGAACGTCGACCGTGTGCACGCCGCCGGCAACTGCTCCGACCCCCGAGCGCTGGTACCGGCAGCCGCCGGCAGCGGAGCCACGGCTGCAGTCGCGATCAACACCCGGCTGCGCTTCGAGGACGCCGACCGCGCCGTCGCTCGGGCCTCGACAGCCGCACGCGGCGGCTGAGGCGGCCGCGTCGACGCACCCCCGAATCAGAGTCACGACCGGGCGCGGACGGCGATCGCCGACGCCCGATGGGCAACCCCCGACCGGGCAGTCATAGGCGTTCGAGCGGGGGAAGCCGATCTGGCATGCCTCGAGGTGTGCGTACGAAACACAGTCCCACGCAACTCCCAGGAATTTCTTAGGAGCGCCTGACACACCACTGGTTCGATTCATTCTTGACGATCTAACCGAGGACGGCACCGAGATGCAGGCGAATCCAACCGGGGGCAGGCTCCAGGGCAGCGACAACGAGCGGCTGCGCAGCGAGATGGAGGCCAGCACTCGCGCGCTCGTCAGCGCGGATGAGGCGCACGTGCAGGCCGCGATGAGCAGCGTCCGCTGGCGCCGCCGCGGCCCACTCCAGCGGCTGACCCGCGACGATCGCTAGCGCGGTCACGCCGGGCGGCGCGCGCCCGAGGTCGTCCGTCATCCGGCCCGGCTTGCGCCCGCGTCGCCCCGCTGCGCGGCCGTCACCGCCACTCGCCTGCGGGCGCGGCGCGGAGCCGGCCACAGGGCGATCATCGTGCCACCCACGACGATCACGCCGCCGATCCAGATCCACTCCACCAGCGGCGACACGAGCAACCGGAAGTCGGCGACGGGAGCGTCCTGCGTGTAGCGGCGCACGATCGTCGAGACGACGAAGCCCTCGAGTTGTGCGTCGGCGTGGGGGAAGCGGCGGTCGGACTGGGAGATCAGCGGCTCGACCGCCGCGAGGTCTGGCTGCACCGCCGTCCAGATGTCGCGCGTCAGGCTCGAGCGGAGCCCGAGCTCGCTCGTGGAGTCGCCGTTGAAGAAGCGGCCGATGCGGCCGAGGCTCGCGTCGTCGAGCGACGGGTAGTAGCCGCGGCTCGGGAGCAGGGTGGCAACGTGGCGGCCGGCCTTCGACACGTCCAACACCGCCCCGAGGGTGATCTTCTCGGCGGTCAGGGCGCTCGTCGGCCTGACGTAGCGGACGTCGTACCCGCCCACTCTGGCCGTGTCCCCGGGCCGCATGCGGAGGTCGCGCACGGTCTGGAACGACGTCGACGCCGCCACGCCCACCAGTAGCACCGCGACCCCGACGTGCACGGCGTAGCCGCCGTAGCGCCTGCGGTTGCGCCCGACGAGCGCGAGCAGCGCGATCCAGGCCGGCTCCCCCGTGAGTGACCGCCGGGCCTGGGTGCCTCGCCACAGCTCCTGGGCCACCGCCGCGAGCGTGAAGGTCGCGACGCAGAACATCGCGATGGCGAGCGGGCCGCGGGCGACGCCGACGGCCGTGACGAGGAGCGCGAGCACGAGCAGGGTCGCAGCGAGCGGTACGGCGAGCGTGCTCGCGACCCGATCGCGCGTGAACCTCCCCCACGAGAGTGCGGGGCCGATCCCCGAGAGCAGGACCAGAACGAGGGCGAGTGGGGTCACGTATCGGTCGAACCACGGCGGTCCGACGCTCGACTTGGTGCCGGTCAGCGCCTCCGAGATCAGCGGGAAGAACGTGCCCCAGAAGATCACGAAGCAGAGACCGACCAGCACGACGTTGTTCAAGAGGAAGGCGGTCTCTCGCGACAGCAGCGAGGTGATGCGCCCTTCCGAGCGCAGGTCCTCACGGCGGCTGACGACCAGGGCGATCGAGCTGCCGACCAGCAGAGCGATGAAGCCCAGGAACGGCGCGCCGAGCGTCGACGCTCCGAAGGCATGGATCGAGGCCAGGATGCCCGAGCGGACGAGGAACGTGCCGAGGATCGCGAGGATGCCCGTGGCCAGCACGAGCGACACGTTCCAGGCCCTCAGGATCCCTCGCTTCTCCTGCACGATCGTCGAGTGCAGGAACGCCGTGCCCGTCAGCCAGGGCATCAGCGAGGCGTTCTCGACGGGATCCCACGCCCAGTAGCCGCCCCAACCCAGCTCGGCGTAGGACCAGCGAGCGCCGAGCAGGATCCCGAAGCCCAGGCAGAGCCACGCGATCGGCGCGAAGCGGCGGATGCCGCGGATCCACTCGGCGTCGAGCCGCCGCATCACGAGGGCCCCGACGGCGAAGGCGAAGGGGATAGTGAACAGCGTGTAGCCCGAGTAGAGCAGCGGCGGGTGGACCATCATGCTCGGATGGCGCAGCAGCGGGCTCAGCCCGAGCCCCTGCTCGGGCGCCGGGTGCAGCCGCTGGAACGGGTTTGCGAAGAGCAGCAGCAGCACCGTGAAGAAGCCGGCGAAGCCGAGCAGCACGGCCTGGGCGCATGCCGCGACCTCGCGCATCCGGCCGCGGTTGGCCAGCAGCGCGAAGCTTGACCACACCGACAGCAGCCACACCCACAGCAGCAGCGATCCCTCCTGCGCCGACCACGCCGCGGCAGCGCGATAGAAGAGGGGCGTCGTCGTGCTCGAGTGCTCGGCCACGACGGCGAGGCCGAAGTCCGAGCGCACGAACGCCGCCTCGAGGATGGCGAACGCCAGCGTGAGCACCGCGGCCAGCGCGTAGACCGCGCGGCGACCGGACTCGATCCATTGCGCCTGCCCGGCGCGAACCCCGTACACCGAGGCGACGATCCCGTACACGACGATCGCGAGGGCCGCGGCGAGGAGGACGGGTCCGAGCGCGCTCACGACGGCCTGCGCACGGTGAACTTCGAGGGGCACTTGGTGACCAGCGAGTCCCGCTCGCCGACGAAGCCAGCGCCCTGCCGGCGCACGGTCACGATCACCTCGCGGCCCTCCCGGAACGGCTCGGGCACGGCGCCCGTATAGCGCACGGGGACGGACGGGCCGCCGCCGCGGTCACGCACGCGGAAGAGCAGCGTGCCGCCGCCGTGATGGACCGAGCCCGTCAGCACCGTCCCGGTGAGCTGGTAGGAGCGCCCGCTCACCCCCGCGCGAAGCAGCTCGCTCGGGCGGCTGGCCACGCTCGCCGCGCTGAAGCTCGTGTAGGCGAGCACACCCGAGAGCGAAAGGGCCGCCGCGAGCGAGACGACGAGCCGGACCTTGCGCCGGCGCACCGGGTCCCCCGCGCAACCGCGCCGGCTCACGACGCCGCCACCGCGCCCCGCGGCTCGCCGACGGGCGCCTCCGGCGCCGCGCTCGCCGTCTTCGGCTTGCTGCCGGTGAGGTTGAAGCCGGCGAACATGAGCGCGATGCCGACGAGCTCGCCGAGGTAGACCAGGGAGTACGCCCCGGCTCGGGTGAGGCTCGTTGAGAGTGCGAGGACGAGCGCGCCGCTCGCGATCCAAAGGTTGGCTCGCACCCGGCGCCGGCGTGCGATCGAGTACAGCGCGCCGCCGAGCAGAAAGACCGTGCCGAACGAGTTGAGCGCGATCGCCCAGACGAAGGCGTGGCCGCCGAGCGCGTCATCGGCCGGCGGGCCGCCGCTCGACGCGAGCGCGAGCGCGCCGGCGTGCACGGGTGCCAGAGCCACCGCCACGGTCGCCGCCAGCGTGGCCACGACCAGGCCGCCGGTGAGCGCGTCGCGCCACCGGCGCGGCAGCTGGAGCCAGGCGGAGCCGGCACCGAGCCACGCCACGGTCAGCACGCCGCCGCACAGGTAGTAGGTCCGGAACAGCGACGGGCTCCAGCCGGCCCCCTGGGCGATGGCCTCGCTCGCCGTTGAGGCCGTGAACAGCACGAAGCCCCCCATCCACAGGAGCTTCTCCCCGGCCCGGCGGCGGCGGAACGAGCGGAGCAGCAGCAGCGTGAACAGCGCGGCGAGCAGCGAGGCGCCGACCGGCAGGAGCGATCGCGCGACGGTCGGCACGGACGTTCGCGAGCCGCCTCCGATCGGCGTCACGGATCGGCCCGGGGCGACGACGCTGAGGTAGACGAAGTCGCGGTCGCCGAACATGCCCTCGTGGGAGGCGACGAGCAGGTACCGGCCCACCCGCAGCGGCCGCATCGGCGCCAGGGCGAGCGCGGTGTGCGAGCGGCGCCGCGTCACTAGCGCGACGGTGGCGCCGCGATCGACGTCGAACAGTTGATAGGCGCCCGGGCGGTCGACCGCCGCCGAGCGCACCAGCAGCCCGCGCACGTCGCGGGCGTGCACGCGCAGGGCGTCGGCGGGATACGGGGACTGGGGATCGCGCCAGTCGAACAGGCGCACCTGGCCGCGCGGCATCGTTAGGAACTGGCCGGTGACGTCCTTGGTGAAGCGGGTCTCGTACGCGTAGCGGAGCGTCTTCACGCCGAGGCCGCTGACCGCGGGCACCAGCGGCAATGCGACGAGCACGAGCGCGATCGCCCCCACGCCGGCGACCACGCGCCCGCGCGAGCCACGGGAACGCCGCCGCTCTTGGGGACCGCGCGGCAGGCCCTCACTGCGACGCAGCCGGCTCCGGTGCGCCCGGTGGAGCACCGCGGCGGACAGCAGCGCGCTCAGCGGCAGCCACAGGAACTCGACCTTCCAGCCGACGTGCCGCAGCGGGCCCGCGCCGAAGGGCGAGAAGGCGAGGGGGATCGCCGCCCAGGCGAGCGCGGGACCCACGGTGAGGAGCACCAGGGCCCTCACGGGGAAGCCGGCGAACAGCCAGCCGACGCCGGGGAAGCCGAGCAGCCCCATCGGCAGCTCGCGGACGGCGAGCGCGATCGGGCTGAGCCGGCGGACGCGTCGTGGGATCCGGCCCGTGTACGCAGCCGGCGCGGCCCGCAGCACGGCGCGGGTGTCGCGCCGGTAGCCCGCGGTGAGGCGCCAGGTCGCGAGCGCGAAGGCGCCGAAGCCGACCCCGACGGCGAGCGCCGCTGGCACGAGCACCAGCGCCGACCACGGCTCCAGCGATGCGACGGCCGCACCGAAGCTCGCGCCGCCCGTCACCCGATGGGCCGCCACCGCGGCGAACGCGATCCCCGCCGCGTAGTACACGCCCATGCCGGCGGCGACCGCGACCGCCGCGACGCGGACGTGCCGTCGCGGCCACGGCTCGGCCGCCCGCGACCGCATGAGCACCAGCGCGAGCGCCATCAGGATCGGCATCAACCCGCCCAGCATGTTGAGCTGCGCGTGCAGGTTCACGATCACGTCGCCGGCGTCGCCGCTCTCGTCCAGCAGGTCGTTCACGGCCGGGAAGGCCTGCACCGGGCCCTGGAGCGTTCCCACCGCCAGCGCGCCGCAGCCGGCCAGCACCAGTAGCCGGACGGGGCTGCGCGATCTCCACATCGACCGCGTCACGAGCCACAGCAGCATCCAGAACGCCGCCATCATGGCCACGCCGGCACCCATGATCAGGAAGGGGTGCAGCGGGGTCGCGGCCTCGGCGCGCTCGGGCGTGAGCCCGTCCGAGACCACCAGGCGGCCCTCGTGGAAGCCGAGGTAGAGCGCCGTCGCGTAGAAGGCCAGCGACCCGCCGAGCAGCAGCCAGTAGCAGCGGTTCACGAGCCGCGCCGGGGGCGCGGTGCCGCCGAGCAGCGGCACGAGGTAGAAGAGGCTCCCGGCCACGAGCATGGTGAGCCCGGTCACGAGGTTGATGTGCGCGTGGCTGATGGGGTCGATCCACTCACCCGCGTGCTGCGCGGTGTAGAGCCAGTTGGCGTTCTTGGGCGCCACCTGGATCACGCCCTGCACCGTGCCGACCGTCAGCGCCGCCGCCCCGGTGGCGAGGAACTTCCACAGGTGCTCGCTCGGCTTGGGCACGTGCACGAGCCGCGCCTGGAAGACGGTCACGCCGACGTTGGCGGCGAAGCACCAGTAGCCCATCCCCATCACGCCGGCGCTGGCGCCCACGGGAACGCGGTACCAGTTGCCCATGTGCGTCTTCGCCACCTGGTAGTCCCAGCCGTGCTCCACCAGCCGGCCGATGGCGATCCCGTTCGCGATCAGCGCGACGTAGAACCCCAGCAGCCCGGCGGCGGTGAGCCAGAAGGCGGCCTGCGCGAGGCCGTTGCTGGCCAGCGGGCGGCCGACGATGCGCGGAAGCACGTACCAGCACAACCCGGTGGCGATCAGCGTGCCGCCGCCGACGATCATCACGTGCGTGTTGGAGAGGTCGCGCACGAGGTGGCCCGCGTAGCCGGCGCGCGCCTCCCACTCCGCGACCGGCGGGACGTTCTTGATCACCATGTGCAGCGAGCCGAGCACCAGGAAGGCGGCTCCCGCCGCGAAGTACTTCGCGAGCTTCGAGTCGTGCGCTGCCAGCTCCTCGGGCGCGTAGGGTTCGTGGCGCACCGGCGCCGCGCGGCCTGGCAACAGCCGGGCCACCGCGATGATCGCCGCCGCGTTGAGGACGACGAAGGTCAGGAACTGCAGCGAGGTGATGTGCTGCAGGTACACGAGCGCCGGCTCAGCGCAGCCCGGGCTCGATGAAGTAGATCGTCAGCATCACCGCCAGGTAGATGACGATCATCACGGCGAGGGTCGCCCACGCGCGGTAGCTCGCCCGGCGGCTGTGGCGGGCGCCCGCGGCCCCGATGTCGCGGTAGCCATAGAGCGGGCGGGCCGGGCGCAGCCGGCGCCGGTGCGGGCGCTCGGGCATCAGAAGATCTTCTCCATCACGAGGCTGCGCTCCAGCTGGAGCTCGCCCCCGCCGAAATCCGCCACAAGCCGCTCGAGGGTGTAGCCGCGCTCGAGGAAAGCCTCGAGCTGCCCGAGGGTGTCCCACGACGTGTAGCAGTGCACGCGCACCGCCTCGTCCGGGGCGGCGACGAAGAAGACGTCGAAGCGCTGGCAGCCCGGATATTCCTGCACGTGGCCCTTGAGCGCCTGCAGCGACCCGTAGAACCGCGGCCACGCCACGACCGGGACGGCGACCTCCGTGCAGCTGGAGTAGACGACGATCGGGAGCGCCTCGGCCCACATCAGAACGTCTGGCCCGAGACGAGGTGACCGATGACGAACTCCGCACCGGAGGCGACGACTGCGATCGCCACCAGCCAGAAGAACACCGGTACGCGACCGCCCGCCTCCGTGGTGTAGCCGCCCCAGCGGTCGAGCTGGCTGAGGCCCGTCTGCGGGTGGGTGCTGCGGTAGTCCCTGATCCACATCCCGAATACGACGACGAGCACCACGACGAACCCCCACAGCCAGCCCAGTGAGGTCCAGTCGACGTGCCAGGTCTCGATCCGCCCGTGCGGGGCGAGCTGGCGCCCCTGCAGGTAGGTGTAGTAGTCCAGGGCCTTCTGGGGTGAGTCACCGGTCGGCATCGCCATCCGCCCACTCCTCCTCGTCGAACGCCCAATCCGGGCTGTAGTAGTCCTCCTCGTGAATCAGCAGAGGGATACTCGCCGCCTTCTCGAGGTTGTGGAACTGCCCCGCCTTCCAGGCGACGATGAAGGCCACGAGCGCGAGGCCGGCGAACAGGAAGAAGGAGTCCATCATCCAGTCGGCCATGACCCACTTCGATCGCGCGCTCTCGGGCGCGTCGTGCGCCACCGCGCTCGCCGGCGAGGCGAGCACGGCGCCGAGCATGAGCAGCGCGGCGATCGACAGGCGGGCTCTCACTGCTGTCCCTCGACCTGTGGCGGGATGTTCTTCTGGGCGATCGGCGGCAGCTTGTCGCCGCGCCGTCTGGCATCGGCCCAAGCGCGGTCGAGCAGGCGCTGGTAGATGCGCTTGATGCCGGCGGCGGCGTCCTGCAGCGACAGCGGAGTGGGCATCCCGGGGACCACCAGGCTGTCGCTCGGGTTGAGGCCCGCGAACACGCGCATGGCCTCCTGCACGAACGGGTCGGTCGTCTGGTTCTTGGAGAAAGCGGCGTTGTTTTGGAGCTTCTGGTGGGACTTCACCCAGGCGAGCAGCTCCTTGGATGGCTGCCACGGGATGTAGTCGCTCGGCTCGGGAACCCTGTTCGGGGCCAGCGTGCCGTTCGGGATCGTCTTGACGAACAGCACGACGCGCCAGATGTCGTTGACCGAGAGGCGGTCTCCGAAGTTCTCCATCGCCGTCCCGGTCCAGCCGCGCAGGATCCGGTAGTAGAAGTCGCCAGGGCCGGTGTCGCCGCCGCAGCAGGCGTCGTCCTTGTCGGTGAAGTCGGCCGGAGGCGGTGACATGAACGTCGCCGCGGGTCCCTTGCCGTCGCCCTTCGGGCCGTGGCAGCCGACGCAGCGGGAGAGGAAGACCTCCTTGCCGCGGATCAGGTTGTCCTCGGTGACCGGCAGCGGGTCGGAGGACAGCCAGTAGCCGCGGTCGATCTGGGAGAGGTTCGGCGCCTCCTCGAGCTGGCCCGCCGGCGGCTCGACCTCCTTCTGGGCGACGATCGGCTTGTGAGCGCCCTGGAAGCCGGTGTACGGCGGCGGGAAGCCCTGGTTGGCGAGGACCACCTGCTTGGCGAACTCCTGACCGGCGTAGCGCAGCAGCCCCGACTTGCCGCTGCGGGTCTCGACGAAGGCGGTCAGGTCCTGCACCTGGCGGTCGGAGAAGAGCGACTTCATCGGCGGCATCAACGAGCGTGGATCCACATAGCGGGGATCGAAGAAGTGCGCGGTCTGCCAGTCGTCGGGGTGCCAGCCCGACTCCTGCGAGAGGTCGGGGCCGGTGCGCTCCGTGCCGAGCAGGTTGGGCGACTGGTCGCTGCCATAGAAGTCGCCCGGCTGGGAGACCTTCGGGTAGAGGAAGTAGAGCGCCTCGCGCACGTCCTGCGGGCGCGAGTAGCCGGAGTGGCAGACGAAGCAGTTGTTGGAGGCGAACAGGGCGCGCCCCGCCACGGCCTGGTTGTTGAGCGGCGCCCAGTCGCGCGACGGCGGCGGGTCGAACGTGTGCACCGGCAGCCACACCACGACGAAGACGACGGTGAGGAATACCAGCAGCCCGCCGATGCCCGCGACCAACGGCGTGATGAGCATCTTCTCGGGCGGGTGCGGCGCCCAGCCCCGCGGCGACGGGGAGTCGTCGACGGCCTCCGGTGGGCGCTCGTCCGGCATCGCCTCAGCCGGCCAGCGGCGGGGTCAGGATCTCGGCGACCCGCATGGTCTCCCGCCGCCGGCGCGCCTGCGTGTCGCTGAACATCGTCATCCCGATGTTGACCATCTGGACGATGCCGGAGATCACGATGAGGGCGCCGAAGACACCCCGAGCGATGTAGTAGGGGTGCAGCTGGTCGAGCACGTTGACCTCGGGGATGCCCTCCTGCCAGCTGAACCCCTGCTGGAAGCCAGCGAGCGTGAGCACGCTGAAGAAGCCGGTGAAGCCGACCGTCACGAGCCAGTACTGCCACTCCGTGAGGTTGCGGCTCCACAGCGGCCTGTGAAACACCTGGGCGACGATGTAGTCGATGATGCCCATGCCGAGGATGGTGAAGGCGCCAAGCAGCGCGAGATGGGCATGCGCGACGACGAAGTTGGTGAAGTGCTGCAGCTTGTTGAACGGCTGGAGCGCCTCGAACGCCCCCTGGACATTCACCAGGAAATAGAAGAAGAACGCTGTCATGGTGAACCGCATCGTCAGGTTGGTGAAGAACTTGTCCCAGTTGCCCTTCATCGTCCCGAGGATGTTGATCGTGAACGCGAAGACGGGGATCAGCAGCGCCCAGGAGGAGATCTCCGCGATCGTCTTCAGCCACGCCGGCGTCGGTGACTGGAGGATGTGGTGGTCGCCGACCCCCGTATAGAGGAACGCCATCCCCCAGAAGCTGATCAGCGACAGCGTGTAGCTGTAGAGCGGCGTGTTGGTGATGCGCGGGACGATGTAGTACGTGAGCGCTATCAGCATCGGCGTGAGCCACAGGCCGAACAGGTTGTGCGCGTACCACCAGTTGAGGATCGCGTCCGAGAGGCTGTTGGAGAGCGCTCCCGACGGCGCGCCCCAGACGTGCCCGGGCCGCCAGATCACGTTGCCGACGGCGTAGTCGACGGCGAGCCAGATCGGACTCGCGATGAAGAACCACACCGAGACGTAGATCGGCCGGATCGTGCGCAGGGCGACGGTCGCGAGGATGTTGACGATCATCGCCGCCCAGATGACGAGCAGAGCGATGTCCACCGGCCAGATGAACTCCGCGTACTCGCGCCCCTGGCTGTGACCCGTGAGCAGGCCGATCACGCCACAGAGGAACATCACGTTCCACGCCCAGGCGCACCACACGCCGAGCCGCTCGCTCCACATCCCGCGCGTGCCGCACAGCCGCGGGAGCATGTACAACAGCGCGCCGAAGTACATCATCGTCAGCCAGGCGAGGATCACGCCGCTCACGTGCGACGGCCGGATGCGGCTGAACGAGAGCCACGACACGTCGCCGAATGCCTCGGGCGTCACGAACTGAGTTGCGAGCACGAGGCCGAAGAGGTCGACGACGGTCAGCCATACCACTGACGCCAGCAGCCAGTGGCGTGCCGCGAGATCTGGGTACCGGAACGGCGCCTCCTCGGAAGACGCCTCGCGTGGCATGGGCGTCCCGAGGACGGCTGGACCGGCAGCCTGTGGGCTCTCGTCCATCGTCTCCACTCCTTCCGCGCCGGAACGTAAAGGAGCGCACGGGGTCGTTGGCCGGAGATGACGGGATCGTCATCCTCGGTTCACGTCCATGTCATCCGGCTTGGTGATCATGGGTCCGCTGGCGTAAGCTCGCGCGCGCCGATGTCCCGCGTCCTGGTCATAGAGGACGAGTCACGGATCCGCTCGTTCATGGCGCACGCGCTCGAGGCGGACGGCTTCGCCGTCGACTGCGCCGACAACGGCCAGGACGGTCTCGAGCGGGCGTTGCGAGGCACTTACGACCTCGTGATTCTCGACCTGCTGCTCCCGCGGCGCGACGGGCTCAGCGTTCTGGGCGGGCTGCGCCAACGCTCGCCGGAGCTGCCGGTCGTGATCGTCTCGGCGCGCTCGGACCTCCCGACGAAGCTGCGCGGCTTCGATCTCGGGGCTAACGACTACGTCGCCAAGCCGTTCGCCGTGGATGAGCTGCTCGCGCGCGTGCGCGCGCAACTTCGAACACGCGGCATCGGACACGACGGCGTGGTCCAGACGGGAACCCTCCTCCTCGACGTCCCGTGCCGGCGGGCGAGGATCGGCGAGTGCGAGATCGACCTCTCCGATCGCGAGTTCCGCCTATTGCACCATCTCGTCAAGCACGCTGGCGAGGTCGTGACGCGCGACAGCCTCCTGTCCGCGGTGTGGGGATATCACTTCGATCCGCGATCGAACGTCGTCGACGTCTGCGTGCGTCGCCTGCGCAAGAAGCTCGGCGACGACGCGCCCATCCAGACCGTGCGCCATGCCGGCTACCGGCTCACGACGACGGCTTGATCGCCTCGAGGTCGCGTGGGTCGCCTTCGCGCTGCTCAACGTCGGCGTGATGCTGGCGTCTCCCAGCTGGGAGACGATCCCATTCCATTTGATCTGGTTCTCGCTCACGGTGCTCTACGGGTTCCGGGTCTGGGCGCTCAAGCCGACCTACGTCGTGCTCGCGGTGCAGGGCCTCGTGACTGGCGGGCTGATCGCGAATGACGCGCGCCACGGCACCCAGGAATGGGGCGAGCTCTTCGAGGTCCCGCTCATGTCAGCGATGTTCCTCGCGATGGTCTGGCACGCCCGCCGGCACCGCGCCGCCGCCCAGGCGCTTGCGCGCCACGCGGAGGAGCGCGGCGCGTTCCTCGCGCGCCAGGAGCGCTTCCTCCACGACGCATCGCACGAGCTGCGCACGCCGATCACGATCGCGCGCGGCCACCTCGAGGTCATGCAACGCCGCAGCGATGGTCGAGGCGACCTCGGTGTCGAGGTCGCGATCGACGAGCTCGCGCGGATGGAGCGCATCGTCGAGCGGCTGCTGATCCTCGCCCGCGCCGGCGAGTCCAGCCTCGCCGGGAGCGTCGAGGAGGTCGACCTCGACGCGTTGATCGAGGACGTCGCGCTGCGCTGGGCCGGCGTCGCGCCGCGCGCGTGGCGCGTCGGCCACCTCTCGGGAGGGATGATCCGCACCGACCAGGACGCGCTGAGGATCGCGCTCGACGCGCTGGTGGAGAATGCCGTGGCGCACACGCAGGAGACCGATGCCATCGAGCTCCGCGCACATTGGTCGCGCGGGGACGTGGCGATCGAGGTGGTCGACGAGGGATGCGGCATCCCGCGGGAGGCGCTCGAGAAGATCTTCGAGCGCTTCGCCCGCGTCGACGCGAGCCGAGCGCGGGGCCGGGAGGGCGTGGGACTCGGACTGGCGATCGTCGACGCGATCGCCAAGGCCCACGGCGGGCGCTGCACGGTGAAGAGCTCCCCGGACGGCTCCGCCTTCACCCTGCTCCTCCCCGGCTTCCGGTGCGCATCGGACGCCGGCATCCGCGGCGACGGCGGGATCGCGTCCGCCGCGCCGGACCCGTCGCTCGAACCCGACGAGGTGCCACAGCCGTGACCCTGCTCGCCGTCGGGGTGTCGCACCGGACGGCCTCTCTCGCGCTGCGCGAGCGGCTCCACCTGACCGAGCGCGGGGCGACCGAGCTGCTCGTCGTGCTCCTCGCGCGGCCCGGGATCGAGGAGGCGGCGGCGCTGGCGACGTGCAATCGCACGGAGCTCTACCTCCTCGCGCGCGACGCGCGCGACGCAGAGCGAGCCGTGACGGCGGAGCTCGCGCGGGCCGGGAAGCTGCCCCCGGCAGAGATCGCGACGGCGATCCAGATGCTCGACGGCGCCGCGGCCGCGCGGCACCTCTTCACGGTTGCCGCGGGGCTCGACTCGATGGTCGTCGGCGAGGCGGAGATCCAGGGACAGGTCAGCCGTGCGTACCAACTCGCACTGGCGGCGGCGACCAGCGGGCGGGTCGTCAATCGCCTGTTCCAGGACGCGTTGCGGACCGGCAAGCGAGTGCGTTCAGAGACCGGCGTCGCGCGCCACGGGGCATCGGTCGCGTCCGTGGCAGTGGCCATCGCGCAGAGGGAGATCGGCGACCTCCGGGGGCGCCGCGCGCTCGTGATCGGGGCAGGGAGGCACGGGGCGCTCATCGCTCGTGCGCTCACCTCCTGCGGCGCGGAGACGATCTTCGTCGCGAACCGGTCCCACGAGCGAGCCGAGGAGCTCGCCCGGCGGTTCGCCGGCACGGCGGTCGGCTTCGACGACCTGGCCGGCGAGCTCAGCCGCTGCGATCTCGTCCTCACCTGCACGTCCTGCCCCCAACGGGTCCTCACCCGCGACCAGCTCGCGGCTGCGGCGCGAGGCCGGCGTCTCGTGGTCATCGATACCGCCGTGCCGCGCGACGTCGAGCCGTCGGCGCGGCACCTCGCGGGCGTCGCGCTGTACGACCTCGACGCCATCCAGGCGGAGATCGCGCGCAACCTGTCGACGCGCGAGGCGGAGGCCCGTCGCGCGGCGCCGATCGTGGAGGAGGAGCTGTCGCGCTTCGAGCGCTGGCTCGCGTCGCTCGAGGTCGTGCCCACGATCGCGGCGCTGCGGCAACGCGGCGACGCCGCCGTGGAGCGCGCGCTGCGCGAGAACGAGCCCCGCTGGCAAGCGCTGAGTCACGCTGACCGCGAGCGCGTCGCGCTGATCGCCCGCGCGGTGGTGAGCGACCTCCTGCACGAGCCGACGCTCTCGCTGCGAAGAGCCGGCGAGAACGGCGCGTCCTCGCTCTACGTTCAGACCGTGCACGAGCTGTTCGGGCTGACCGCGTAGCCGGCCGCCGGATACGAGCCGACGCAACCCGGAGCCGGAACCCCGAGATCTGGCGGTGCACCGCGGTTCACAGAGCGCCGCTGGAGGATGGAAGAGCGCCCGCCGTTGACCCCGCAGCCACGCACGTTTCAAGGAAAGCGGCGATACCAGCCACTTCTGGGGTGACCGACGGGACTCGAACCCGCGGCCGCCGAGGCCACAACCCGGCTTCCCTGGCCGCGCGCAGTCCGAGTTCGGCTCTGCAGCGCGCTTTGCGCGCGCATCCGTTGGGCTGAGATCCTCGCGCTTTGAACCCTAACTTCGACCCCACGCGTTGGGCCGAAACGCGAGGTCGCGCTCGACGCGTCCCATACTCACCTGCGCTGTTGGTTCCGCGCGGAAGCTCGCATCCG
>JAXDHR010000166.1:0-14358 GCA_034664425.1 Solirubrobacteraceae bacterium
ACGACGCCGGTGACTACGGATCGGGCCAGGCCGGACACGCCGTCTACGAGGACATCGAGACGCTTCCGACGGTCTGGCTCGTCGACAGCGACGTCGCTGCGAATCCTGAGCGGCCACCGGCCTCGACTCGCGGCCCGCAGCAGATCCAGCTCGCAACCAGCTAGGCCTCTAGTCTCCCTCGCGTGACCGAGACCGACGAGCTGGGGCGGGGTGGCCGTCTGCGGGGCGGCGCGGCGGGTGAGCTCGTCGCGGCCGCGTATGCGGCGGAGAGCGCTCACGGCCCGCGCCTCGCTCACGGGTTGTCGCTCGCGGATCTCGCGCACGCGGTCGCGCTCGTCGAGGGCGGCGACCTGGCAGGCGAGGACGCGACCGGGCTCCTGCGAGGGCTGCTCGAGCTGCACGAGATTCCCGGCGACGAGTTCCCGTGGGATCCCTCGCTCGGCGATGCCTTCAACGCGCGCGAAGCGGAGCTCGAGCGGCGCGTGGGCCGCTCCGCAGCCGGCTGGCTGAGCGCGGGCCGGCCCCGGCGCGAGGCGTTTCGCGTTGCGCTCCGCCTGACGGCCCGTTCCGGTTCACGCGAGCTGCACGACGCGCTCGTCGACCAGGCCGCCGCACTTGCGCGGCACGCGCGCGAGACGCGCACAGCGCTCGCCACCGACTACACCTATCTCCAGCCGGCGCAGCCCACCACCGTCGGCCACCTCCTCCTGGCCTACGCCTACCCGGCCTTGCGGGATGCCGACCGAGCACGCGCGTCGTACAGCGCGCTCGGAGCGAGCGTCGCGGGCGCGGGTGGGAGCGCCGGCTCGCGCTGGTCGATCGACCGCGAGCGCCTTGCCGAGCTGCTCGGCAGCGATCGGCTCGTCGAGCACGCGAAGGACGCGGCGTGGCAGGCCGACGTGTACCTCGAGCTGCTCGCCACGCTCGCGATCGCCGCGACGCATCAGAGTCAGCTCGGCCAGGACTTCGAGATCTACGCGAGCCAGGAGTTCGGGCTCGTCGAGCTCGCCGACGCGCACAGCCGCGCGAGCGCGCTGATGCCGCAGAAGAAGAATCCCTACGCGCTCGCTGCGATCCGCACGCAGGCCGGCCAGGCCTCCGGGGATCTCGCGAGCGCGCTCGTCGCCCTGCACACGGGCTCCGCGCGGACCGACCACTTCCATCTGTTGAACGGCACCGTCCCGCGTGCGCTCGAGGAAGCCGTGGCGATTGCCCGGCTGACCGCATCGGTGCTCGACGGCTTGGAGCTGCGCACGGCGCGTTTCGAAGAGATCGCACGCGAGAGCTTCGTCACGGCCGCGGATGTCGCCGACGTTCTCGCACTCGAGGGCGGTCTCGACTACCGCAGTGCGCACAAGGTTGTCGGGCGCGCCGTGCGCGATCTCGTCGAGTCGGGTGAACCGTCTTCGGCGCTGACGCCGGAACGGCTGGCCGAGGCTGCCGAGGCCGCGATCGGGAGGCCGGTAGAGATCGACGAAGCAACGCTTCGGGCCGCGCTCGATCCCGCTGCCTGTGTTGCCGCGCGCCAACAGACGGGCTCATCGTCCGCAGCCGCGATGGACGCGATGCTCGCTGGGCTCGACCAACTGCTCGACGAGCACGAGAGCTGGAGCACGGGGGCGCGCGAGCGCGAGTCCGCTGCGGAAACGGCTCTGCTCGCGCGCGCTCGTGAGCTCGCTATGCGCTGAGCGCCGGGACCTCCGGCACGGGCTCGCGGTGCGGGATGCGAAGAAGCGTCTCCGCCCACGCGGGCAGCCACCAGTTCGCGTCGCCGAGGAGCTTCATCAGCGCAGGCACAAGCAAAGCCCGAATGATGGTCGCGTCGAAGATGATCCCGGCGGCGAGGCCGATCGCGAGCGACTTGACCTCGTAGCCCGGGCTCGACGAGAGCACGAGGAAGGCGAACATGAGGACGAGCGCTGCGCTCGTCACCAGCTTGCCGGTTCGTGCGAGCCCAAGCTCGATCGCCTTGTCGGTCGAGCCGGTTTCGTCGTAGGCCTCTCGCATCCGCGAGAGCATGAACACCTCGTAGTCCATCGAGAGCCCGAACAGGAACGCGAAGATCATCACGGGGATCCACGCGGTGATGGACCCGCTCGCCGCGATGTTCCACAGCGAGGAGCCGTGCCCCTCCTGGAAGACGAACACCACGATGCCGAAGGCCGCGGCGAGCGAGAGGAGGTTCAACACCACCGCCTTGACCGCGAGCACGACGGAGCGGAACGCCCGCGTGAGCAGGACCAGCGTCAGGAGCAGCACGAGGGCGAGCGCGTAGGGGAAGCTGCCGAACAGAGCGTGCAGGAAGTCCCGGTCAACCGCGGCAACACCGGTCAGCGTGCCGTTGGTGCCCTTGAGGCTCGCATTGGCGCGGTCGATCGTCGCCTGGATGCCTGGCGCGGCGCCGTCGATCGTGGCGAACCCTTCGACGAACGAGTTCGATCCGCGGTGCCACGAGGGCGGCGCGGTCGCCCCGACCACGCCGGGCACGGCGGCCAGCTTGGCTGCGACCTGCTGGGCGTTGCCTCCGTGTTCGACGAGCACGTTGAGCGGCTTCATCACGCCGGGGCTGATGCCCGCCGCGGCGAGCTGGTCGCGACCGGCTATTGCCGTACCGCTGCCGGGGAAGTTCTTGAGCTGCGCTTCGCTCGCGTTCAGCTGCGTCCCGAGGCCTGCGAGCACGGCAACGATCAGCATGCCGACCGCCGCGACCGCGACCGGGCGCCGGAGCACGAAGCGCGCCCAGCGCCCCCACGCACCCGATTCCGGATGCCCCGTGTCGATGAATCGCCGTGGCATCACGCGGACACGGTTGATCCCAGGGCCGAGCACCGAGAGCATCGCCGGCAGCAACGTGAGCGACGCGAGCACAGAGACCAGCGGGATCAACATGCCGCCGATGCCCATCGAGCGCAGCAGGGGCAGCGGCAAGACGAGCAGCGACAGCAGTCCGACCGCCACGGTCGAGCCGGAGACGATCACCGAATGGCCGGCGTGGGTCAACGTCTCGACGAGTGCCGACTCGACGTCGTTGCCGTCGCGGAGTTCCTCACGGAAGCGGAAGATGATCAGCAGCGCGTAGTCGATTGCGACGCCCAGGCCGACCAGCGCGATCAGGAACTGCACGATTATCGAGACGTCGGTGATGTAGGTCAGCCCCCAGACGAGGGTGAACGTGTTGAGGATCGCCGCGAGCGCCACGACGAGCGGCATCATCACCGCGGGTAGCGTCCCGAAGACGAAGAGGAGGATCACCAGGGCGCCGAGGCCGCCGATCGCCGCCTCCAACAGGACGCTGGATCCCGCGCTCGAGCCATCGGTGCTCGCCTCCCCGAGCGGGGCGCGACCTGTCACATCGACGGTCGTGCCGGCGGGCAGCCCGACGGCCGCCGCCGCGCGGAGCTTCTCGGCGCCGCTCTTTGCGTTCAGCGCAGACGGACCGGGCGGGTAGACCTCCATGAACGTCGTGTGCCGGTCGCGTGAGACGTACATCCGGTTGCCGGTCGAGAAGTACGAGCTCGTGAGTGCGCTCGGGGCTGCCTCGGCCGCACGCCGCACGGCCGCCCGGACCGCGGGGCTCTTGGTCAAATCGGCCTGCGAGGAGTGAAAGACGACCACGTTGGGCTCCCGCACGCCGACGCCGAACGCCTTGAGCGCCCGTTGGCTGCCCTCGTAGGCCGGCTTCCCGGGCACGGCCAGGCTCTGATACCACCGAGTCGAGAGCTGTCCGGCCGCGAAGCCACCGAACAGCGTGAGCACGATCCACACGCCGATCACCGGCCAGCGATGACGGGCGATGAAATGCGCAAGACGCCCCAGCCGACCTGGACGTACGCCAGTCCGGCCCAGCGGCGACGCCGCGGGCGCGTTGGCACGTACACGAATCATGGTGACCTCCGATGGAGATCTGGACACCGAGCGGTGCCGCAGCGCGCGTGTTCTCGAGGCTTACCAGACCGACGTCGCAGCCAAGCTCCATCCGAGCCGACGCGGCAGTTGGTTCTTCGCTTCTCCTCGTCGAGGAATGCCGCGGCGGGTCAGCGTTCGGCCAAACGTACTCCTTCTGGGCGTCGCGCACACAGAATCGTTCGGCCCGTCGCGAGATGCCTTTCACGCAGGACGAACCCGCTGTGGCGATCAGGCGGCTGATGGCGGTCGCGACGGGCCCTTGCCTAGCCGTGCCCGTGACCAAGCCGTCGCTGCCTCGATCCGTCGCGGCAACTTGCTCTGTTACCCGACTCTTCGCCAGCTAAGGAAGACCGGCGCCTGTGCGACGGTGGTCCCGAATCGCGGCGTGCCGTGTCGGCCGCTTCGTCGCGTCGTCGCGGGGACTAGCGCAACTCGCGCGAAGCAGCATCTATGGGTTCGCACCGTCTGCGCGCGACTGACGGCAAGCGTGGCGGACGAGCATCAATCAGCTGCGGCTGCGACGGTGGCTTGGCGTCGTGCGCGAAGAATTGTCTTCGAAGCGCGCGCGCCGTCGCGCTCGAGCGGTTCGCTTGCCTCGGGGCCGCCAGAGCAAGAGAATCGGGAAAACGAACCCGGAGGCAGCGCATGCACGACGACGACTCTGACCGGCAATCGGACGAGCACGAGACCGACCCGTCTGTCGTGTACGAGCGACACGAGCGGGAGGTCAGAATCGGCGAGGGCACGGCCGTCGTGCGCGACGAGCATGAGCAGGTCATCGAACCGGCTCCAAGCGAGGCGCCGGAGCCCGCACCGCCTAGCGCGCCAGCGGAAGAACGAGCTGGTAAGGCCTCCGTCAGCGAAGGCGATCCCGGCGAACTGGGCGACCGCATTCTCGGTCCACCTGACGAGTGAAGGCGTGCTCCACGATGATCGGAATGTCGTGCAACTGCGAAACGACTCGTCGCCAGGGCTAGGAGTTGTTGGGCCTTGGGTTCGTCCCGAGGAAGCGCCCGATAGGCGTGGATAGCGAAACGCCGACGCCAGCAACACCGCGGCGATCGGCATAGTCGCAGATGGCAGACGTCGCCCTCAGCGCGACTGATGTCGGCAACGTGCTGACGTACGTGGCGCCAGGCTTCTTCTCATACGGGGCGTACCGCGCGCGCCTCCAACAGTCCCGTCCCGAGGCGACGCATCTTCTTGTAGTAAGCGTTGCCGCGAGCCTGCCGTTGGTAGCGCTTGGTAACCAGTTGGCGGAGGCGTTCGGCGTAGCGCGCCGACCAACGCAATGGCAATATGTGGCCTGCCTTCTCGTGGTCGCTGTTGCGGCGGGGTACGTAGCCGCTAGCGCGCGTTCGCTGCGAATCACACGTCAGTCGATGCGTAGGTTAGGGCTCATGTGGGCGCCCGAGGCGTCCGTGTATGCGAGAACGCTTGCACCTCTCAAGGGCGCGAACGTTGTCGTTCTCTTCAAGGACAATCGCCGGCTGAACGGCTCAGTGCTGGTCTGGCCATCAAGCCCGGACGACGGCACGAACGAGCTCTATCTAACTCGCCCTGCATGGTGGAGCGCCAAACGCAAGACTTGGGTTACAGACGGGGCGGGTGAGGGCGTCATCGTCAACCTCGACGAGGTCGTGACTATCAGTCTGAGCCAAGATCCTCTCGCTAGCGACCGCCCCGCTGAACCAGCGTCCTCGAGTACACCGAACGAGGCAGCGCACCCGAGCGGGCGCGAGTCTGCGGACGCCAGTCCGAGTTAGCAGCCCGCTCCGAAGCGATTCGTGCATCGTGATGTTCCCGTGCGGCTAGCGCTTGTCGCGCTAAGCGATAGCGAGCCCAGGACCGGCGACGACGCTCGCTTGTCGTCCTAAGCAACAGTGCGGTCAAAGAGGCGACCGTCGTGCAGGCGATGCATGAAGGCGTCGAGGGAGCCCTGTGCGATTGCGTCCTCCGGACCGCCGATCCACGGGATCATCACGACGGCACCGCCGGGGTCGAACGCGAACGCCTCTCCTGCGCCGTTCGTTCCGAAGATCGTCAGACCCTCGAAATGGTCGAGCGGTGGGGCGTCGGCCTGGTCGGCGAGATCGCCGTTGCCATAGAGGCGGATGTAGCCCTCGCCAACGAAGCCCTCAGCGCCGTTGCGGACCTGCAGGACCTCGCCATACGTGTCGGGCAGCTCGTATCGTCGGGCGATCTCGGCGGCCGCCGGCTCGCCGAGACCCGCGTTCCCGTCAAGTGCGGCTAGCCAAGCGCGCGTTGTCTTCTCCACGACGACGATCCTCTCCGCCGCTTCCGCTTTCCATGCGAAGGAGCAGCGGCAGTGACACCGAGCCACACTGCTCTCTCGCCTGAGGCTGTCGCGTAAGTCGGGTGTCGTCTGGCGGGTTTATGACGATTCGTGGATGGGACAGCGCTTTGTCGCGGGTGACCGCGAGCAGTCGTTTCATTGCCGGCACGTCTCCGGCTCGTTGGAGCGGTTTCTGTTGGTCAGCGGCGAGCGTGTGATCCGCGTCGCGACGAAGCTGATGACCGACGCGCGCCGCGCCGCACGCAGCCGCGGCAAGTCGATTGCATCGACGCGCTGGCGGTCGCTGGCCACGAGTCCGCGGGCGAGGTAGGGTCGGCCAACTCGAAGAAGGAGCTCGCAATGCCGGTCGTACTGATCCATCAGGGTCCGACGGTCACCGCGGAGAACTACCGCGCCACCCTCCAGAAGCTCGCGGGAAAGGACAAGATGGAGTCAGTGTCGGACTGGCCGGTCGGGGGCCTGCTTGCCCACGCAGCCGGCGAAAGCCCAAGCGGATTCCGCGTCGTCGACGTCTGGGAGTCCCAGGACGCGTGCGACGCGTTCGGCCAGCACCTGGCACCGATCCTCGAAGAGGTCGGCATCACGGATCCGCCGGAGATGTACCCGGCGGAGACCTTCGTTTCGCGCTAGTCCCGCAGCTCCGCCAAGAGCAGCGCGTGGTCCGAGTGCTGCTTTTGGCCCTTGCGGAAGTCGCGGTCGATCGCGCGGGCTCGCGAAATTTCGAGCGCGCGCGTCATCGACGTGCTGGCTCCTGGTCCGGACGACGAGCGAGCGTTTCGCTCGAATGCTCGAGACGCCTGCTTGGGAGGCAGGAGCGACAGCGCTCGCCGGCCGGCGCTCTCTCGCGCAAGGCGGCACTCGCCGGCCGACGCAATCGCTGCTGCTGAACGGGCGTGAGCGGCGTTGTACGGCGTCGGCTTGGTCGGAGGCACTCGAGCCCCGCAGGACTGGACCTACGGCGCCTCGGCCCGAAGCACCTCGACGGCTACTCGACGACGGCAGAGGCCGGGGACCACGGAGTGGCAACCCGTGCCTGGACAGCTTCCGCGAGCGATTCCAGCGGCGCGTGATCGCGCCCGACTGAGCCGCTGCTTCCGAAACCCGTGGGACAGGTCTTGGGACAGAAGCGGCGCGCATCGGGCGGTTCCGAGCGGACTCCAGCTGTCCCCGGCCTCGCCACCCGCCTCAACAAAAACCGCTGATCTGCAGGCTCAAGACCGCTGAGGCGGAGGGGGAGGGATTCGAACCCTCGGTAGCGGGGTTACCACTACAACGGTTTTCGAGACCGCCCGATTCAACCACTCTCGCACCCCTCCGAGCGACGGAGAGGGTAGCGAGTCCACGGCGTCAGCGGCGGGTGCGAAAGAAGTCGACGAGCAGGGCGGCGCACTCCTGGGCCAGGACCCCCGGGATCACCTCGGGGCGGTGGTTGAGGCGCGGCTCGCCGAGGATGTCGAGCACGCTGCCCGCCGCGCCGGCCTTGGGGTCGGCGGTGCCGTAGACCACACGCGGGACGCGGCCGAGCACGATCGCGCCCGCGCACTGGGCGCAGGGCTCGAGCGTCACGTAGAGGGTGCAGCCGAGCAGCCGCCAGTGTCCGAGGCGGGCCGCGCCGGCGCGCAGCGCGATCATCTCGGCGTGGGCGGTCGGGTCCTGGCGGCGCTCGCGTTCGTTGTGGCCGGCACCGATCAGCTCGCCGTCGTGGACGACGACCGCGCCGACCGGGACGTCGTCGTGCTCGAGGGCGAGCCGCGCTTCGTCGATGGCCGCGCGCATCCAGGCGTCGTGAGTCAGTTCGGGCACAGGAAACGGTTGCGAAGCAACTTCAAGGGCACCACACTGTTTCAGAGTCGGCGATCCGGTCACCCTCCCTCGCCTCGCCGTCCAAGAGAAGCCACGCCGCCCTTGCCCGCCCGCGCCAGCCGCCCCCGCCTCCTCGCCGCGGCGCTCTTCAGCGTGCTCGCGGCGGTCGTGCCGGCCTCCGCGCGGGCAGACGGCATCGCGCCGCTGCCCGAGCACGTCTCCGGAGAGGTCGTGGTCACCTACGCGCCCGGCGCCGACCCCGCCGAGCAGGCGTCGGCCCAGCGCTCCGCCGGCGCCCATGCCGCCGAGGCGATCGCGCCGCGCACGAAGGTCCTGCACCTGCGCCACGAGAGCGTCGCGCACGCGATCGCGCGCCTGCGCGCGAATCCGGACGTGCAGTCGGCCGCGCCGAACGTGATCGCGCACGCGAGCGGCTACATCCCGCCCGACCCGGGCCGCAGCGGCCTTCCGGGTGGCTGGCAGGCCGTCCAGTGGAACTTCGCCGGCCCATACGGCGTCAACGCGCCGGACGCCTGGTCGAATCTGATGCGCGCCGGGCGTCCCGGCGGCAAGGGAGTCACGGTGGCCGTGCTCGACACCGGCGTCGCCTACGAGAACCGCGGCCGCTTCCGCCGCTCGCCTGACTTCCGGCCGAGCCACTTCGTGCATCCCTACGACTTCGTCGGTCATGATCGCCATCCCGACGACGAGAACGGCCACGGCACCCACGTCACGGGCACGATCAACGAGGCGACCGGCAATCCGATCGGGCTGACCGGGCTCGCCTACGGAGCGAAGATCATGCCCGTGCGCGTGCTCGACCGCTACGGCGACGGCGACAGCGCCACGATCTCCCAGGGCGTCCGCTACGCCGTCAGCCATCACGCGCAGATCATCAACCTGTCCTTCGAGTTCGATTCGGGCACCTCGATGCGCGACGTCCCCGACCTGCTGACCGCCCTGCGCGACGCCAAGCGCGCCGGCGTGCTCGTCGTCGCCGCGTCGGGCAACGAGGGCAGCGGCGCGCTCGCCTATCCGGCCCGCGCCAAGTCGGTGCTCTCGGTCGGCGCCTCGACCGAGCACGGCTGTGCTGCGGAGTACTCCAACGCGGGCGCGAGCCTGGACATCGTCGCCCCGGGCGGCGGGCCGGACGCCGACCTGCCCGACCCGCAGTGCCGGCCCGGGAGCTCCGACGGGCGCAACGTGGTGCAGATGACGTTCACCGGCTCGGTGCGCTCGTTCGGACTCCCCGGCGACTACACCGGCACCTCGATGGCGACCCCGCACGTCTCGGCCACCGCCGCGCTGGTCATCGCCTCCGGCGTGCTCGGCGCCCACCCGTCGCCGGACGCGATCGTGCGCCGCCTGAGGGCGACGGCGCGGCCGCTCGGCGCCGCGCGCCACTACGGCGCGGGCCTCGTCGACGCGGCCGCCGCGACGGCGCCCGCGGCCCCCGCGACGCCCTAGGTCGTCCGGATGATCAGCACCGAGCAGGGCGCGTGGTGGGAAACCTTGTTCGGCACCGAGCCCAGCAGGAAGCGCTTGGCGCCGGTCATCCCCTTGTTGCCGACCACGATCAGATCGGCGCTCTCCTCTTCGGCGACGTCGAGGATCGCGTCGGCAGGATCGCCCTCGCGCGCGAACGTCCGGATCGCGATGCCGGCGTCCTCGACGTCCTCCTCGGCCTCCGTCAGCGTGGCCTCGACGTCCTCGCGCGCGTTGATCGCCCACTGCGTGTCGGCCGGCGCCTGACGCGACTCCTCGCGCAGCCGCTGCTTGGAGACGGGCTCATAAGCAGACACGATCCCGACCGACGCCCCGACCGACTTGGCCAGCGCGACCGCCTCACGGACTGCCTTGCGAGCCGTCTCCGACCCGTCGGTGCCCACGACGATCGTCTGGAACATGTCCTCTCCTCGGTTGGGTGCTACCGGATGGGCGCGCGATCATAGTCGGCGTGATCGACCTGCATATCCACATCCTCCCCGGGCTCGACGACGGTCCCGCCTCGGAGGACGCGGCGCTGGAGATGGCGCGCGAAGCGGTCGGTCGCGGGACGCAGGCGGTCGCCACGACCTCGCACATCGACGCCGGCTTCGGGCTGCTGGGCGCCGATCTCGCGGCGGCGCGGGAGGCGCTGGCGGAGCGGCTCGAGACCGAGGGGATCCGACTGCGCCTGCTGCAGGGCGGCGAGATCGCCGCCGAGCGCCTCCCCCGGCTCGACGACGCCGCACTCGCCGAGCTGACGCTCGGCGGCGGCGGGACCGTGCTGCTCGAGTGCCCGTTCGCGCCGATCAGCGGCGCGATGGAGCCGATGGTCGCCGACCTGCGCCGGCGCGGCTTCCAGGTGCTGCTCGCGCACCCCGAGCGCTCGCCGACGTTCCAGCGCGATGCGCGCCGGCTCGAGCGGCTGGTCGAGCTCGGGGCGAGCGCTCAGGTGACCGCCGGCTCGCTCGCCGGCAGCTTCGGCAGCCAGGTGAGCCGTACGGCATTCGCGATGCTCGAGGCCGGAGTCGTGCACGTGATCGCCTCCGACGCCCACGACACGCGGCGCCGCACGCCCGACCTGCGCGTGGCGGCGGAGATGCTGGGGCAGCGCTACGGCGACGTCGAGGACCAGCTCGCGTGGATGACCGAGACGGCCCCGGCGGCGATCGTGGAGGGCCGGCCGCTGCCCGCGCGGCCGCCGCTGCCGCAGGCCCGCGGCCTGCGCGCGCGGGTCAGAAGATCTTGGTCAGCGCGATGATCGCGCCGGCGAGGACCATCGCGACGATGAAGACCTGCGTCCAGAGCCAGAAGGGCGACACGGGCGCACGAGGCTAGCGGCTCAGGCCGCGACCTCCTGGCGGCCGCGCGCCGTGACCGTGGTGACCGGCAGCCCGAGTCCGGCGACCTTGCGGGGAAGGTCGAGGTGCAGCCAGCGCGAGACGCGTGCGGGCAGCGTCGAGACGATGATCTCGTCGTAGCCGCCGAGGTTGACCGCGTCCTGGATCGCCGCCAGCGCCTCGGCGTCGCCGACGCGCCCCTCGACCGGCCCACCTGCGGCCTCCTCGAGCAGCGGCAGCGCCAGCTCGAGCACCGCCGCGCCCTCCGCGCGGTCATGGTCCTCGGGGTCCATCGCGCGGTCGAGCCCGCGCACGGGATTGGGGACGAGCAGGGTGAACGTGCACGGGCCGCGCGCGGCGCGCTCGCGGACGGCATCGAGCAGGGCCGGCGTGGCCGCGGTGCGGTTGGCGACCACGAGGACGCTGGTGTTGGCCATGGCAGGCTCCTTCGGCCGGGCCCTCGATGCTCCCATCGCACGCTCAGCCGCGCAAGCGCAGCCGCGCCCACAGGCTGGGGCGCCCGTGCAGGTGCCCCGAGCGCTCGCCCGTGCCCTGAGCCTCCCAGAGACCGCCCGGGCGCGGCGCCGGCTCGCGCCCGCGCCGGTACCAGCGGCCGACGAGCGCGACGATCGGATCGGCCATCGCCGGCAGGTAGGCGAAGCCCATCTCCATCGCGCGCCCCTCGAACCCGAGCGAGATCTCGCGCCGCGGATGCTTGGCGCACGAGACCAGCGCGTGCGCCATGACCTCGGGCTTGTACTGGTCGGGCGGGTTGCGCGGCTCGCTGCCCGTCGCGCTCGAGACCTGATGCCACAGCGGCGTGTCCACGGGTCCCGGATGGACCATCGAGACGGTGATCGGGACGTTCGCCTCGATCAGCTCGATGCGCAGCGTGTTGAGGAAGCCGCGCAGCGCGTGCTTGGCCGACACGTACGAGATGAAGGTCGGCAGGGGGACGCGCGCCATCGTCGAGCCGGTGGCGACGATCGCGCCGCCGCCCTCGCGCCCGAGATGCGGCAGGGCGGCGCGGATGACGTCGACCGCCCCGGTGAAGGTGACCGCGATCGTGCGGTCGAAGTCCTCCGGCGCCACCTCGGGGAAGCGGCCGAAGACCATCGACGCGGCGTTGGAGACGAGCACGTCGAGGCCGCCCATCGCGCTCGCGGCCTGCTCGACGGCCGCCTCGACCTGGGCACGGTCGCCGACGTCGCAGACGACGACATGCGCGCTCGCGCCCTCGGCGCGCAGGCGCGCGGCGACCGTCTCGAGCCCCGGCCGCGAGCGTGCGAGCAGCGCGACGGTCGCGCCCTCGCGGGCGAACGCCTCCGCGGCCGCGGCCCCGATCCCGCTCGAGGCGCCGGTGATCAGCACGCGGCGTCCGTGAAGGTCCATGGCGCTGGGGGCTACCCGCGACGCGCGGGGAGGATCGCGAGCGCGCGCCAACTCCGACTTGCGAGCGCGCCGACGGGGCACCCCGTGGCATGGCGCTTCCCGCTCCCGCCCCCGGCTTCCCCGTGGTGGTGACCGGCGCCTCGTCGGGCATCGGCGAGGCGATCGCCCGCGAGCTCGCCGCCGCGGGACACGACCTCGTGCTCGCAGCACGCCGGGAGGACCGCCTGCAGGCGCTCGCTCGCGAGCTGCACGAGCACTACGCGGTGACGGTCGCCGTCGAGCCCGTCGACCTCGCCGACCCCGGCGAGCGCGTGGCCTTCGCCGATGCACTCGCCGAGCGCCCCGTCGCCGGGCTCGTGAACAACGCCGGCGTCGGCGCCTTCGGGCGCGTCGCGGATGCCGATACCGCCCACCTGCGGCTGCTCGTCGCCCTCAACGTCGCCGCCGTGCAGGAGCTGACGTCCGCCGTGCTCGGCGGCATGGTCGAGCGCGGCGAGGGCGCGGTGCTCGTCGTCGCCTCGATCCTCGGCCACGGCCCCGTGCCGCTGAACGCCACCTACGCGGCCTCGAAGGCGTTCGCGATCGCGCTCTCGGAGGCCGTCCATGCCGAGCTGCTCGGCACCGGCGTCTCGAGCACGGTCCTCTCGCCGGGACCGGTGCGCACCGACATCTACGGTTCGTCCGGAGCCGAGACGCTCGAGTCGCTCGGTCCCGACGCGCTCTGGCAGGAGCCGGACGAGGTCGCACGCGCCGCGGTCGTGGCGATGCAGCGCGGCGATCGCAGCGCCACCCCTGGGCTGACCAACCAGCTCGCGGCGGCGGGCGGCCGCTACCTGCCGCGCACGCTGACGCTGCCGCTGCAGGCGGCGATCGCCGGCGCGCTGCCCGACCTCCGGCGCCGCTTCGGCGTCTAGGACGACGACGCGGGAACCGCGTGCCAGGCCGACGGGTCGAGCCGCTCGAAGGCGGCGACGACCGCGGGCGCGAACTGCGTCCCACTCCCGCCGCGGATCTCCTCCACCGCCGCCTCGATCGTCCAGGACTCCTTGTACGGACGCTCGTGGAGGAGCACGTCGAAGACGTCCGCGAGCGCGACGAGCCGCGCCTCGATCGGGATCGCCTCGCCGACGAGCGCGTCCGGGTAGCCGCCGCCGTCCCAGCGCTCGTGGTGCGAGCGCGCGATCCGCTCGGCGACCTGGACGACCTCGGCGTCCGAGCCCGTCAGGACCCGTGCGCCGAGGACGGCGTGGGTCTTGACGACCTCGAACTCCTCCTCGGTCAGACGCCCGGGCTTGAGCAGGACCGAGTCCGGGACGGCGATCTTGCCGATGTCGTGCAGCGGCGCGGCGTGGCGCACGAGCGCGACCAGCCGGTCGCCGAGGCCGAGCTCGCGCGCCAGCCCGGCGGCCAGCTCCCCGACTCGCTGCGTGTGCTCGTGCGTGTTGTCGTCGCGATACTCGGCCGCGACGAGCACCCGCCCGAGCATGTCGAACTGCGCCAGCTCGCCGTCGCGCAGGCGCCCGAGCGCCTGGGAGGCGACGAGCGACTCCAGCTCGGCGGTGCGCGCACGCAGCTCCGCCCGCTCGACGAAGGCCAGCAGGCGCCCGACGGCGGCGGGCCCCGGCGACTCGCCCGGCGCGATCACGTCGGCGACGCTCAGAACGGTCGGGCCGGCCTGCAGCCGGAGCGGGTCCAAGCGCCGGCGCACGGCGTCGGCGCCGGCGCCGAGCACGAGCACGACGGCGGGCGCGCGTTCGGCGGCGTGCGCGACCACCTCGTCGGGGTTCGCGGCGCTGGCGGCGGGCGACGCGCCGGCCGCGGCCAGCCACGCGCGCAGGGCCGCCACGGCGTCGGGGTCGTCGCCGGCCAGGAGGACCCGAACGTCGGCCAGGGTGTCCATACTGGGCAGCATATGGCGGATATGGACGACCCTCGCCTCGGCACGGTCATCGCGGGCTACCGGATCGAGGAGCGGATCGGGCGCGGCGGCATGGGCGTCGTCTACCGGGCCGAGCACCTCAACCTCCGCCGGCGCGCTGCCGTCAAGATCATCGCGCCCGACCTGGCGGAGTCCGACGGCTTCCGCGAGCGGTTCACGCGCGAGGCGCGGATCGC
>JAXDHR010000167.1:0-15654 GCA_034664425.1 Solirubrobacteraceae bacterium
ACTGCCGCGCGAGCCCCGGGGTCGTCGGGAACGGGCGCCCGTCGAAGCGCGCGATGACCTCCATGAGCCGGTCTTCGTGGCTGCGCTCGACCGTCCCCTCGAGCTGGCGCAGCCAGGCGCGCTGGCCGTAGCGCGCGCCCCAGGTCCGCAGCGCGTCGTCGAGCCGGTGCAGCTGGACGCCGCGCTGGCGCTCACCCGTCCAGACGTCCGGGAGCGAGCGCCCGAGCTCGGCGTGCCAGAGCAGCGGCGGGAGGTCGTCGAGCGCGACCGCCATGCCGACGTGGTTGACCGGGCTGTTGGTGACGGTCTGGATCGCGCGGTCCCCGAGCGAGCGGCCGCGGAACAGCCACACGTCGCCGGTCGCGGCGGTCGCGATCGCCGCCTCGAGGTCCAGGTCGGTGGCGCGCACGCCGGTAAGGTACGCGACCGATGCGACCGCGCTGGAAGCTGCTCGGACTCGCCGGTCTCGCGGGCGTCGCCGCGACCGGCGTGATCGTCACCCGCAAGCGCCGCGAGCACCGGGACTACGACCCCGCGGAGCTGCGCGAGCGCCTGCACCGGCGGCTCGCGGAGGTCCCGCCGGGAGCTCAGTCCGGCGGCGGCTCGGCCGCCTCGTGCTCGTCGTCCTCGAGCCGGTAGCGCGGATCGGTCTCCTTCTCGGTCGCGGCGAGGCCCTCCGAGCGTGCGGTCTCCTCGAGCTCCTCGGGGGTGGGGTTGGCGGGATCGCGTTCGGTCATGCCGCCGACGCTAGCGGTTCCGACGGGCTAGCCGAACGTGAACGCGTAGCCGCTGACCCCCGGCTCGAAGCGCAGCGTCAGCCGGTGCGTCTGCGGCCGCGGCAGCGCGACGAGCGCGTACAGGCGCTGGCCGGCCACGGTGACGCGGCCGCCGTGCACGTCCGCGCCGGCCGCGGCCGGCGGGATCGGCCGGCCGTCGAGGCGCACCTGCAGCGTCCGCGGGCGCCCGCCGGCCGCGCTGAGTACGAGGTAGACGCGTTTCGCGCGCACCTCGGCGTCGACCGTGGCGTGGTCGACGGCCGTGGCCGCCTGGGCGCGGATCTCCCAGGCGCCGCCGAAGGCGAAGGTGTTCGGCGCGAGCGCCGAGCGCGGCTGGGGGTAGAAACCACGGCCGGGCCGCGGCGGGCGCAGCCAGCCGTCGGCGCGGGCGCTTCCGAGGTAGGTCTCCGGCGTCGTTGCAGCGGAGGTCGGGCGCACCACCCCGTGGGGTCGCGCAGAGGCGCCCAGCGGGCGCCTGCGGGCCAGCTCCAGCAGCGAGCGGATCGCGGCCTCGGTTCTGCCGTAGTCGCCCTCACCGAAGGCCGCGTAGCGGACACGCCCACGGGCGTCGATCAGGTAGTCGGCCGGCCAGTACTGGTTGCCGTAGGCGTCCCACGTCGCGCGCCGGTTGTCCTGGACCACGGGGTAGCGGATGCCGAGTCGCCGGATTGCGGCGGCGACGTTGCCGGGGTCGTGCTCGAAGCCGAATTCGGGCGTATGGACGCCGACGATCGTCAGCCCCGCACGGCGATAGCGCGCATCCCAGGCTTCGAGATACGGCAGCGTGCGCAGGCAGTTGATGCAGGTGTAGGTCCAGAAGTCGAGGAGCACGACGCGGCCCCGCAGGGCGTGCAGCGGCTCGGCCTGCCCGCCTGGCGTGTTGAACCAGCGACCCGTGCCCGCGAAGCCCGGCGCGGTGCCGAGCACCGGCAGCGCGCCGCGGCGGGCGGCTGTCGCGTCGGTGAACGTCGGGCGGCGACCGGTGATCGCAGCCAGCCGCGACGCCACCGCGCCCGAGCGCTCCAGCCCGGCGGTGACGTTGACGCCGGGGATCTCGCGCGCGACGAATTGGTCGAAGCGCAGGTCGACGCCCGTGACGATCGCCAGCCCGGTGGCGAGCATGACCGCGCCGAGACCGCGTTGCACCGCGGCTGCCCCGCCGAGCGAGCGCACCGCCCCGAGCACCCGCCGGCCGAGCAGGCAGATCGCCAGCAGTACGACGGCCGAGCCGGCCGCGTAGGCAAGCGCGACGGCGATCGAGCGGCCGGTCGCCGCGCCCACGGTGATGACCGCGGCGAGGATCGGGCCGGCGCAGGGCGTGTAGACGAATCCCAGCGCGCCGCCGATCAGCAGCCCTGACGCGAAGCCGTCGCCGCGCGAGCGGGGTCCGAGCCGCGACAGCGAGGCGAGCGGCGCCTCCAGCCGCGCGGCGAGGCCCGGGACCAGCAGCGCCGCGCCGAAGCCGGCCAGCACCGCGACCGCGACCCAGCGCAGCGGGTCGGCGCCGAGGCCGACGCCGCCGACCACGGCGGCGAGACCGGCGATCGTCACCGTGAAGGTCGCCGAGAGCCCGAGCACGATGCCCAGCGGCCGCCGCCGCCCGCCGGTGCCGCCAGCCGACAGCAGCGCCGGGAGCACCGGCAGTGCGCAGGGGCTCGCGGCGGTGCCGGCGCCCGCAAGCACGGCGAAGGCGAGCAGGATGAGCACGCGTGCCGAGCGTACCTCGCCTCGGCCCGAGCTTCGAGCTACCCGCGCCCCGCGCTCACCGCGCGATCGTCTCGGCCGCCTGCGGCGCCACCGGCGCCTGCTCGCGCAACTGCGCCGCCGAGGAGCTGCGCAGCTCGAGCTGCGGCAGCGCCCAGGTCAGCGCGAAGGCGAGGGCGGAGAAGATCGCGCCCCACGCGAACGCCCCGTGGAGCGCGTGCACGAAGATCGCGAGGAAGGCGGAGCGCGGCCCGTCCGGCAGCGCCTGGACGGCGTTCGGCGCGACCTGGACCGAGCCGGCCGTCAGGTGCAGCTGCGCGACCACGGCCGCGGGCAGGCGCTCGAGGCCGCTGGTCAGCCGGGCTGAGAAGATCGCGCCGAACACGGCGACGCCGACCGAGCCGCCGATCGAGCGGAAGAACGTCGCCGAGGACGTCGCGGTGCCGACCTGGTCCGGCGGCGCGCCGTTCTGCGCGACGAGGATGACGACCTGCATGAAGAGGCCGATGCCCGTGCCGATCACGACCATCGTGAGCGCCGTCACCGCGTACGGCGTCGACACGCCGAGACGGGTCAGCAGCAGCATGCCGACGGCGAGCGTGGCGCTGCCCGCGATCGGGAACCAGCGGTAGCGCCCGGTGCGGCTGATCCGGCGCCCCGAGGCGATGCTGGCGGTCAGCAGGCCCACCATCAACGGCACCAGCAACAGGCCGGACCCCGTCGGGCTCGCCCCGCGCACCACCTGCAGGTACAGCGGGAGGAAGGTCAATGCCCCGAACATCGCCAGGCCGACGAGGAAGCCCAGCGCCACGGCGACCGTGAAGCCGCGCCCGGCGAATAGGCTGGGCGGCATCAGCGGCTCGGTCGCGCGGCGCTCGGTCACGGCGAACGCCGCGGCGAGCGCGACCGTGGCGACGGCGAGGGCGATGATGGTCGGCGAGCCCCAGGCGTACTGCGCGCCGCCCCAGGTCGTGAGCAGCACCAGGCAGACCACCGCGGCGGTCAGCAGCGCGGCGCCGAGCCAGTCGATCCGATGCTCGGTACGGCTGCGCGGCAGGTGCAGCCGCAGCACGACGACGGCGAGCGCGACGGCGCCGATGGGCAGGTTGACGTAGAAGACCCAGCGCCAGCTCAGCGTGTCGACGAAGAAGCCGCCGAGCAGCGGGCCGGCGACGCTCGAGACCGCGAAGACCGAGCCGATCAAGCCCATGTAGCGACCGCGCTCCCGGGCCGGGACGATGTCGGCGATGATCGCCTGGGCGCCGACCATCAGCCCGCCGGCGCCGATGCCCTGCAGCGCCCGGAAGGCGATCAGCTCGCTGAGGCTCTGCGACGCGCCCGAGAGCGCGGAGCCGACGAGGAAGATCACGATCGCGACGCCGAACAGCAGCTTGCGGCCGTAGAGGTCGCCGAGCTTGCCGTAGAGCGGCGTCGACGCCGTCGTGGCGACCAGGTAGCTCGTCACGACCCACGAGAGGTGGTTGAGGCCGCCGAGGTCGCCGACGATCGTCGGCAGCGCCGTCGACACGATCGTCTGGTCGAGCGCGGCCAGGAACATGCCCAGCATCAGGGCGCCGAAGACCGTGTAGAGCGCCGCTCCGGTCGGCCGCGACGCCGTGCCGGCGGCGCTCATCCGGCGATCGCCCGGATTCGCGGGGTCACGGCGTCTCCCGCAGGCCGCGCAGCAGGATCGACAGGTAGGGCTCCGGCGAGCGCCGGCCGCGGGCGGCGACGACGACGCCGAGCATGCGGACGAGGACCAGCAGCTCGGCCGCGTCGACGTCGCGCCGGATGCTGCCGCTGCGGTGGCCCGCGGCGACGACGGGCTCGAGGATCGCGGTGACGCGCCGCTTCAGCCGCCGGCGCGCCGCGTCGGGGAGATCCTGCTGGGCCAGCGCCTGCAGGAACCCGCGGTTGCGGCACTGGTGGCGCAGCGCGGCGTCCAGGAAGCGGGCCGCGGCATCGGCATCGGACCCCTCGAGCGCGACGGCCGCCGCGGCGGCGAGGTCCTCCAGGACCGCCTCGGTGACGGCGACGACGAGGTCGGTCTTGGCCGGGAAGTGGCGGTAGAGCGTCGCGACGCCGACGCCGGCGCGGCGGGCGATCTCGTCGACCGCGACGTCGAGCCCGTCGTCGCGGAACGCGGCGGCGGCGGCCTCGGTCAGCCGCTCGCGATTGCGTCGCGCGTCGCGGCGCAGCGGGCGGTCGAGGGCGACGGAGGGCATGGGATGAGCCTACCGCAAGCGGAGTGCCCACTACGCTTAGCGGTCCCCATGACCGAGCACACCGACCGCCAGCACCACCAGATGACCCTGGGCATCCTCGCCATCGGCGCCCTTGCCTTCGCCCTCGCCCAGACGACCGTGATCCCGGCGCTGACCTCGATGCAGCACGCGTTCGGGGTCTCCACCAGCGGCATCACCTGGATGGTCAGCGCGTACTTCCTCGCCGCGTCGGTCGCGACGCCGGTCCTGGGACGGCTCGGCGACATGTTCGGCAAGGGGCGCTTCCTGGCGATCTCGCTCGCCGCGTTCGCGGTCGGCTCGGTCATCTGCGCGCTCAGCAACGGGCTCGAGATGATGATCGTCGGCCGCGTCCTGCAGGGCGTCGGCGGCGGGGTGTTCCCGCTGTCGTTCGGGATCGTGCGCGACGAGTTCCCGCGCCCGCGCATCCCCACCGGCATCGCCCTGCTCGGCGCGACGGCGGGGATCGGCGGCGCGATCGGCCTGCCTCTCGGCGGCGTACTGGTCGATCAGGCGAGCTACCACTGGATCTTCTGGCTCTCGGCCGCGATGGGCGCGGCGGCGACCATCACCACGATCCGTTTCGTGCCCGAGTCGCCCGTCCGCACCCCGGGCCGCATCGACGTCGCCGGCGCCGCCATCCTCGCCGCCGGGCTGTCCGCGGTGCTGATCGCGATCTCCCGTGCCAACGAGTGGGGCTGGACGTCGGCGCGGACCCTCGGCCTGCTCGCCGCCGGCCTGCTCGCGCTCGCGGCCTTCGTCGCCTTCGAGCGCCGCCACGCCGAGCCGCTGATCAACATGCGCACGCTGGCGCGGCCGCCGGTCCTGATCACCGACATCGCCACGCTGCTCGTCGGCTTCGGGTTGTTCGGCACGTTCGTGCTGATCCCGCAGATCGCCGAGCTGCCCAAGGGCGGTGACGTGGGGCTCGGGCTCGACGCCACCGTGGCTGGGCTGCTGATGGCGCCCGGCGGGTTGATGATGCTGCTCGTCGCGCCGATCGTCGGGCGTGTCGGCGAGCGGGTCGGCTCCAAGCCCCCGCTCGTCGTCGGCGCCCTGCTCGCCGCCGCGGGGCTGGTCGGCATGGCGCTCGCCCACGGCTCGGCCATCGACATCATCCTCTGGGGCGCGCTCCTGAACACCGGCGTCGGCTGCGCCTTCGCGGCGCTCCCGAACCTGATCGTGAGCGCGGTCGAGCCGCACGAGACGGGTGAGGCGACGGGGGTCAACACGATCGCGCGCAACATCGGCGCCTCGCTCGGCGGGCAGGTCGCGGCCTCGATCGTGGCCAGCCATGTGGTCGCCGGCGGCCTGCCGGCCGACCGCGGCTTCGAGCTGGCGTTCCTGGTCAGCGCCGGCGTCGCCGTGCTGGCCGGCGCCTGCGGCGCCCTGATCCCCGTCCCGGCGCGCGGCGAGGTCGACGGCGTCGGCGTGTCGGATAGCGGGCTCGCGGGCAGCCGCAGCGGCTGAACCGGTCGGCGGCCGTGGCTGCGCGGCTACAGCGGCCGTTCGGGCGTGAGCCGCCAGCCCGCGTCCGCCCGCCACAGCCACACGGGCGGGTCGACCGGGTCGCCGCGCGCGTCGAACGGGCCGAGCGAGCGCAGGGCGCCGAGCAGCTCCGGCCGACTCGTGGCGCCGGTGCGCAGCGCGCTGACCAGGAGCTGGGCGGCTCGGCGGGCCGGACCCGTCATCGCGACCTGGCCGTGCTCATGGCTCTCGGGCGCGAAGGGCAGCGCGACGCCGAGCTCGCCCCGAGGACCGATGTCGCCGCCCTGGACACCGTCGAAGGCGATGATCGGCAGGCTGAGCGCGGCGGCGCGTGCGAGCTCCGGCTCGCCGGCAAGGCCCGCCAGGATGACGAGGTCGGCGTCCGCGGCGCGCGCGGTCCGGGGCAGGCCGCCGAGCCGCAGCTGCCCGTCGAGCTGGACCCCGTACGCGTGGTCGCCGGCGACGACGAGCGCACGCTGCCCGCGGGCCGCGACGTCGGCGGCGATCCGTTGGGCCACGACGGTGTCGCGCGCGACGATCCGCAGCAGCGTGCCCCGGGGACGCGCCGGATCGTCGTCGCCGCCGGGCTCGTCGTCGCGTGTGAGGCCGGCCCAGGTGGCGACGGGCGCCAGCAGCGGCAGGCCGGCGGGCGCGGTCGCCTCGACCGCTTCGGCCACGTCGCGTGAGCGGAAGGGCCCGATCAGCGCGATCGCACGATCATCGCCGGCCGCCCGCTGGGCCGCTGCCACCGGCTCGGCGTCGCCGTGGCTGACGTGCTCGATGCCGGCCGCGCCCAGCACCGCCTCGACGGCCTCGGTGAGCGGTCTCGGCAGCGCGCTGTGCACGAGCATGCGGCAGATCATGCCGCACGTCGAGGAATCGCCTCGCTACCGGCCGCCGTCGCCGAACGTGCGCTCGTGGTACGCGCGCCGTGCCCGCAGGTCCGTGTCCGCCGCGATCCGCGTGACGCCGAGCGCGCGCATCACACGGTCGCGGGCGCGCCGCGGCAGCAGCATCCCGAGCCGCGCGCTCAGCGCCTGCGACGCCGGCACCCAGACCTCGAACCGGCGCCGCTCGATCGCATCGACGACCGCCGCCGCGACGTCGTCGGGGGTGATCACCGGAAGCGCCCGCGGCCGCGCCTGGCCGTCGAGCATCCCGGTCTCCACCTGCACGGGCTGCACGACCGTGAAGTGCACGCCGCTGGCCTGGTACTCGAGCCGCAGCGACTCCGTGAGGCCGACGATCGCGTGCTTGGTCGCCGCGTAGGTCGCGCTGCCGGGGAAGGGCACGCGCCCGGCGCCGGACGCGATGTTGACGAGGTGCCCTTCGCCGCGGGGCAGCATCCGCGCCAGCGCGAGCCTCGCCCCCAGCACGGTCCCGTACACGTTGACCGCGATCTCCTGCCGCGCGACGGCGTCGGGCTGCTCGTGGAAGGGACCGATCCAGTCGATGCCCGCGTTGTTGACCAGGACGCCGAGGGGGCCGTGACGAGCCTCGGCCGCATCGAGGAACGCCGCGAAGTCCTCCGGCTGGGTGACGTCCAGTGCGCACGCGAGCACCTCGCCGCCCAGCTCACGCGCGCAGTCCTGCGCCGCCTCCAGGTCGAGGTCGCCGATCGCGACCCGGGCACCGGCGCGCGCCAGCTGCGCGGCGATCGCGCGGCCGATCCCGTGCCCGCCGCCGGTGACCGCGGCCGAGACACCGTGCAGCGAGCTGCCTTGCGCCATGGCGCCGGACTCTGCCAGGCCTGGCGCTTACCCGCGCCGGCCCGCCTTCTCCGCACGACGCCGCCCGACCGCGGTCTCACCGAAGCTGTTGCGGAGCCCGTGACGGACAGCGCCGTCGCTCGTTCGCGTCGCTCGATCATGCCTGCATGCTCGGAGTTCGACGCTGGGTCAAGGTCAAGCGGCGCGCGCCGAGATGGCGCGTTGCCGCTCTAGTGTGTCGGCCCGAGCGCGAGGATGTGGAACGGCCGCGCGCCGTCACCTACGCGCTCGTGGCTGCGCAGCTCGAGCCCCGCGGCGCGGGCGCTCGCGAGCACGTCGTCGACCGCTCGCAGCCGGAAGCCGTATCCCGTGAACGGCAGCTTCGCCATCGCTTCCGGATCCCCGATCCCGACGACGGCACTGCCCGAGGGCGCGAGTACGCGGGCCATCTCCGCGAACACCTGAGTCAGATCGTCGAGGAAGTAGACGGTGTTGGTCGTCACCAGGCCGTCGAGGGACGTTTCCGGCAGCGGCAGGCGATCGAGCGACGCCCGGTGGAGCACCAGCCGGCCCGTGGCAACGGCGGCGGAGTGCCGGCGTCGCGCCGCCAGGAGCATCTCCTCGGACACCTCGACCCCATGCACGGTGCCCGACGGTCCGACGCGGTCCAGCAGCAACGACAGCCCGACGCCCCCGCCGAACCCGAGGTCGGCCACCGAGGCGCCCGCCACGACGCTCGCGGCGTCGACCGCGGCTTCCACGGCGCGGCCGTTCCCGCGGTTGAGTCCGGCGCCGACGAGCCGCCCAACCACACCCTGCGGGTGCCCGAGCTGGCGAGCCACGCCGGCGAGCACGCGACTGCGAACGTCCATGCCGCGACGCTACTGCGTCGAGTCCGCGAGCGGAGCCGCGCACGGGACAGCCCGGCGCGAGCTAGACCGCCGCATCGATGCTGGCGTCGATGGCCAGCGCGCCGCGCGAGCGCGCGACCGACACCCGATGGTGGCCGTCGCGCACGGCGTACCCGCCGTCGACGGGAACGACCGACACCGGCGGCAGGGCAGCCCCGCGCTGCTCCGCGAGCCAGACCCGCTGCCAGCGAACGCGAGCGATCGGGGCGGGACGGAAGGCCCCGTCGAACTGCGCGGCGCGACTCGGCTCCACGGTGCCGCGGATCGCGTCGATCGGGATCGACCGAATCCCGCGCCGCCCTCTCGCGTCGATCCGGCGCACGAGCGGCTCGTCGTAGACCTCGAGCCGTTCGCGGCACCCTGGCACCCGCCGCAGGCGCCGTGTCACCGCCGCGCGCCGGCGCCCCCACAGCATGCGGGAGAAGGCCCGCTGCGCGTCCACCTGTTGTGAGCCCGTCATCAGCATCGTGCAGCGGATTCTCCGCGCCGGCGCGGTCCGGCACATCGGGACGATGGAGCGAATCCGCTCCGCGTACCCCTTACGATCCGGGGCCGCTGCCTTAGGTCCCGCGGTGCGTACGGTGTGCCGTATGGGGACGGTGAGCCAGCCCCCTCGAGCACGGGTGCTGGCGCGCTTTCAGCCGCGACCACGATGCGCGAGGCTCTTGCTGTTCGCCACCCTCCCTAGGACGGACCGCCATGCACCCGCTCGCGCGCCTCCTCCGTGCCGTCGGCAACCTCGTCGCCGAGGATCGCCCCGACTTCAAGCGGCTCGACGTCTCCCCTGCCCGGCCGGACGACGGTTCGTGGCTTCGCTACACCCCGCCGCGTTCGCGCTAGCCGCCCGCGGCCTGGACATCTGTGGTACGACTTAGGAAGCCCTGATTAGGGCGCCCTAAGCCACGCCATGTCCTTCGCTCAGACCGCCCTGCTCGGCGCGATCGCCGGTTTCACGATCTTCCTCGGCCTCCCGATCGGTCGCGCGGCCGACCTCGGCGCCCGCATGCGCGTGGGCCTCTCGATGCTCTCCGCGGGCATCCTCGCGTTCCTGTTCATGGACGTCGGCGCCGAGGGCCTCGGGATCGTCGAGGCGCATCTCGCCGCGTTCAAGGAGCACGACGCGTCGCTGTGGCCAGTGATCGGGCTCTTCGCGCTGCTGTGCGCCGGCTTCATGCTCGGCGTCGGGGGCATCTCGACCGCGCAGCGCTGGATCGGTTCGCGCGCGAACCTGCTCCCACCGCTCGCCGGCGGCGAGTCCACGGCGGCGATGAGCGCCGCCGAGCTGGCCGATCACCGGCGTGCCCTCACGGTCGTCCAGCGGCGCGCGCTGCGCACCGCCATGGTGATCGCGGCCGCGATCGGGTTGCACAACTTCGCCGAGGGACTCGCGATCGGGGTCTCCGCGCAGGCCGGCAAGGTCGGGCTCGCGACGGTGCTGATCATCGGCTTCGCGCTGCACAACGCGACCGAGGGATTCGGGATCGTCGGGCCGCTGAGCAGCGTGCGGCCCTCATGGCGCTGGCTGGGCGTCGCCGGGCTGGTCGCCGGCGGCCCCACCTTCCTCGGCGCGATCGTCGGCTATCAGGTTACGAGCGACGCGCTGGAGCTGCTCTTCTTCGCGCTCGCCGGGGGCGCAATCCTCTACGTCATCGGCGAGATCTGGGCCGGGGTGCGCCGCCAGGGTCACGCCGAGCTCGGCCTGTACATGCTCGGCGCCGGCTTCCTGCTCGGCATCGCCACCGACCTCGTCGTGGCGTACGGCGGCGCCTGACCCGAACGCGCCCTCGCGCAGCGCTGGGCTTCTCATGAGAGCGTCCGCG
Organism: Solirubrobacteraceae bacterium; assembly: GCA_034664425.1. Classification (GTDB taxonomy): domain Bacteria; phylum Actinomycetota; class Thermoleophilia; order Solirubrobacterales; family Solirubrobacteraceae; genus DATBDM01. The sequence goes on from JAXDHR010000167.1 coordinate 10,652, forward strand.
CAGCGACCGCAAGATCGCGCGGGCGAGCGCGTTAGAGAGCGCAATGCTCGATTCGATCGGAGGCCCGTCGATGACCCGTTGTCGCTTCGGCCTTCGCCTTGGGCTCGCCACGGCGCTGATCGCGCTCGCGGCGTCACCGAGCGCGATGGCCGCACCGCAAGCCAAGCCCACGCCAGCAGGCGGGAACCTCTTCTCGTTCGGCCAGTTGCAGGCGCAGACGGTGGGCGCGAAGGGCTGCGGCACGAACACCGACGGCGAGCCGTCGATCCACGTGTCGCGCGACAACGACGTCTTCCTCGGCTCCGAGCGCGGCGTCGGCAGCGGCAGCGACCTATGGCGCGGCCTCTCGACGGTTGGCGGCAGCGGCGCCTCCGGCTGCTCGCTGGAGTACCGCGGACAGCCCAACGGCGCCGGCGGCGTGGGCGCCTCCGGCGGCGACATCGACATCGCCCTCGCCCCGCAGCGCAACGCGCTCGGCCACTTCAACGTCTACGTCGCGAGCCTGAATCTCGGCTCGATCAACGTCGCGACGTCCGAGGACCGCGGCGAGACGTTCTCGCAGACCCCCGTGCAGGCGGGCATCCCGGTCGATGACCGCGAGTGGATCGCAGCCTCGGGCGCGAGCACCTCGCTGCTCACGTATCACGACATCCCCACCGACAACATCGACGTCCTGCGCTCCGACGACGGGGGCGCGCTCTACACCCAGGTGTCCCGAGCGATCCCCGACACCGACTACAAGGCGATGAACAACGAGCTCGGCAACATCGTCATCGACCACCGCAACACCGCAGGAGCAGCCGCGGGTCAGTTCTGGGCCTACCAGTCCTTCGCGGCCCCGCATGACGCCAACGACTCCAACCTCGACGAGGCGTTCCTCGCGGTCTCCAACGATGGCGGGTCGACCTGGACCGATCGCGCCATCCCGTGCTCCTACGAGCCGGGCAAGAACATCGCCCAGAACTTCCCCAACGTGTCGGTCGCGCCGAACGGGACGCTCTGGTACGCCTGGTCCGACGGTGCGGCGATCCGCACCGCGACCTCGAGCGACCACGGCGCCACCTGGACGTGCTCCGGACCTGTGAGCAGCGGCAGCCCGCAGGCCATCTTCCCGTGGCTCGTCGCGACCTCGGCGGGCGTCGACCTCGTCTACTACGGAGCGGACAAGACCGGTCCCGACCAGACCTGGTACGCCGACTTCGCCCAGAACCTCAAGAGCACGCCGAAGGGCTGGGGATCGACCACGCGCATCACGGCCGTCCACGCGGGCGAGGTCTGCGAGGGCGGCATCTCCTGCACCGGCGGGCGCCAGCTCCTCGACGACTTCGGCGTCGACACGGACCAGTCGGGCTGGGCGCACATCGCCTACTCGCACGACTCACCCGATCTGGGCGGCAGCGGCACCTACACCGGCTCAGCCGTCCAGACGGGCGGCACTCCCGCCGGCTACCCCAATTAGGCGCTGGCGCGACGGCGATCGTCGAGCGATGCCGGCGGCGGCTGCGCGAGCCGCCGCCGGGCGGCGACGAGCCCGTCGTGGAGCAGGCGATCGGCGTGGTCGAAGTCGGTCGGCTGGACCTCGAGCGGGTTCGGAGCAGGCAGCACGATCAGCTCCGCCTCGCTCGCGTAGCGCTCGACGTCGGCCTCGAACCGGCTGCCGACGAGCAGGCCGATTCCGCCGATCGCGGCGGTGAGCGCGGTGCGCGCGGGGCGCCGCGTCGGAGGCGACGGATCCTGCGCCGGCAGCACGTAGATGCACTCGGCGCCGAGCTCGACCGCATGCGAGATCGGCGTGTTGTTGACGACGCCGCCGTCGATCAGGCGCCGCTCGCCGAAGCGCACCGGCGGGAACACGCCAGGAATCGCCGCGGCGCCGACGACAGCGTCGATGACAGGCCCCTCCGAGAGCAGGATCTCAGCGCCCTCATCGGCGTCGAAGGCGACCAGGTGCAGGGGTATCGGCGCGTCCGCGAGGCGGTCGAACTGCAGATGCTGTCCCAGGAGCTTGCGCAACCCGCCGGCGGGGACCACGTGGTCGCGCTTGCCGAGCAGGCCGCCCATCAAGACCCACGGGTTGACGGGGAAGATGTCGTCGCGCCGGAGGCGGCGCCAGACGCTCCCGAGCTCGTGCGCGGTGGCGACGGTCTGAGGGCGCGAGGCGATGAAGGCGGCGTTCAGCCCGCCGGCTGAGGTCGCGACGAGCAGGTCCGGGACGACGTTCGCCTCGTACAGCGCCTGCAGCATCCCGACCTGCAGCGCGCCGAGGCTCGCGCCCCCCGACAGGACGAACGCCGTGAGGGGACGGCGCCGACGCCGCGTCGATCCGGGGCGGTCAGCCCTGCCGTTCGGCGTGATTCGAGTGACCGGCCTCATCGCTGCCGATGGTCGCGGGCGGGCGGAGCCCGGCACAGAGGCCCTTGGGCCAGTGCTCGACGCGCCGAAGACGCGCGCCCCTGGGAGTACTCGCAAGAGCCAACCGTCGGCCGACGACAAACCGGCTCGAACCATCCAGCATCTGACACGGCACACGACTCACGCGAATCGATGGGCCCTGACCCCAGGAGGATTGACCATGTACGACTCGGGACGGCGAGCACGCGAACGCATCATCGCGGTCGAGATGATGAAGCTCGAGCGGCGGCAGGCCGGCGCGCGGACCGAGCGGCGAGCGCGATCCGGCCCGCATGGCGGTTCGGTTGGGGAGACGCCGCCGGGTGGCGCGGGGCACTCCGCGGACGGCTCGCCGCCGGCGAGGTGATGGTCGCGTGATGCTGGCCGCGGTTGGCTCGGTGGCTTCAGGGGCGGCTGCCGCCGTGGCCGTCCTGCTGGTGTCCGGAGCGATCCATGGGGGCACGACCGCAGCTGCGGTGCAGCCGCTGACCGCGGGCGCGGCGGTCGGCATCGGGTCCCTGCATCCGGCGGCACTGTATGCCGACGCCGACCCCGGCGTCGTCGACATCACGGCCCGCGGGACGAGCACGGTCCAGAGCCCGTTCGGACCAGCGCTCGAGCGGTCGACGTCGAGCGGAGCCGGCGTCGTCCTGGACCGTCAGGGCCACGTCCTGACGGCCGATCACGTCGTTCAGGGCGCCTCCTCGCTGTCCGTCTCGTTCGCGAACGGCGTCACGCGCAGAGCGCGCGTGGCTGGGCGCGACCCGTCGACGGACCTCGCGGTCCTCAAGGTGGATCCGTCCGGGCTGACGCTGCATCCGCTCCCGCTCGGCGACTCGTCGTCGCAGCCGGTCGGTGCTCCCGTGGCCGCGATCGGCGATCCCTTCGGGTATCAGCGAAGCCTCAGCGTCGGCATCGTCTCCGGCCTTCATCGGACGATCCAGGGTCTCAACGGCTCCCGGGTCGCAGACGCGATCCAGACCGACGCCGCGATCGATCCCGGCAACTCCGGCGGCCCGTTGCTGAACGCCCGCGGCCAAGTCATCGGGATCGTGGATCAGATTGCCACCGGCAACTCCGGCGCGGACAGCAGCACCGGCGTCGGCTTCGCCGTGTCCTCCGCCGCGGCCAAGGCCGAGCTGACCGGTCTGGAGCGTGGAGCGAAGATCCGACACGCGTACCTCGGGGTCTCGAGCAGCGACGCGGCCGGCACGCCCGGTGCTGTCGTCGCCGCGGTCGCCGGCGGCAGCCCGGCCGCCGACGCCGGCGTCAAGACCGGCGACGTCGTCATCGCGGTGAATCGCGCGGCGATCAGCCGCAGCGACGAGCTGCTCGCGGCCGTCGCCGCGCGGGCCCCGGGGGACAAGCTCGAGCTGACCCTCCGCCGCGGCTCGGGAACGCAGACGAGGACCATCACGCTCGGCGCCCGGCCACGAGGCCGGGCCAGCTCGGGGTCCGGCTCGCGGGGACGAGGAGCGGAACCGTCTCGCTGAACCGGGTCGGCGCTGCGGGACGAAATCGGTTGACCGCGTGTCGCGGACGGGCTAGCGTCGATGTCCCGGCGAGAGACGGCGGAGCGTTGAGCGAGCGGTACGGCTAGGTGTTGCAGGGCCGGCGAAGCGAGTGCGCGGCGCTCGATCGGTTGCTGGAGGGAGTGCGTGCGGGTCACAGCGCGGCGCTGGTCGTCCGTGGCGACCCCGGGGTGGGCAAGTCGGCGCTGTTGGGGTACCTGATCGGCCGGGCATCGGGCTGCCGGGTCGCGCGCGCGGCCGGCGTGCAGTCCGAGATGGAGCTGGCGTTCGCCGGCGTGCACCAGCTGTGCGCGCCGATGCTCGGTCGCCAGGAGTCCCTGCCGGGTCCACAGCAGGATGCGCTCCGCGTGGCGTTCGGGTTGGGTGCCGGCGAGGCGCCGAATCGCTTCGTCGTGGGGCTTGCGGTTCTCGGCCTGCTGTCGGAGATCGCGGCGGACCGGCCGCTGCTGTGCGTCGTGGATGACGCGCAGTGGCTTGATCACTCCTCGGTACAGGTGCTGGGATTCGTTGCGCGGCGGCTGGGCGCAGACTCGATCGGCTTGATCTTCGGCGCACGGGAGTCGGGCGATGCGTTGACAGGGTTGCCGGAGCTGGTGGTCGAGGGACTGGCCGACGACGACGCGCGGACGTTGCTGGGGTCGGTGATCCGCGGGCCGCTGGACACCCGCGTGCGAGATCGGATCGTGGCCGAGACGCGCGGCAACCCGTTGGCGTTGTTGGAGCTGCCACGCGGGCTGTCCCCGTCGGAGCTGGCCGGCGGGTTCGGGTTGTCCGACGCGCCGCAGCTGTCGGGCCGGATCGAGGAGGCGTTCCGGCGCCGGCTCGCGGCACTGCCAACCGAGAGCCAGCGGCTGTTGCTGGTCGCGGCGGCCGAGCCGGTCGGCGATCCGCTGCTGGTGTGGCGGGCGGCCGAGCGGCTCGGGATCGGCGCCGAGGCCGCGACACCGGCGGCCGCGGCCGGGCTGCTCGATCTCGGCGCCCACGTGCGCTTCCGCCATCCGCTAGTCCGGTCGGCGGTGTACCGCGCCGCGTCGGTGGAGGACCGCCAGGCCGTGCACCGGGTGCTGGCGGAGGTGACCG
>JAXDHR010000168.1:0-7481 GCA_034664425.1 Solirubrobacteraceae bacterium
GCGCCGCGCGGCCGGCCACCCGGTGCCGGCGCTGCGGGCGCCGCCGGCGCCGCCCGCGGGCCCAGGTGCGGTCGCGACGGCCGCGCCGGCGGTCGCCGCGCAGCTGCGGCTCGCCGCGGCCACACCGGCGCCGCGTGCCGCGCGGACGCCGCGCGCGTCCGCCGCCCCCGCGTCGCGGCCGGGGCGCTCGACGCTTCCACCGCCGTTCGGGCCGCCGGGCTCCCCCACCTCGCCGGGACTCGGCCCGGCCGGCTCGATCTCGGTCTTCTTCGGGCTGTGGTGCGCCGTCCTGACGGCGACCATCGTGCTCGTCACACCTTTCCTGCGCCGCCGCTTCCGCGCACCGGCGAGACGGCGGCGTCCGCGGCCGCGTGCCGCGCGGATCGAGCGACCCGGCTGATCCGGACGCACGTCCCAGATCACCGGCGCCCGGTCAGCACCAGGCCGGGCGGTATCGCTCAAAATCGAGGAGACCACGAAGTGAGACGACATCTCGCTGCGCTGGCCGCCGCCCTTGCCCTGTCGCTCAGTGGCGCAGGCGCGGCCCTCGCAGACACACCGGCGCAGGTCGCCGAGCAGTCCGCTGGCACAGGCCAGTCGGCTGGCTCGAGCGCCTCGTCGACCCAATACCAGCCGAGCAACAGCGCCATATCCGTGCGCATCGGCAGCCCAGGCACCAACGGCTCGGTGTCGCAGAGCAACGACTCTGCGGCGGCCGCGGCGGCGGGCAACCTCGCCGCGACGAGCCAGGATGCCACCCAGGCCGGGTCGGGCTCCGGCACCCAGGCGGCCGCACAGCAGGCCTACACGGGCCAGTCGGCGGGCGCGGACGCGACGTCCAACCAGTATCACCCGAGCAACAGCGCGATCTCGGTGCGGATCGGCAGCGAGGGCGATGACGGCGACGTGTCGCAGTCCAACTCGTCGAAGGCCCTCGCCCTCGCGGGCAACGCGGCCGGGACGACGCAGACCGCTGATCAACAGGGCGGCTCCACGCCGTGCTGCTCGTCCGGCGGGACGCAGGCGATCGACCAGGGCGCGGCGACGAAGCAGTCGGCCGACGCGACGGCGACGTCCGAGCAGTATCACCCGAGCAACAGCGCGATCTCGGTGCGGATCGGCAGCAAGGGCGACGACGGTGACGTCAACCAGTCCAACGACTCCGCCGCGCTGGCAGCCGCCGGCAACGCGGCGCTCACCAAGCAGGACGCGACGCAGGTCTCCCGCGGCGGCAGCTGCGGGTGCGGCGGCGACGCCGTGCAGGCCGCGGGGCAGTTCGCCTCCACCGGCCAGTCCGCGAACGCGGACGCCACGTCCGAGCAGGTGGGCGCGTCGAACTCCGTCATCCCGGTGCGCATCGGCTCGCCGGGCGACGAGGGCGACGTCGACCAGTCCAACACGTCGCTCGCGGGCTCCTTCGCGGGGAACGCGGCGCTGACGAGCCAGTCCGCCGATCAGCAGCAGGGCTCCGGCGATGGTGCCGGCGTCCAGGCGATCGAGCAGGACGCGGCGACCCGGCAGGACGCCGGATCCTCGGCGACCTCGCTGCAGTTCGAGCCGACCAACAGCGTGACCCCGGTGCGCATCAACAGCCCGGGCGACGGCGGGTCGGTGTCCCAGTCCAACGACTCCGCGGCGCTGTCGGCCGCGGGCAACCTCGCCGCGACGAAGCAGGACGCCTCGCAGTACCAGGACGCGGGCGCCTGCGGGTGCGACGGGAACCGGGTGCAGGCCGTCGGGCAATTCGCCGGGACGGGCCAGTCGGCGTACTCGGACGCGACGTCCGAGCAGGTCGGCGCCTCGAACACCGTCGCGCCGGTGCGAATCGGCAAGGACGGCTATGGCTCCTGCGGATGCCAGGACGACCATGGCTCCGGCCAGGGCGGCTACGGCGGCCAGGGTGGCTATGGCCAGGGTGGCTATGGCCAGGGTGGCTCCGGATCCTGCGGGTGTCAGGACGGCTACGGCACGGACGGCTACGGCACGGACGGCAGCTACGGCGGTAACGGCGACGTGACCCAGTCCAACGACTCGGCCGCGCTGTCGCTCGCCGGCAACCTGGCGCTCACCGACCAGCGGGCCGGCCAGTCGCAGGGCGCGAGCTCCTGCGGCTGCGAGTCGCAGCAGCCGGGCTACGGCGGTGGTTCGTACGGCAAGCCGGGCTACCAGGATGGGTCCTCCGGCCAGCCGGGCTACGGGAAGCCGTCGTACGGCGACTCGTCGTGCGGCTGCTCGTCCGACCGCGTCCAGGCGGCCGGGCAGTTCGCCAAGACGGGCCAGCGGGCGGACTCGTCCGCGACGTCCGGGCAGTGGTGGCCGACGAACACCGTGAGTCCCGTGCGCCTCGGCAGCGCGGGCTCGGGCGGCGACGTCGACCAGTCGAACGCGTCGCTCGCGAAGTCGCTCGCGTTCAACATCGCGCTCACCCGACAGGCGGTGGCGCAGCAGCAGTGATCTCGCGGGATCGCTGACACGGCGACGGGGGGCCGGCCCGCCCGGCCCCCCGATCGTCGCGTTGACGGCGCCCGCGAGCAGGGCTAGCGTCGGCAGACCGACAGGCACCCACGATGAGGATCTCCAGGCCACGCAGGCTGAGCGGCAAGGGCGCCGGGGCATCGGGCGCGGTGGTCCTCGCCGTCTCGCTCGCGCTGGCGCCCGCGGCGATCGCCACGGGCCCGGACCCACAGCCGGACGCCGCCCCGCCTCCGGCCGTGCAGCCCGACCCGGTGCCCGCTCCGGCGGCGGCAGCGGTGCCGAGCGGCCGGACCACGCCCGCGGCTCCCGTGTCCGGTTTCGAACCTCAGGTCACCGCGACCCCGGCGCCCGTGACGACGGCGGCACCGACGGCGGCTACGCAGGCGACGCCGACCGCGCCCGCCGGCGCGCGGGCGGCGACCGAGGCTCCCTCGCCCGCGCGATCGGCGACCTCCGCCCGCACCGCACATCGCACCGGCCGCGCCGCGCGGCTCCGCGACGCCGCGGCGAAGCGCAAGCGCGCCGCACGCCGCCGGGCCTCGGCGGCCAAGCCCTTCGTGCTGCCGGCGCTGCCGGCCGGCGGCCAGCTCGTCCCGCGCGGCGGCCCGGTGCGCACGGCCGCGGGCGGCGGCGACGGCTCGAGCGGCCGGCTCGCCCTCGCCGCGCTCCTCGTCCTGCTGATCGCGCTGGCGGCGCTCGTCCCGCCGGCCCTGATCGTCCGCCGGCGCATCGCGTGAGGCGCCTCTGGCTCGCCGTGCTGCTCGCGCCGGCGATCTGGGCCGCGGGTGCGGGCAGCGCATCGGCGCTCAACGTCAGCGCGACGTGCGTCCCGGCGCCCTCGAACTGCCGGGGCTGGTACCAGGAGCCCGTCAGCGTGCACTGGTTCCCGAGCAGCGACGCGAGACAAGCCACGTGCGACGCGGTCGAGACGGTGTCGAACCAGGGGATGGCCAACCCGACGTGCACTGTCAGCGACAGTCAGGAGCTGACGGTCACGCGGACGCTGACGTTCGGGATCGACTGGACGCCGCCGATCGTCACCGCGGCTGTGCCGTCGCGTCCGCCGGACGCCGGAGGGTTCTACCGCGCGCCCGTGCGCGTCGCGTTCCAGGGCGCCGACGCGACGTCCGGCATCGCGGCCTGCACGGACATCGACTACGCCGGGCCGGATGGCGATCCCGCCCAGGTGGTCGGCACCTGCACCGACGCCGCCGGCAACACGAGCGCCCCGTTCGGATTCGCCGTGCGCTACGACACGAGCCCGCCGGCGCTCGCGGTGCCGTCGGCGCGGACCGGCGATCGGGTCGTGCGGCTGCATTGGCACGTGCCCGCCGACGCCGTCTCGATCGAGCTCCTGCGCTCGGGCGGTGCCAAGCAGGCGGCCGACAAGGTGCTCTACCGCGGACGCGGCACGGGGTTCGCGGACCGGCGCGTGCGCAATGGCCGCCGTTACGCGTACACGGTGCGGGCGACCGACGCGGCGGGCAACGTCGCCACCGCGACCCTCGCCGCGATACCACGCCGCCGCCTGCTCTACCCCACGGGCGGCGCGGTGGTCGGCGCCCGGCCGGTACTGCGCTGGACGCCGGTGCGCGGCGCGCGGTACTACAACGTCCAGCTCTACCGCGGCACGCACAAGCTGCTGAGCGCGTGGCCGCGCGCGGCGCACTATCGGCTGCGGGCGAGCTGGCGCTACGCGGGCACGCGCCACCGGCTGCGCCCCGGCGCCTACCGCTGGTACGTGTGGCCCGGACGCGGCCGCCCGGATGACCGCCGCTTCGGCGATCGGGTCGGGCGCGGGCGCTTCGTGGTCGCGCGCGGCTGACGGGCTTAGCCTGGATCGGTGGATCCAGGCTTAGACTCCCGGGCATGGCCACCGAGGAGCGACAGGGGCTCGACGTCGAGCGCTGGCGGCGCGAACGCTACGCGGCGGCGCCCGAACGGCGGACGCCGTTCGCGACGATCTCGGGCGAGCCGGTGGAGCCGCTCTACACGGCGCGCGACCTGCCCGCCGACGTCGAAGCGGCGGTCGGGCTGCCGGGGGAGTTCCCCTTCACGCGCGGCGTGTACCCGTCGATGTACCGCGGCCGCCTGTGGACGATGCGCCAGTTCGCCGGCTTCGGCACCGCGGAGGAGACCAACGCGCGCTTCCGCTACCTGCTCGACCACGGGCAGACGGGGCTGAGCACGGCGTTCGACATGCCGTCCCTGATGGGCCACGACTCCGACGCGGCGCGCTCGCTCGGCGAGGTCGGCCGCGAGGGCGTGGCGATCGACACGCTCGACGACATGGCGACGCTGTTCGGCGGCATCGACGTCGGCGAGGTCACCGTGTCGATGACGATCAACGCGCCGGCCGCGATCATGCTCGCCTTCTACGTCGTCGCCGCGGAGCAGTCGGGCGTCCCCGCGGACCGCCTGGGCGGGACGATCCAGGCCGACATCCTCAAGGAGTACATCGCCCAGAAGGAGTGGTGCTTCCCCGTCGACCCGGCGATGCGGCTGCTCGGCGACATGATGCAGTGGTCCACGCGCCACATGCCGCGCTGGCATCCCGTGAGCATCAGCGGCTACCACATCCGCGAGGCCGGCTCGACGGCGGCACAGGAGCTCGCGTTCACGCTCAAGGACGGGCTGACCTACGTCGAGCAGCAGGTCGCGCGCGGGGTCGCCGTGGACGACTTCGCGCCGCGGCTGAGCTTCTTCTTCAACGCGCACATCGACTTCTTCGAGGAGATCGCCAAGTACCGCGCCGCCCGCCGGATCTGGGCGCGCGAGCTCCGCGACGGCTTCGGCGCCCGCAACCCGCGGTCCTGGCTCATGCGCTTCCATACGCAGACCGCCGGCGTGTCGCTGACGGCCCAGCAGCCGCTCAACAACATCGCCCGGACGGCGATCGAGGCGCTCGCGGGCGTGCTCGGCGGCACCCAGTCGCTGCACACGAACTCCTACGACGAGGCGCTCGCGCTGCCGACCGAGGACGCCGTCCGCGTCGCCCTGCGCACGCAGCAGATCATCGCCCACGAGACGGGCGTGACGAACACGATCGACCCGCTCGGCGGCTCGTACTTCGTGGAGGCGCTGACCGACCGGATGGAGGCGCTCGCCTACGACTACTTCCGCAAGATCGACGAGCTCGGCGGCATGGTCGAGGCGGTCAAGCAGGGCTTCCCGCAGCGGGAGATCGCCGACGCCGCCTACGAGCTCCAGCGCTCCTACGACACGCGCGAGCGGATCGTCGTCGGCGTCAACGACTACCTGGAGGGCGATGGTGCCGGGCCGGAGATCCTGCGCATCGACGCGGCGCTCGAGCGCAAGCAGGTCGGCCGCGTCCAGGCGGTCCGCGCCCGCCGCGACAGCGCGGCCGTGGAGCGCTCGCTCGCCGCGCTCGAAGAGACCGCCGCGGGGGAGGGCAATCTGATGCCGAACCTCCTCGACTGCGCACGCGTACATGCCACGGAGGGCGAGATCGTCGAGACCCTGCAGTCCGTCTTCGGCACCTACACCGAAGTCCCCGTCTTCTAGCTCCCCAAGGGAAGGAACCCATGCGCAAGCTGATCGCATCAGTGCTCGTCCTGGCCGCGCTCGGCGTCGTCGCCTCGCAGGCCTTCGCCGCGACCCGATCGGTGGCCGTCGGCGACGACTGGTTCATCGCCAAGGGCAAGCCGCGGACGATCACCGTCAAGCGCGGGACGACCATCACCTGGCACTTCCGCGGCAGGACGATGCACAACATCGACGCGCGCAAGGGGCCCGTGCGCTTCCACTCGAGCTACAAGAAGAAGGGCACGTACTCCAAGACGCTGCGCAAGGCCGGCACCTACGTCGTCTACTGCGACATCCACGCGCCCGACATGCGGATGACGATCAAGGTCAGGCGCTAGGCAGCTAGAGTCCGGGGCCCTGATGGAGGCCTCCAACCGCAAGATCCGGGTCGTCGTCGCCAAGCCGGGCCTGGACGGGCACGACCGTGGCGCGAAGATCATCGCGCGGGCCTTGAGGGACGCGGGGATGGAGGTGATCTACACGGGGTTGCATCAGACGCCGGAGCAGATCGTGGAGACGGTGCTCCAGGAGGACGCCGACGCGGTCGGGCTCTCGATCCTGTCAGGTGCGCACATGACGCTGGTGCCGAAGGTGATCGAGCTGCTGCGCGAGCAGGACGCCGGCGACGTCGTCGTCACCGTCGGCGGCACGATCCCCAACAGCGACATCTCCGAGCTCAAGGAGCTCGGCGTCGCCGAGATCTTCACGCCGGGCGCGTCGACGACCGAGATCGTCGACTACATCCGCGGCGCTGTGACTCCGTAGGTCGGGGGCGAGTTTCCGGGGCGCGTGGCCTCTTACCGTGCATATGGCACGGCAACCTGCCACGCGCTCGATCGAGGCGGTGATCGCGGAGCTCGCCGCCCGCCAGCACGGCGTCGTGGCTCGCTTCCAACTCCTCGCGGCCGGGCTGACCGTGGCGCAGATCGAAGGACGCGTCCGCCGCGGCCTGCTGATCCCACTCCACCGCGGGTGTACGCGGTGGGTCACACGTGCTCCGACCGGCCGGTTATCGTCTGGCGGCCGTCCTCGCCTGCGGTGCCGGCGCGGTGCTGAGCCATCGCTCCGCTGCGGCCCATTGGGCTCTGCGTCCGTCAGCGGCGACGGCGATCGACATCACGAGTCCGAAGGGCGCGGGACGGACGCGTGACGGATTGCGCGTCCATCGGACCTCGCTGGACCAGTGGGAACGCACTGAGCACGACGCCGTTCCGATCACCACGCCCGCTCGCACGCTGCTCGACCTCGCCGAGGTCGTGCCGCGACGCTCCCTCGCGCGCGCCGTCCACGCGCACCGCCACGGCGCCGTGCGGCTGCGCGCTCTCCTGGCGGACGGCCGCATCGGCGACGCTCTCACGCGCAGCGAACCGGAGGAGCGAGTGCTCGCGATCTGCGAGCGACACCGCCTTCCCCGTCCGCTGGTCAACGCTCGCGTCGCAGGGCTCGAGGTCGACTTCTAC
>JAXDHR010000169.1:0-11643 GCA_034664425.1 Solirubrobacteraceae bacterium
CGAGCGTTGCGGCGTCGTGCGAGAGCCCGTGCTCGTCGGCGAAGTGGACGATCTCCTCGGGGTCGAGCGTGATCAGCGCCACCGGGTAGGGCCGGCGGTCGCCGTGCATGACCGCCTGCGAGATCCAGCGCGACTGCTTGAGGTCGTTCTCGAGGTTGGCCGGCGTCAGGTTCTTGCCGCCCGCGGTGATGATGATGTCCTTCTTGCGGCCGGTGATGGTCAGGTAGCCGTCCTCGTCGAGCGAGCCGAGGTCGCCCGTGTGCAGCCAGCCGTCCTCGATCGCGCCGAAGGACTCGTCGGCCATCTTGTAGTAGCCGCGGAAGATGTGCGGCCCGCGCAGCAGGATCTCGCCGTCCTCGGCGATCCGGACTTCCGAGCCGGGCAGCGCGCGCCCGACCGTGCCGAGCTTGTGGTGCTCGAGCGTCTGTGTCGTCGAGACCGTCGAGGTCTCGGTCATGCCGTAGCCCTCGAGCACCGGGACACCGCAGGCGAAGAAGAACTCGAGGATCTCCTTCGCGATCGGCGCCGCGCCGGTGTTGGCCTGCTTGAGGCGGCCGCCGAACGCGCTGCGGACGTTCTTGTAGAGCTGCTCGTCGGCCTGGTCGAACGCGGCCTGCAGCTCGGCGGGGACGGGCTGGGCGGCGGCCTGCAGCGTGCGGACCTTGAGCCCGACCTGCGTCGCCCGGCGGATCTGCTCCGGGTCGCCGTTGGAGGTGACCAGCGTGTAGATCTTCTCGAAGATCCGCGGAACCGACGGCAGGTGGTCGGGCCTCACCTCCGTCAGCTCGGGGACGATCTGCTTCGTATCGCCGCCGAAGTAGGCGACGGTCGCGCCGAGGTCGACGGCCAGCAGCTGGATCAGCAGCGCGTAGGAGTGCGCCAGCGGCAGGTAGAGGTAGACCGACTCCTGCGGCTCGATGACGCCGATCTCCTCGCACATGCTGAGCACGCTGCGGTAATTGCCGTGCGAGAGCACGCAGCCCTTGGGCGGCCCGGTCGTGCCCGACGTGTAGATGAACGTGTAGGGGTCGGCGGGCGTGACGGCCTTCGCGCGCTCGGCGACCTCGGCAGCGTCGCGCCCCCGGCCGCGTTCGCGCAGCGCCTCGATCGACACCGCGTCGCCGACGTCCCCGGACGGATCGACGACGATGATCGCCTCCAGCGCCGGCAGCTGATCGCGGACGGCGACGATCTTGGCCAGCTGCTCGGCGTCCTCGCATACCACGAAGCGCGCCTCGGAGTCCGCGGCGACGTAGCCGCACTCCTCAGGCGAGTTGGTGGGATAGATCGGCACCACGACGCCGCCGGCGCTCGAGATCGCGAAGCTCGCGTGCGCCCATTCGGCCCGGGTGGTGCAGAGGATGGCCACGCGGTCGCCCGCCGCGAGCCCGAGGTCGATCAGGCCGCGGGCGAGCTCGGAGACGATCGCGCCGGTCTCGGCGTAGCTGATGTCGCGCCACTCGCCGTCCACCTTGCGGCGGCCCGCCACCTGGTCGCCGAACCGCTCGGCGGCCAGCCCCATCATGTCGGCGATCGTCGCCGACCCGGTCGGCTGCGCCGGCGCTGCCGCCGTGCCTGGTTCCATGCGCTCCTCCGTCCTGGATCTGCCGGAGCGCGATTCTACGTCCGTGGGCGCGCGTTCGGCGCGCCCGTCGCCACTACGTGGCGACGACCTGGCTGCGCGCGTCCTCGCGCACGTCGTACTCGCTGAGGTTCGCCATGAACAGGGTCTTGTCGATGCGACCCTGGAAGATCGGCACGCCCATCTGCATGCACTTCTCGATCACGTCGCGGCGCTCCAGACCGGCTTCGCGAGCGAGTTCCGTGGGCGTGAGGTGGATTGCCATCAGAGCGCTGCCTCCTGTGTGGTTTGCCACGTGCCGCTGGAACGTATCGCGAGTCGCGGACGGCCACAACACATCTGCTCAACGTCGGCTCAACAATCCACGCTCGGACCGAGCCAGGTGCGCGCTCGGACCGTTCGATGGCCATCGGAGTCTTGGAAACGCCGCGAAAAGGGAAGAAGTCCGACTGAACGCCAGTGTTCGCGGACGCCGCCATCAGGGAGGCGGGGACGCGACGATCCTGAGATGACGTAGGACCGGGAAGGGAAGTGCACAGTGGGTAGGGGAACGAGCGGCCTCCTCGAGGCAGCCCCAACGCTCAGCGGTCGCGCCGGCGACGGCCCGGACGACCACCTGCTCGTCGCGCGCGTGCGGCGTGGGGACGACCGCGCCTTCGAGTGCCTCTACGGCCGCTATCAGCGCCGCATCTACGCCTACGTGCTTGGCATGTGCAAGGACCACGCGCGTGCGGAGGACATCACCCAGGAGGTGTTCGTCTCCGCCGTTCGCCGCATGCGTGAGACCGAGCGGCCGATCGCCTTCAAGGCGTGGGTCTACGAGATCGCCAAGAACGCCTGCATTGACCAGTTCCGGCGCTCGCGCCGCGCGGAGGAGGTCTCGCTGCAGGCCGACGACGCGCTCGCCCCCGCAGACTACGGCCGGCTCGTCGGCCCGGACCCGACGCCCGAGGCGGCGGTCGTCGTCAAGCAGGACCTCGACAACCTGTGTGGCGCATTCGGCGGCCTGTCGGACGTCCACCACGAGATCCTCGTCATGCGCGAGCTCGAGGGCCTGTCCTACCGCGAGATCGGCGAGCGGCTCGGCATGAGCCGGCCCGCCGTCGAGAGCACGCTCTTCCGCGCCCGCCGCCGGCTCGGCGAGGAGTACGACGAGCTGGTCTCCGGCGAGCGCTGCCTGCGGATCGCCGGCATCATCGCCACCGCCGCGCGCGGGCGCATCGGCACGCGCGCCGCGCACCAGCTCACCCGCCACGTCGCTCACTGCCAGGGCTGCCGCCGTGAGGCGCTCGACGCCAACCTCGACCCCGCGACGCTGCGCCGCCCGCTGCGCACGCGCGTCGCCGCCAAGGTTGCCGGCCTGCTGCCGTTCCCGTTCCTGCGGCGGGGCGCCGGCCACAGCGACCCGACCCCCGGCTGGATCGCTCACGCCGCCTCGCTGTCGGACCAGCTCGGACCCGGTTGGAGCAAGGCGGCCGCCGCCGCGGCCGTGCTGCTGGCCGGCCTGGGCGCGGGCGCGGGCACCAAGGTGGTGGCCGACTCCGGGCACGCCAAGCCGCGCCCGGCCGCGTCGTCGGCCGCGCGACCGGCGGCCGCGCACGTGGCGAGTCTCCACGCGTCAGCGGTGCCCGCGGTGCGCCGCGCCGGCAGCCCGGCACGGTTCGAGTCCGCCGCGCGCGGGTCCGCCGAGCCCGCCCTCGCCCGGACAGCCGGTCCGGAGCGCGCTGGCGCCGCGACGAGCGCGCCGCGCGCAGGGTCGAGCACCGGCTCGAGCACCCGGTCCCGACCCGCGGCGCCCTCCACGAGTTCGATCACCGGCGACACGGTCCGCCACGTGACGGACGCCCCGAAGTCCGCCGCGACGGCGCCGATCGCCGCGTCGACCCCGGCCGCTGCGCGGCCCGTGACCCACGCGGTTCAGCAGGTCGCCGATGCGACGACCCAGGCCGCGGCCGGCGCCGCCACGCAGGTGGTCGACACGGCGGCTCAGACGGTCGGATCGACGACGCAGGCGGTCCAAGGCGCCGCGACCTCGGCCGCCGGCGGCATCGACCGGGCAGCCGATGCGCCCGCGGCACCCGTCGCGAGCGCCGTTCGCGGGGCGACCCGCGAGGTCACCGGCGCGGTCGACGCGCTCGGCGGCTGACCCTACGGGCAGGCAGCTAGACTCAGCCCCATCGGGGCGTGGCGCAGCCTGGTAGCGCGCGCCGTTCGGGTCGGCGAGGTCCCCGGTTCAAATCCGGGCGCCCCGATCGCAGTCCTCCTCGCACCCCCGGGCTCTGACCGGCCCGGGGGGACGCGGATTGCCATGGCCGACCGCTTGCGGAGGGCGCGGGCCACGCACAGCCGTCAGCCCGGGTGCCGTGCGACGTAGTGCTGCGCCTGGTGCGTGACCAGGCCGACGAGGTCGCCGAGGGCGATGTTCGCGTCGACCAGATGCAGCCCCCAGGTCGCAGCGGGCAGCGCCCGCAGCTCGGGGGCCCCAGGCTTCGCTGCCGCGATGCGCGGCACGCTGGCGCCGCCGCGCATGGAGCAGCGCGCGGTGTAGATGCCGTCGGCCTCCACCCACGGGGTATGCGCGGTCGTCGCCGGGAAGCCGACCTGCGGCACGATGGCGCCGAGCGTGGACCCTGGCGCGAAGGGGGCGGTGGGCTCGATCGAGCGCGGCTGGTCGGAGACGGTCGGGTAGACGTAGAAGCAGTCGACTGGACCCCCGGTGAGGAGCTCGCCAACGTCTACGACGGCCACGGTTGCCTGCTGGCGTCGTGGCGGCCGGCCGACGTGGTCCGCGACGTGGCGATCGCCCCCGGTGGCGACATCGTGCTGCTCGACGCCGCCAACCAGACGCTCGACCCCTACGACGCGCACGGGACGCCGCTCGGCCGCAGGTCGGTCGCACTGACCGCGAGCACGGCGCTCTCGCTCGGGAGCGATGGCAGCGTGCTGGTCGCCGGCTCCGGCGGGTATGGGGTCTTCGCGCCCGGCGGGAGCGCGCGCACGACCGCCGGCGGCCTCGGCGAGGTGCGAGCCGCCTACCTCGACCGCGATGGCTCGCGCTGGATCGGCGGCGACGGCGGCGTGATCCGCTTCGATCGTCGCGATCGGGTCGAGCAGGCACTTTCCGGGCCGCTGATGACGGGCACCGTCGACAAGCGCCTCGGCGTGACCGCGATGGCGGCGGGACCGCGCGGCGTCTGGCTCGCGCAGCCCGATCAGCGCCGGGTGCGGCTCGTCGCCCGCGACGGCAACGTCCTGGCGACATGCGCGATCGCGAACCGGCAGGCTTCCAGCGCGCCGGTCGCGATCGCATCGAGCGACGGCGCCGTGTACGTCTACGACGGCGTGCACCTGCGCCGCTACCGATACGCGCCGCGCTCGTCGCTGTGCCGCCCGGGCGTCCTGCGCGTGTCGCTGCGCTCGGCACCGCGCCGCGTCCCGGCCGAGCGTCCGCTGCGGCTGCGGATCCGCGCGAACGGCTCCTCCCGCGCCAGCGTCCTCTTCCATGCGCCGAGCCCTGGGGTCCGGGCGCTGCCCGCGCCCGCGGGCGCCCGCCTGCGCCTGCAGAAGGGCATGCACGTCTACGCCATCGACCGCGCGCGGCTGCCGGGCCCGGGACGCTGACGGCTGGAGCTGATCGCCGGCCGCGGCGACGGGCGCTCATTCGCTCCCTGGCGCGACCTCAGGGTTCGATGAAGCGGCGCGCGCCCGCGTAGTCCGCCGTGCGCAACCCGACGATCCGCACGCGGCTCGACGAGTCCGGCGCCTCGAGCATGCGGCCGCCGCCGACGTAGAGGGCGGCGTGGTGGACGTGCCCCGTGCCGTAGAAGACGACGTCGCCGCGCCCCAGCTGCGCGCGTGCGACGGGCGTGCCGGCGGCGGCCTGGGCATCGGCGTCGCGCGGGATCGTCACGCCGTTGGTCCGGAACACGAGCTCGATCAGGCCCGAGCAGTCGAAGCCGAACGCCGACGTCCCGCCCCACAGGTAGCGGACCCCGAGGAAGCGGCGCGCGGCGGCGACGATCCGCGCACCGGTCGGCCGCGGCGGCGAGAGCGCCACCGCGCTGCGGCGCACGTGTCCGGTCGCACCCGACGGCGTCGCGACCCGCAGCTCGCGGGGCGACGCGCCGACCACCGGCAGCCGGGTGCCGTAGGAGATCGCGAGCGATCCGGCCGGCGAGCGCAGCCGCACCATCGGCTGGGACACCGTTGCCCACGACGCGTGCGCGGCGAACCCGCGGCCGCGCGCGAGCTGCGCGCGCGGCACCCAGCCCGGATAGCCGCGCGCGTCGCGCGGCGTCGGCTGGCCCGGCACGACGACGCGGACCCAGGCGCCGCGGCGATCGAGCACCCGGACGCGGTCACCGAGCAGCGCCTGCGTCTCGATCCGGCCGACGAGCCCGCGGCGAGCCGTCGTGTCGAGCGAGCGGCTCCAGGCGCGCAGATCGGGCGGATCGGTCAGCGCCGGGCGGTCGATCGCGCGCGCCGCGCCGGGCGACGCCCACAGCGTCGCCACGGGGACGTCGACGAAGTCTGCGCGCGCGGCGGCCGGCGCGCCCGCGAGCCCGCCCGCGAGTGCGGTCGCCACGGCGGCGCCGGCGGCACGCCGCATGGGTCAGGCGGCGAGCCGCGCCGACACGACGCCGGGCGCCGCGCCCAGCGCCTCGGCCAGCCGGCCCGCATCGCGCCCGCCTGCCTCGGCGAGTCGCGGCTGGCCGCCGCCGCGGCCGCCGATGTGGCCGGCGAGCTCGTTGACCAGGTCGCGCGCGTCGAGCCGCTCGGTCAGGTGATCGGCCACGCGCACGAGCAGGCCGGCCTTGCCGTCGCCGCCCCATCCGAGCACGACCACGCCGTCCGCGACCTTGTGCAGCAGGCTCTCCGCCAGATCGCGGCGCTGGCCCGCCTGCAGATCCTCGACCTCGCGCGCGAGCACCTGGACGCCGTTCCCGGCGTCCTCCCAGCTCGGCTGCGCGCCGCCGGCGCCGCCCTGTGCCAGGCGCAGCCGCAGCGCGGCGGTCTCGCGCTCGGCCTCCTGGAGGGTCGCCTGCAGGCCCTCGATGCGCTCGGGGACCGCGTCGGCGTCGACGCCGAGCCGCCGCGCCGCCCGCTCGACCGCGCGCGACGCGCGCTGGAAGCGCTCGAGCGCCGCGAGCTGGGTGACGGCCTCGATCCGCCGCACACCGGCCGCGACCGAGTCCGAGGAGACGATCTTCAGCGAGCCGATCTCGCCGGTCGCTCCGACGTGCGTGCCGCCGCACAGCTCCTTGGAGAACTCGTCGATGACCACGACCCGTACCGGGTCGCGGTACTTCTCGCCGAACAGCGCCATCGCGCCGGTCTCGAGTGCCTGCTCGAGCGGCATCTCACCGGTCGCCACGGGCACGTCGCGGATGATCTCGCGGTTGACGAGCTGCTCGAGCGCATCCTGCTCGACGTCGGTGACCGGCTCGAAGTGCGTGAAGTCGAAGCGCAGCCGATCCGGCGCGACGAGCGAGCCGGCCTGGCGCACGTGCGTGCCCAGCACCTCGCGCAGCGCTGCGTGGAGCAGGTGCGTCGCGGTGTGGTTCGAGCGGATCGAGCGGCGCCGCTCGGCGTCGATGCGCGCGTCGACGCGGTCGCCGGTCGCCACGCGGCCTTCCTCGACCGCCACGTGGTGGAGCACGAGCTGGCCGCGCGTGCGCGTCGCGTCGGTCACGCGCGCGAGCAGCGTGTCGTTCTCCAGGACACCCGTATCGCCGACCTGGCCGCCCGCCTGGCCGTAGAACGGCGTCGCGTCGAGCACGAGCTCACCCCGCTGGCCGGCTTCCAGCGCCTCGACGCGCTCGCCGCCCGCGACGATGCCGAGCACCGTCGCACCGGTGACCGTCTCTCGGTCGTAGCCGACGAACGCCGACTCGAGCTGCGCGTCGAGCTGCGCGTACGCCTCTGCCTCGCCCGTCTCGCCACCCGCCTGCCAGGACCGCCGGGCACGCGCGCGCTGCTCCTCGAGCGCGGACTCGAATCCGTTCCAGTCGACCTCGACGCCGCGCGTCTCGGCGATGTAGCCGATCAGGTCCGAGCGCAGCCCGTAGGTGTCGTAGAGCTGGAAGACGTCCTTACCCGCGAGCACGCCCCCGCCGGCGCGCGCGATCGCCTCGTCGAGGCGCTTGATGCCCGAGTCGAGCGTCGACTCGAACAGCCGCTCCTCGCCGCTGACCGAGGCGCGCACCGCCTCGCGCGCCTGCTCGAGCTCGGGGTAGGTCGGTCCGAGCATGTCGATCGCCTTGTCGGTCGCCGCGGCGAACCACGGCACCTCCAGGTCCAGCCGCCGCGCGTGCCAGAGCGCGCGGCGGAGGATCTTGCGCAGCACGTAGGAGCGGCCCTCGTTGCCGGGGAACACGCCGTCGGTGATCATCACCGCCGCGCAGCGCGCGTGGTCGGCGATCACCCGCATCGACATGCCGTCCTCGGAGTCCTCGAGGTATGGGCGCCCCGACTCCCCGGCGACGAAGTCCACGAGCGGGCGCAGC
This sequence comes from Solirubrobacteraceae bacterium, assembly GCA_034664425.1. Lineage (GTDB taxonomy): Bacteria > Actinomycetota > Thermoleophilia > Solirubrobacterales > Solirubrobacteraceae > DATBDM01. The sequence continues at coordinate 8,089 of JAXDHR010000169.1, forward strand.
AGATCGGTGTCGTAGTTCGAGCGCACGCCCTGCAGCACCGAGGCGAGGCGCTCGAGCCCCATACCGGTATCGATCGACGGGTTCGGCAGTTCGGTCAGCGTCCCGTCCTGCGCGCGGTCGTACTGCATGAACACGAGGTTCCAGATCTCGAGGTTGTCCTCGTGATCGGCGTTGACCAGGTCCGCGGTGTTCAAGCTCAGGTCGTCGCCGAGGTAGTAGTGGATCTCAGAGCAGGGGCCGCAGGGACCGGTCGGGCCCATCTCCCAGAAGTTGTCCTTGTCGCCGAAGCGCAGCACGCGCTCGGGGTCCGCGCCGACGTCGACCCACAGCTGCGCCGCGTCGTCGTCCGAGTGGTGCACGGTGAACCAGAGGCGCTCGACCGGGAGCCCGTACTCGTCGAGAAGCAGATCCCAGGCCATCTGGATCGCGTCCCGCTTGAAGTAGTCGCCGAACGAGAAGTTGCCGAGCATCTCGAAGAACGTGTGGTGGCGCGGCGTGCGCCCGACCTCGTCGATGTCGTTGTGCTTGCCGCCCGCACGGATGCACTTCTGCACGGTGGTCGCACGCGGCTCGTCGCGCGTCTCCGCGCCCGTGAAGACGTCCTTGAACGGGACCATGCCCGCGTTGACGAACAGCAGCGTCGGATCGTTGGCCGGGACGACGGGCGCGGAGCGGACGCGTTTGTGCCCGCGCGCGGCGAAGAAGTCGAGGAAGCCGTTGCGGATCTCGTCGCCGGTCATCGGTCGGAGACGATACGACACGAGTGACGCATAGTGGCGCTATATTGTGTCTCTATGGAAGCCATGCAGACGCTCGCCGACGACCTCGACGCGGAGCTCGCCGTCCTCTGGCGCGCGCTCGGCCGGGCCGGGCACGGCGAGCTCAGCCGCACGGCCGCCTCGGTGCTCGCCACGCTGCGCGACGCCGGCCCCCAGCGGATCACCGCGCTCGCGGCCGCCGAGGCGGTCGCGCAGCCGAGCATGACCGCGCTGGTCGGCCGGCTCGAGCGCGACGGGCTCGCGGAGCGCATCGACGACCCGTCGGACGCGCGCGCGGTGCTCGCGCGCGTGACCGATCGCGGCCGCGAGCGACTGGAAGCGCGCCGGAGCGCGCGCACCGCACGGCTCCAGGAGCGCCTGGAGGCGCTCGAACCGGATGAGCGCGGCGCCCTCGCCGCGGCGCTGCCCGTCCTTCACAGACTGACCGAAGGGAGCCTGTCTTGACCCGTCAACCCAAGGCTGTCTGGGCGGTCGCGTTCGCCTGCGTCGTCGCCTTCATGGGCATCGGCCTGGTCGACCCGATCCTGCCGGCCATCGCGAAGGACCTGAAGGCGTCGCCGAGCCAGGTCGAGCTGCTGTTCACGTCCTACTTCGCCTTCACCGGTGTCTCGATGCTGGTCACGGGCTGGGTCTCGAGCCGGATCGGCCCGCGGCGCACGCTGCTGGCGGGGCTGGCGCTGGTCGTCGCCTTCTCGGCGCTCGCGGGCGCGTCGAACTCGATCGGCGCGATCGTCGGCTTCCGCGCCGGCTGGGGGCTCGGCAACGCGCTCTTCATCGCCACGGCGCTGTCGGTGATCGTCGGCGCCGCCTCCGGCGGCGTGTCGAGCGCGATCATCCTCTACGAGGCCGCGCTCGGGCTCGGGATCGCCTCGGGGCCGCTGATCGGCGGCCTGCTCGGCGGCATCACCTGGCGCGGGCCGTTCTTCGGCACCGCCGCGCTGATGGCCGTCGGCTTCGTCTTCCTCCTCTCGATGCTGGGCGACATCCCGAAGCCCGCGCGGAAGATCTCGCTCCTGGACCCGCTCAAGGCGCTGCGCCACCGCGGGCTGCTCGTCGCGGCCGTCGTCGCGCTCACCTACAACTTCGGCTTCTTCACGCTGCTCGCCTACACGCCGTTCCCCCTGCGGATGGGCGCGCATGCGCTCGGCTTCGTGTTCTTCGGCTGGGGCCTGCTGCTGGCGATCAGCTCCGTGTTCGTCGCGCCGCGCCTGAAGGAGCGCTTCGGCGTCGTGCCGACGCTCGCCGCCATGTACGTCGCGATCACCGCCCTGCTCGTGATCATGGGCCTCGAGGAGGGCTCGCCGACCGCGCTCGCGATCTGCGTGATCGCCGCCGGCGCGTTCCTCGGCGTCATCAACACGGTGCTCACCGAGGCGGTCATGAAGGTCGCACCGGTCGAGCGACCGATCGCCTCCTCGGCGTACTCGTTCGTGCGCTTCGCGGGCGGCGCGATCGCGCCGTGGCTCGCAGGCAAGCTGGCCGAGTGGGTCTCGCCGAGCACCCCGTTCTTCGTCGGCGCGGGCGCCGTCGCGATTGCCTTCTGCGTCTGCATCGCCGGGCGCCGCTACCTCGGCGAGGAGGCACACGCGCGGATCGAGCGGATCAACGTGGCGCGCGACGTCACGCTCGCCGACGCCGCCTAGCGGGCAGCGGGTGGGTGGAGGCCCCTGACCCGCGGCGCTGGAAGGCTCGCCGTCTGCCTGGTCGCGGGGTTCATGACCCTGCTGGACATCTCGATCGTCAACGTCGCCCTGCCGGGCATCAGGACCGGTCTCGGTGCGGGCGACAACGAGCTGCGGTGAATCGTCCCCGGCTACGCCTTCACGCTCGGCCTGCTGCTCGTCCCCTCCGGGCGGGTCGGCGACGCGCGATTGCTGCAGGGCTGCGCCGGCGGGCTGATCACGCCGCAGATCAGCGGCGCCATCCATAGCCTCTTCCGAGGCCAGGAGCGCGGCACGGCCTTCGGCCTGTTCGGCACGATCGTCGGGATCTCGACCGCGATCGGCCCGCTGCTCGGCGGCGCGCTGATCGCGCTCTTCGGCGCCCACACGCGGCCGCTCCTCTTCCCGATCGCCGCCGTGCTGCCGGGCCTCTGGGTCCTGAACGAGCGCCGCTACGGCCGCCGGCACGAGCCGCTGGTCTCGCTCGACCTGCTCGCGATCCGCTCCCGCTGACCGCTGCTCTGACGCCGGAGGCGTGAGCACCTGTCACCATTCCCGACACGGCGAGTCGGAGTTCTGTGTTAGGGTTCCCTAACGATGCTCGCTGCCCGTCCCTCGGACCGCCGCTCCAAGCACCCGACACGACTCGCCTGGTGGCTGGCCGGACTCGCCGCCGTCACCGGCCTCGTCTACCTGATGGCGACGGCCAGGACGGGTCCCGTCGACCCGACCGAGGTCAAGACGCACCAGAGCCACGCGACCGTCGTGTTCAACGCGAGCATGATCGTGTTCCGCGAAGGGCTCGAGGCGGTGCTGATCTTCGCCGCCGTCACGGCGAGCTTCCTGGGAGCCAACCGGGCACGCCGGCGGCCGGTCGTGATGGGCGCCGTGATCGCCTTCGGCGCCGCGGTCGTGACGTGGTTCCTCGTCCAGGCGCTGCTCGGCGCCGCCTCGTCGCTCGGCCCGCGGCTCGAGGCGATCACCGGCTTCATCGCGATCGTCGTGCTGCTGATCGTGCTCAACTGGTTCGTGCACAAGGTCTACTGGTCGGAATGGATCGGGCGCCATCACCGCCAGCGCCGCAAGCTGCTCGCGCGGACCGGCATCGGCGCGAC
>JAXDHR010000170.1:0-38530 GCA_034664425.1 Solirubrobacteraceae bacterium
CGCCGTCGACCGCCACCTCGGCGGCCTCGCCGCGCTGCTGGGCCGCCATGACGACGCCGAGCGCCACCTGCGCGCGGCGATCGTCCGCAACGACGAACTGGGCTGCGACGTATGGCGCGAGCACACCGAGCGTTGGCTGCACAGCCTGACCGGCGCGACCCCGTAACGCGCTGCCGCCCCGCGACGAACGCCCTGCGCAAGGGCGGCGCGTCTCACCCCGATCGCCGAGCACGGACGCTCGACGCGCTGACGTCTGGGCTCGCGCTGCGGGTAAGGTGCCGCGTCAGGCGGCCACGCCGCTGGCGTCGTCGATGCGAGCCAGCCAGCGGGTCGCACCGAGGTCGGCGTAGATCGCGCGCGCCTCTGCCAGCGCTTCGGTGTCGTCGCGGCGGCGCGCCCGCTCGAGGACCGTATGGGCCAGAAGGGGGCGCGCGCCGACCGCCCGCAGCAGCGCGATCGCCTCCTGCTCGAGGCTGTCGGCGGCATCCGCGTCGCCGCGTCGGTGTGCCTGTTCGGCGGCGAGGCGGGCGCGGCCCGCGCGCAGCAGCGGCGTGGAGCGGGCCGGCGGCAGCGCGGCGACGTATGCCTCGAGCTCGGCGATCGCGGCGTCATCGCCGGAGGCGACCGCCGCCTCGATGCTCAGGGCGTACGCCTCCTCGCGGAGCTCGCCGCCCGTCATTGACTCGTCGAGCACATCGCGCGCGCGGCGCAGGACCTCGTCACTCGCCCCGCGCTCGAGCGCGTCGCGGGCGAAAACGAGCGCCGCGCACATGCGCAGATCGACGTACTGGGAGTCGCGCAACGTGGCGGCGATCGACCGGCAGCGCTCCAGGTTCACGGCGTCGCCTCGCGCCGCCGCGACCGGCGCGATGAAGGCCGCGACTTGCGCGGCGTCGGCGTCGGAAGGGCCGGCGAGGACCGCCGCGCCGGCGCTGGCGGCCTCGTCCCAGCGTCCGAGCGCGACGAGGGGCGCAATGAGCTGGGAGACCAGGGCCCGCTCCCACACGCGGTCGCCGCGCTCGCGTGCGAGGGCGAGGCCCTCGTTGACCTCATCCACGGCCTCCGAGAAGCGGTCGCCCTCCAGAGATACACCGGCAAGGTTGAGCCGCGCTCGCAGAGCGACAGGAGGCAGGTCGTGCTGCTCGGCGAGCGTCAGCGCCTGGCGAAGGACGCCGGTCCCCTCCTGGAGGCGATGGCGGTAGATGAGGTAGACGGCGCGGTTCACGAGCGCTTCGGCGAGCGCCGGCCACGCCTGCTCCTGCTCGAGCGTGGTGAGCGCCTCGTCGAACAGGACGCCCGCCTGCGTAGTTGCGCCGGCGAAGGTGAGGACGCCGCCCAACCCGGCCTGAGCCTGGGCCCGCACGATGCTGTCCATACCGGGATCGTCCGCGGCGAGCAGCCGCTCGAAGAGCCCGCGGGCCTCGTCGAGGCGCCCGACATGCCTGAGGACGTTCGCGAGGGCCGCCGCCGCCGTGCCGCCTGCGGTCGAGCCGTTGCGCTCGTTGAGCTCGATCGCGCGGCGCAGTCGCAGCTCGGCCGCATCCAGGTCGCCGCTCTGCCACAGCGCACGCCCCGCCTGCTCGAACAGCGTCGCCCGCTCGAGTTCGTCATCGGCCAGGTCGGCGGCCTGCTCGAAGTACCGCTGCGCTTCGGCTCCCAGGGCGAGCGACGCCGCGGCGCGCCCCGCGGCGCTGAGCCGCTCGCGGGCCGCCGCGCGCAGCGCCGCCACGTCCGGCGCGTCTGGGTCCGCGCGGATCGCCTCCAGGTAGTGCGACGCCAGCACCTCGGCGATGTCGGACGCCTCGCCCGTCCAGGTCTCCCCGAGATGCCTCGTTGCAGCAACGTGCCGGGCCTTGCGGGCTCGCCGCGAGAGCGTGCCGTAGGCGACGGTGTGCAACAGCGCCTGCAGGAAGACGTACTGCCCGCGATCCGGTGAGCGCGGGTCGTCGTCGCGGCCCAGCACCTGCTTGGCGACCAGCCCGTCCAACACCGCGACCACCTCGGGCTCGGGGCGCCCGCTGAGCGCCGCGGCACCGGCGGCGGTGAACGACTGGCCGAGGACGGAGGCGTCCTGCAGCAGCGAGCGCTCGGCGTGCGAGAGGCCGTCGAGCCGCGATGCCACCAACGCGTGGAGGGTTTCGGGCACGTCGAGGTTGCCCACGTCGCCGGCGACGACGTAGCGCGAGCCCTCCTGCACGAGCAGGCCGCGGTCCTGCAGCATGCGGATCGTTTCTACCGCGTACAGCGGGATTCCGTCGGCGCGGCGTCCGATGTCGGCAACCAGCTCGGCGGGTAGCCCCGGGGCGAGGCCGTCGAGGATGGTTGCGATCGCGAGCGGCGCGAGCGGCGCGAGGACGAGCGGGTCCCACGACGGGCGTCGCTCGCGCACCTCGGGCCGGCCGAGCGTGAGGACGAAGATCGGAAAGTCGGCGGACCAGTCGAGCAGGTACTCGATGAAGTCGAGAAGGCCGGAGTCGGCCCACTGCAGGTCCTCGAAGACGAGGATTACCGGGCTGGAGGCGGCCATGCGTTCGAAGAACAGCCGCCAGCCGCTGAATAGGTCGGCGCGATCGGCGTCCGGGCGGTCCTCGAGCCGCAGCAGATGTGCGAGCCGCGGCTCGACGAGCCGTCGCTCACGCTCGTCGGGCACGTGCGACTCGACCGCGGCCCGCAGCTTCTCGCGCGCCACCCGGGGCGGCTCCTCCTCGAGGATGCCGGCGCGCGTGCGGACCATCTCGGCCAGCGCCCAGTACGCAACCCCCTCGCCGTAGGACAGGCAGCGGCCCTGGTGCCACCAGCGCTGTTCGACGATGCCGTCGATGTACTTGAAGTACTCCCACAGCAGCCGCGACTTGCCGGTGCCCGCCTCGCCGACGACCGCGACGTGTCGCGCGTAGCGCTGATCCGCACTCTGCTCCCCGGCCTCGATGATCGCCTGCAGCTCGGCGTCGCGCCCCACGAACGGCGCCTCCAGCCCTGGACGGCGGCGGGCGCCGCCGGCGCCCGCGACCACGCGCAGCGCGGTGTAGGCGTGCACGGGCTGCTCGCGGCCCTTGACGTCGTGGACGCCGGCTTCCTCGTACACGATCGCGGACTCGCTGGCGCGCCGGGTCACCTCGTCGACCAGGACCGTACCCGGCGCCGCGATCGACTGCAGGCGCGAGGCGGTGTTGACGGTGTCGCCCAGCACCATGCCCTCGCCTCGGGCGCCGACCTCCACGGCCGCGCTGCCGGTGAGCACCCCGACGCGGACGCGCAGCTGTCGCATGCCGACCTCCCCGCCGAGCGCCGTGACCGCCTGCGTCAGGGACAGCGCGGCGCGCACGGCGCGCTCGGCGTCGTCCTCATGGGCGACGGGCGTGCCCCAAACGGCCATGACCGCGTCGCCGATGAACTTCTCCACCGTGCCGCCGAAGCGCTCGATCAGCGCTCGACAGCGATCGAAGTACCGCGACAGCAGCTCGCGGACCTCCTCCGGGTCGCGATGCTCGCTCAGCGTCGTGAAGCCGACGAGATCGGCGAACAGGACGGACACCAGCCGCCGCTCGGAGACCGACGCCGACGGTGCTGCCGGCGCAGCGGCGGCCACAGGCGCGCCGGTCGGGAGCGCGGTGCCGCATTCGCCGCAGAAGCGGTCACCCGGCTCGCTCGCCGCCCCGCAGCCGGGACAGCGCAGCTCGAGCGCCGTCCCGCACTGCACGCAGAAGCGCCTGTCCGGACGGTTCGCCGCTCCGCACGCGGGGCAACTCATGATCACGGGACCATACTTCGGTCGCGCGACGAGCCCAACGACGAACGTCCGGTGCTGTCGGGCACGACGGGCGCTCGCTTCAGCGGCTGCTGCTCGATCAGCGGCCGACCCGCGGGGTCGGTTCCCGACCCCAGGACCGCCTCGCGAGCGACCCGGGATGAACGCCCGCGGGCACTCACGGCGCGTAGCGCTCGAGCGGTGTCGACACGGCCCCGTCCACGACCTCGCCGTCGACGCTGAAGCGCGACCGTCTTGGGCGAAAGTCCGGCCTCGATCAGATTGCGAAGGGCGCGCTCAGCGTCTCAGCGTGTCAGCCCGTCTGCGGAGCCCCGCTCTCGCATCACCCCCAGGCGGCGAGTGAAGCGCCGGCCATCGGGGGCACGCCACCGGCCGTAGTAGCGCCCCACTTCGTGTAAATTTGACCTGTTCCATGAGGTCGTCTCGACATCTCCGCGATAGCTCCGACGACGGCCGAACTCGCCCCTGGACATGATCGCTGCAGGGTGGCCGCCGACGCGTCGGGCTGGACGCGAGCCGAAGCCGCCGGGCCGCGCTTCGCCCGCGAGCAGCTCTTCGACCTGGCGCTCGACGCGCCCGACGGCCTGGCCATCATGTATGGATCAAGGCCGACCGTCTGCACCCTGCTGATCCCGCGCGAGTCCGAGCGCTCCCGCAAGCTCTACGCGAGCCGTGGCGCTGTCGAGCGCGAGTTCGGACGCCCCAAGCATGAGTGGGCGCTCGCGCCGCTCCGCGTCCGTGGACTGGATCGGGTCCGGCTGCACGCCGACCTGACAATCCTTTCCAAGCTCGCTTGCGCGCTCAGTCGCGCGCGCCGTGCCGTTCGCGGCGTAGGGACCGGACCGCAGGCCTCGTCTGTCAGCGGGCGGGCGTGATCAAGAAGTACGTCTGGAACGAGGGCTCGCCGGGCGGAAACGCCGTGCAGAGCGTCAACAGGTTCTGCGGGAACCGTGTCCCGGCCTTGTCGACGACGAGGAGGGCCGTGCTCGTGCTGTTGGCGCCGTTCGCCGTCAGCGCCTGACTGACGGGAGCCCCGAACGGCGAGACGAGCGTGTAGGTGACGTCTCCGCAAACGATTGTTCCGAAGTCCACACGCGGACTCTTGACCGGATCGGCGGAAGCCGTTCCCACGGCCATGGCCAATACAAGCGCCACAACCAGGAACCAGAGGAGCGTTACGTGCCGCATCGCCGAAACATCTCTCACAGCCGCTCCGGCTGTCAAGTCGCTGTGCCTGGTTTCGCTAGCCGTTTGGCTAGACCCTCCTAGGTACGACCCTGTGGGCCGCAAATGCCGAGACCCCACCGCAGTCGTGCAGCGATTGGCAGCAGCAGGGCTGGCGGTCGGTCAGCCAGCTGAGGGGTTGCGCATCACCGAGCCGAGCAGTTCGACGAGGTCGTGGCCGAGGCCGTCGACATCAGCGCGACCACTTGAGCCCGTGTTCGTATCTCCCGCCGTCGAGCGCAGCCTCGACCCGGACGAGATGTGCGCCGTGCCCGGCGGGAACGACGACGCACCGCAACCGCAACTAGTTCGGAGACCTCATGTCGTTCCTTGCAGCAGCCACGTCTAGTGGTCTGGTCCCGGAGGTCGTTCAGGTCGTCGGAGCACTGTGTGTGCTCGCCGCGTTCACCGCCGCGCAGTTCGGCGCGCTGAACACCCAATCTTGGCTCTACTTGACGCTCAACCTCGCCGGCTCGTCGGTACTCACCGTGCTCGCCGCGCTCGACCAGCAGTACGGCTTCCTACTGCTCGAAGGCGTCTGGGCAATCGTCTCTGCGTGGGGCTTGCTGAGCCTCACGCGCGGATGCCAACCGACGCCCCAGGCCCCTGATGCTTCCGGGTTGCTCGCGCGATGGCGCTGACTAGAACGGCGAGGGTTGGGTGGATCGGGGCACGGACTCGAACGTTGCCACGCGTAGCCGCTTCGCCAAGCCAGCCACGCGCTACACCGCCCGCGCCGTTCCGGCTGCGGCCAGAACGTCGCACGGACGCGCTCCTGCGTTTCGTCGTCGGGCGGGTGGCCGTAGGTGCTCATGACGAGCGCTCCGCCGTCCGTGTGCCCGAGCTGCATATTGCGGATTGGATCCACTTCGGATAGCGTTCATGCATGGCCGTGGCCCGGGAAGCCGACGTCCTGATCATCGGGGCGGGCCCGTCGGGAGCTGTCGCAGCCGGGTGCCTGGCCACCGCGGGCGTCGACGTCGTTTGCCTCGAGCAGGGAGACTGGCCGGACCCAATGGAGTACCCCGGGGCGCGGCCCGAGTGGGAGGTCGCGGCGCTCCGGCGCTGGCACGCAGACCCGAACGTCCGGCGTGAACCTGCGGATTACCCGGTCGACTCGGCGAACGCCGAAATGACCCCACTCATGTATAACGCGGTGGGCGGCAGCACGATCCTCTACGGCGCGCACTGGCCGCGCTTCGCGCCCTCGGACTTCCGGGTGCGGTCGCTCGACGGCGTCGCCGAGGACTGGCCGCTCTCCTACGCCGACCTCGAGCCGTTCTACGACCGCGTCGACGCCGACTTCGGCGTGGCGGCGCTCGAGGGTGATCCCGCGTATCCGCCCGGCGCGACGCCCCCGCTACCGCCCCTGCCCCTCGGCGCCGCCGGCCGCCGCATCGCACGCGCGCACAACGAGTTGGGCTGGCATTGGTGGCCCGGTCCGAACGCGATTCTCTCGCGCCCCTACCGGGGTCGCCGGCCGTGCGTCCAGCGAGGTGTCTGCGGATGGGGCTGCGGAGAGGGTGCGAAGGGCTCCGCCGACGTCACCCACTGGCCCGCCGCGCGCCGCGACGGCGCGCGCCTGATCACGGGCGCGCGGGTGCGGGAGATCCGGCTCGCGCCCAACGGTTGCGCTTCGGGGGCCGTCTACATCGACCGCGCCGGCGTCGAGCGATTCCAGGCGGCGGACGTCGTCGTCCTCGCCGCGAACGCGATCGGCACTGCGCGGCTCCTGCTGCTTTCAGCCTGCGAGCGCTTCCCAGACGGCCTGATCAACCGCTCCGGCCTCGTCGGGCGCCGGCTCATGATGCACCCCTTCACGCGCGTCGTCGGCTTCTTCGACGAGCCGTTCGCCAGCTGGCAGGGCCAGTGGGGCCAGAGCATCCAGTCGATGGAGTTCTACGAGACCGACACCACGCGCGGATTCGTACGCGGAGCCAAGTGGAACCTCGTGCCTTCGGGCGGTCCCCTCGGAGCGGCGTTGTTCCCGTGGCCGGGCGCGCGGCGCTGGGGCCCGGCCATCCACGACCACGTCGGACGCTGGATCGGCCACGCCGCGATCTGGGGCATCACGGCCGAGGACCTCCCGGAGGAGGGCAACCGTGTCACGCTCTCGCCCGATCTCGTGGACGGTGATGGGATCCCGGCGCCGAAGGTGACCTACCGCGTTGCCGACAACGCCCGGCGGATCCTGGCGTTCAACGTCGAGCGGGCCGAGGAGTCCCTGCGCGCGGCCGGCGCGTCGGACGTGGTATCGCTGCCGCTGATGGCGGAGTTCGGCTGGCACCTCCTCGGGACGGCGGGGATGGGCACGGATCCCGAGCGGTCCGTCGTCGATCCGTGGGGTCGGGCCCACGACGTCCCCAACCTCTACGTGATGGACGGCAGCGCGTTCGTGACCGGCGCGAGCGCGAACCCCACGCCTACGATCGCCGCGCTGGCGCTTCGCAACACGGAGCACCTGCTGGCCACGCGCTGCGGTCAGGCCGTGCCGTGATCCCGGACGAGATCGCCGACGCGTTGATCCCCGCGGCCGCCGGGATGCCCAGCGCGAGCGAGGCCGACGCCGACGGCCGGTGGCTCGAGCGGGTGCTCGCCGTGCACCCGGACCTCGCGCCGCAGCTCGATCGCATCGTCGCCAGCCTGACCGGCCTGCCCCCTGCAGCGGCGCTCGAGCGCCTCGAGCGCGAACAGCCGGACGACCTGGACACGCTGCTCGTCGCCGTTGCGGGAGCGTACTACCTCAGCGACGCCGTCCGCGAGCGTCTCGGCTACCCCGGGCAGCAAGCCCTCGGGCTCGACGTCTACTCAGATCTCGAGGCCTATATCGAGGAGGGCCTGCTCGAGCCCGTGCTGGCTCGGGGCGATACGTTCCGGACGGCTCCCTGAGCGCCGCATGGGAACAGTGTGTCCAAGCATTGTTAATTGGATCCAAAACGTTCTGGACGTGCGTCATCGCGCAGGCGGCCCCGCTGATCCGCCGCGTCGCTCATGCGAGGCCCGCCGCACGGAGGGCGCTCTCCGCGCAGGCCTTGTCCTGGTGGGCAGCGCCCCCGCTCACGCCGAGGCCGCCGATCACCTCGTCATCGAAGACGATCGGCATTCCGCCGGCGAAGACGACGATGCGCCCGCCGAGCGTCGTGTTGAAGCCCCAGTCGGACCCGCCCGGCTGCGTGCTCTGCGCCCACGCCTCCGTCGGCTGGTGTACGGCGACCGCCGTGAACGCCTTGTCGATGGCCAGCGGCACCGCGCAGATCTGCGCCCCGTCCATCCGCATCGCGGCCACCAGCTGTCCGCCGCGGTCCAGGACGGCTGCGGCCATGGCGAGGCCATCCTCGGCCGCCGCGTCGCGCACGCCGGCCAGCAGCCGGTCCGCCAGCTCCAGCCCCGCATCGCGGGTCGTGACGATTCCGCTCGGCATCCTGCGTTCCCCTCTGTTCGCGTCGTGACGGGTCACCAGACCCCCGCCCAGGTCTCGCGCCGCGGATCGGCAGCGGCGAGCACCGTGCCTTGGCCGCTCTCGACACCCGCCACGGCCACCGCGCCGAAGAGGCCGTCGCCGTCCGGGAGGCGCTCGAGGTCGTGGCCGCGGACCGACAAGGCGCCTGCGAGGGCGTCCGGGACGCTCTCCTCCACAAGCACGCGCGCCTCCTGCGAGCGCCAGCGCGGCCGACGCAGGACGTCGGGCAAGCTCGCGCCTTCCGTCACCAGCGCGTCGACGACCTGCAGGAGCGTCTGCACCTGCCCGTCGGCGCCGGGCGTCGCCAGCGCTAGGAGCCGGCCGCCGTGCTCGAGCAGGGCGGGCGCGAGCGTGTGCACCGGCCGGCGCCCCGGCGCGGCCGCGTTGGGCGACGCGGGGTCGCTCGAGCACCCGGCGAGCCGGTCGTTCAGGAGGAAGCCGCCCTCGGGCACGAGGGAGGCGCAGCCGAAGTCGTCGAAGACGCTGATCAGCATCGACACGACCGTGCCGCTCGCGTCGGCGGTCGTGACAGCGGTCGTGTGGGCGTAGCCGCGCGGGCCGCCCAACCGACGAGCCCGCTCGCGGTCGATCTCCGCGGGCGGCGCGGAGAGCAGGCGCTCCGCGGCCCCTTCCACGGCCAGCTCGTCGCGGTGCTCGAAGGCCGCCTCGACCGCCTCGATCGCCACGTGCGTGCGCCCGGCGGCCTCGCTCGGCGCCGCCGCCTCGAGCGTGCGGAGCGCGAGCCCGGCGAGCGCGGCCTGCGAGACCGGCGGCTGCAGCGTGACCGTGGCCGGGCCGAAGCGCACTCGCAGCGCGTCGCGGACGACCGTGCGGTGCGCGGCGAGGTCGGCCGCCGAGAGCGTGCCCCCGTCGGCGGCGCAGCGTGCCGCGACGGCCTGCGCGGTGGGGCCCTCGTAGAACGCTCGCGCGCCATCGCGCGCGAGCGCCTCGACGAGCACGGCCAGCGGCGGCTGGCGCACCGTCTCACCGGCGCGCGCCCGCAGCAGCGGCCAGCCCGGCGCGCCGCGCTCGAGTCGCGGGCGCTGGCGCGTCACCGCCGCCGCGAGACCCTCGTCCACCGGGAATCCGTCGCGGGCGAGCTCGAGGGCCGGACGCAGCGTCTCGGCGAAGGCCAGGCGCCCGAGGAGCTCATGGGCGTCCGCCCAGGCCGCCACCGCACCCGGCACGGCCGCCGCGCCCGCCCCGTCGCGCGGGATCGGGCCGGCCAGGCCGCCGGGCGCCGCGCCGCTGCCGTTGAACGCGGTGACCGCGCCGCCGGGCGCGTGCACGAGCAGCAGCGCGTCTCCACCGAACCCGCACGACTGCGGCAGCACCACCGCGAGCGCGGCGGCCGCGGCCACCGCGGCGTCCACGGCGCCGCCCCCGGCGGCGAGCGCCTGGAGCCCCGCGGTCACGCCGAGCGGGTGCCCGCACGCCACCGACCCGCGCGCGCCCCGCAGCAGCGGGCGTGGCAGGTCGACGGCCGCGCTCACAGGTCGTCCAGCCACGCCGGCGCCTGCAGCCGTTCGACGACGTCGCCGAGGAACCGGGCCGCAGGCGCGCCATCGACGACGCGGTGGTCGCAGGAGAGCGACAGCGAAATCTCGCTCGACGCCGTGAGGGCGCCGAGCGCGAGGATCGCCGCTTGGGGCGGCACGACGAGCGCGCGGAACCGCCGCACGCCGAACGGCCCGAGATTGGACACCGTGAACGTGGGTGAGAAGATCTCCTCGGGCGTCAGGCTCCCGCCTTCGGCGGCGGCGGTCAGCCGGCGGCGCTCGGCGGCGATCGCCGCAAGGTCGAGCGTGTCAGCCCCGCGGATCGCCGGCGCGATGAGCCCATCCGCCAGCGCGATCCCGATCGCGACATTGCACACGGTGTGCACGAGGATGGCGTCCTCGGCGAAGGACGCGTTGAGCTGCGGATGGTCGGCCAGCGCGCGGGCGACGGCCGCGACGACGACGTCCGCGTAGCTCGGTGGGTCCTCGCGCTTCACCCGCCACTCCGCCAGGCGGCGAAGGTCGGCGTCCATCTCGACGGTGAACTGCGGCACGAGGGCACTGGCGCTCATCGACTTGGCGATCGACGCGCGCATCCGCGAGAGCGGCCGGCGGGTGGGCTCGGTCATGCGACGGCCACCCGGTAGGCCGCGAGCTTGTCCTCGTCGATCTCGACCCCGAGGCCCGGGCCTTCGGGCGCGAAGAGACGCCCGTCCTCCCAGCGCAGCGGCTGCGTCAGCAGGTCGTCGGCGTAGTAGCGACCCGCCGCACGGGCGGCGCCGGTGTCCCGGGGCGCGCTCACGGAGATGACGGCGGGCAGGTCGATGGCCGGCATCGCGGTGGCCAGGTGCACGTTGGCGGCGGTGCCGATGCCGCTCTCGAGTGAGCCGTTGACGTCGCACGGCATCCCGTGGGCCTCGGCCAGCACGGCGACCCGACGCGCCCGCGCCAGGCCGCCGGCCTTGGCGATGTAGATCGAGATCGCATCGGCCGCGCCCGTTCGCACGACGTCGAGGACGTCAGCCATGTCCCAGGCGCTCTCGTCGGCGATCACCTCGACGTCCACGGCCGCGCGCACGGCGGCGAGCTCTGCGAGCCCTTCGCCGGGCTGCTCGACCATGTCCACCCCGGCCTCGACGAGGCGCCGCACCGCGCGCACCGCCGCCTTGGTACCGCTGCCGCTGTACCCCTGGTTGGCGTCGAGTCGCAGCAGCACGTCCGGCCCCGCGGCCTCGCGCACCGCGCTGACCACCTCGACGTCGCGCGCGAGCTGCCCGGTGCCCTTGATCTGGAACGCGCGACAGCCGTCGGCGATCGCCGCCTGCGCCTCGTCGACGGCCTCTTCGGGCGGCATGATGCCGATCATATGGGCGACCTCGACGCCGTCGCGGAAGCGCCCGCCGAGCAGCTTGTAGAGCGGCTGGCCGGTGACGCGGCCCTGGAGGTCGTGCAGCGCCATCTCGACCGCGGCCTTGGCGTAGGCGTGCCCCGAGACGACGGCGTCCATGCGAACCAGCGTCCGCTCGACGTCGAAGGGATCGGTGCCGACCACCACCGGGGTCAGCAAGTCGGAGACGACGTGGACGACCGTGGCCGGGGTCTCCCCAGCGCGGTGGTTGAAGTCGCCGCCCCAGTCCGGAAGCGGGGTGGCCTCGCCCAGGCCCACCAGCCCGTCGTCGGTGTGCACCCGGACGACGACCCAGCGGCCGAGCTCGCCTCCGAGCCCCCGCCAACGCCACTCACGCCGGACGGGAAGCGCGACGGGGATCGCCTCGATCCGCGCTACCACGCGTCGACCGGCGACTCGACCTGCCGCCCGCTGACGAGCACGTTGCGCACCCGCGAGAGCGCTCCCGGCTCGGTGACGACCAGGTCCGCGACGGCGCCGGGAACGATCCGTCCACGATCCGGGGCAAGGGCCGGGATCGCGTCGGCCGGCGAGGAGGTGACCAGACGCACGCCGGCCTCGAGCGAGATGGCGCCGGCCGCAGCGGCGCGTTCGACGACCAGCAGCATCGGGTCCCAGAAGCCGCCGGCGTAGTCCGTGGAGATGAGGTCGACGAGGCCGTCGGCCAACAGCCGGAACGTCACGTCGGGTGTGGGATGGAACTCGCGAGCGCCGAACGCGTCGCCGGACATGATGTCGATGAGGGCGCCTCGGTCGCGCAGGGAGCGCGCGCGCCGCGCCGCATCGTCCGGATCTGCGATCTGGAAGTTCGAGTGACCGGCGATCGCACGCGGACCCAGGGCGGCGGCGGCCTCGAGCACGATCTCGTGCGTCCCGGGGGTGTGGTGGAGGACGATCGGTACGTCGCGCGTGCGCGCGGCGTCGATCGCCTCCTCGAGCGCCCGGCCGGCCAGATCGCGCCACTCGATCGTCCGCGCGTGGATCTCGAGCATCTGGTCCACGGTCGTGCGCGTCCCGTCCAGGAGGCTCGACAGCCGTTCGCGATCAGCGGCCTCGGCCGCCTGCCGCAAGGCCCGCGCACGCGTCACGTCGACGCCGACCGCCTCGGGGATCAGCGTGTAGTCGGCCCAGTGCGCATCGACGCCCGGTCCCGCCTCCCCAATCGCCGGCGCGCCGCGCGCGAGCATGTCGTCGAGCGTCCAGCGATGGCGGTCGCGGATGCCGCCGAACGGGAACGGGCCCTCCGTCGCCCAGCGCAGGTGGGTCGGCGTGTGCAGCGTCGTGACCTTGACCGTAATCGGGTGGAATCGCGACTGCGCGACGGCGTCCTCGGTCGTGGGGAAGCCGTCGACGTTCAGCGCGGTCGTCACGCCCTGGCACAGCAGGCGGTCCAGGTTCGCCCGCACCCGGTCGTCGCCGAGCGGTGGCTCCCCCACGATCATCAGGGGGCCGCGCGTGAGACCGTGCACGTGGTGGTTGATCAGCCCTGGAAGGACGAAGCCGCCGCGCGCGTCGATGACGGTCCCCGCACGGTCGTAGTAGGGCGCATGGCGGTCCAGGATCTCCGTGATGAGGTGGTCCTCCACCACCACCGTCGCGTCTGTCCGTGGCGGTGCGCCCGTGCCGTCGAGCACCACCGCACCGATGATGAGCGTCCGCATCAGGCGGCTGCCCCGACATGCTCGGGCACACGGCGGGCGTCGAGCAGCTTCGTGCACGCGTCCAGGACGCGCATCGCGGGGACAGGGACGCCGAGCTGCTCGGCGAGCTCCACGACCGCCCCTGTGAGGCACCCCACCTCCAGCTGCCTCCCCGCCTCGAGGTCCTGCAGCATCGACGTCTTGTGGTCGCCGACCGCGAAGCCGGCCTCGAGACGGCGGTCGATCGACACGGGGAGCTCGACGCCGAGCGCGGCAGCCACCGCCGCCCCCTCCTCGAGCACCGCACGCAGCGCGGCCACCATCTCCGCCGTGCTTCCCAGTTGCGCGAGCGTCGCTCCCGTCAGCGCGCTGGCGGGGTTGAACGCGACGTTGCCGATGAGCTTGAGCCAGATCTGCGTCCGCAGGTCGGCGTCGACGGGTGCCCGGAGGCCGCCGGCCGCGAACGCCTCCGAGATCTGCCGGCAGCGCTCGCTGCGCGTGCCGTCGGGCTCGCCGATGGCGAAGCGCGTGCCCTCGATGTGCCGGATGACGCCCGGCTCGACGACCTCGGTCGAGCAGTAGACCACGCACCCGACGACACGGCTGACGTCGATCGCGTTGGCGAGGCGGCCGCCCGGGTCCACGCTCTCGAGCCGGACGCCGGCGGGCGCGTTCCCCGCCGCGTGCGTGTACCACCACGGGATGCCGTTCTGGGCAGCGACCACCGCAGTGTCGCGACCGAGGGCACCGCCGATGCGCTCCGCCAGCGCCGGGAGGCTGTGGGCCTTCAGCGCCAGGAAGACGACATCGGCGTCGCCGATCGCCTCGATCGCCTCGGTGACCGGCGGATGAACGTCGAAATCACCGCGGGGGCTGCGCACTTGGACGCCGTGCTCCTGCATCGCGCGCAGGTGCGGGCCGCGGGCGATGAGCGTCACGTCGGCGCCGCCACGGACCAGCGCCGCGCCGACGTAGGCGCCGATGGCACCCGCGCCGAGAACGACGAAGCGCATCAGCCGACCCCCAGCCAGGCGGCCGCGCGACGGCGCTGGACGCTGGCGAGCGTCTCGCCGGCGTCACCGGGCGACATGGGGTCGAGGTTCTCGGACGGTGTGCTCATCGTGGCGCGGTCGGTCGACCAAGGACCCTATTTGGATCCAATTCGACCGTCAAGCGATCCAAGCCGGGATGGGCGGCTGGCGGCCTGCTCACGTGGCGAAGCACCCGCCGTCCACGACGAGCGCATGCCCGCTGACGTATCCGGCCGCGTCGCTGGCGAGGAACACCACGGTCGGCGCCACCTCCTCGGGCGTGGCCTGGTGACGCAGCGGGATCCGCTCGGCGATCGCGCGGCGCGCCTCCTCGCCGGCCTGTGCCCAGAACGGGTCGTTGAACGGCGTGTCGACCCAACCCGGACACAGGCAGTTGACCCGGATGCCGTCCGGCCCGAGCTCGTCCGCGAGCGATCGCGTGAGGTTCACGAGACCGCCCTTGGACGCGTTGTACGCCGCGGACCCGGCCGTGCCTCGCAGGCCCCCGACGGATGCGGTGAAGATCATCGAGCCCCCGCCGCGTCGTCGCATCACAGGGGCGCACACCTTGGCGAGAACGAAGTTCGCGGTCAGGTTGATCGCGAGGTGGCGCTCGAACGCGGCGACCGACACGTCCTCCAGGGACGCCGTCTGCAGGAGCCCCGCGTTGCCGAAGACGATGTCGACACCGCCGAATGCAGCGACGGCCGCCGCGACGAGATCGGCGAGCTCCGCGGCGCTGGCCACGTCGCAGCGGCGCGCACGGCCGCCCGCCTCGCGGGCCGTCGCCTCGGCGCCCGCGACGTCGATGTCCCCGATCATCACCGAGGCGCCGGCCTCCGCCAGCGCCATCGCGGACGCCCGGCCGATGCCGGACGCCGCCCCCGTGACGACGGCCACCTTCCCGGCGAGTGAGCTCACGGCCCGACCGCCATCCCACCGTCGACGACGAGGCTCTGGCCGGTGATGTAGCGGGAGAGGGGCGAGGCCAGGAAGACGAACGCGTCGGCGATCTCCTCGACCGCTGCGAGGCGCGCGAGCGGGATGCGGGCGAGTAGCTCGCCCGCCACGTCCGCGGGGCCGCGGTCCTGCAGGGCCGCGCGGCGGCAGAACAGCGTGCGCATCATCTCCGTGTCGACCTGGCCGGGGCAGACCGCGTTGACCAGCACACCGTGGGCTGCCAGCTCGGCAGCGAGCGACTCGACGAGGCCGATGACCCCGAACTTCGTGGCCGAGTACGCGACGTTCTCGCGCCCGCCGCGGCGGCCGTAGAGGGATGACGTCACGATGATCCGCCCCTCGCCCCTGGCGACCATGGAGCGGGCGAACGTGCGGCAGGTCAGGAACGCGCCGGTGAGGTTGACGTCGAGCGAGCGGCGCCACGCCTCGAAGCTCAGCTCCAGCGCTGGCGCCAGGACGAGGATGCCGGCGTTCGCGACGACCACGTCGGCAGGGCCGAGCCGATCGCGGCAGGCCGCCTCGGCCCGCTCGACCGCGTCCGGGTCGCTGACATCGAGCGCGACCGCCTCCCCGCCGGGGATGGCCTCGGCGGCGGCGCGTGCCGCCTCGAGGTCGATGTCGCCGAGCATCACGCGCGCGCCCTCGCGCGCGTAACGCTCGCCGACCGCTCGCCCGATGCCCCGGGCACCACCGGTGATGAAGGCGACCCGACCGTCGAGCAGCCCGCTCATCCAGTCTCGATCCGCGCGATCACCTCTCCGACTGGCACGGTGTCGCCGGCGGATACGAGGAGCTCCGTGAGCGTGCCGGTGGCCGGCGCCTCGAGGTCGGCGTCCACCTTCTCCGTGGAGACGTTGGCGATCACCTGACCCTCGGTCACCGAGTCGCCCACCTCCACTTCCCAGGAGGCGATCGTGCCCTCCTGCATGGTCATCCCCCACTTGGGCAGCGTCACGTCCATGGCGCTCAGGCCCGCGCCGCGGCGCCGACGGTGGCCAGTACCGCATCGCGGATGTCGTCGTCGCCGACGAGGACGCGCTGCTCGAGCACGGGAGCGAACGGCACCGGCACCTGCTCCCAGGCGACGCGGCGGGGCGGCGCCTTGAGCGCGTCGAAGGCGCGCTCGCCGACGAGGGCGGCGATCTCGCTCGCGGCGCTGCAGGTCAGACGCGCGTTGTCCGCCACGACGAGCCTGCCGGTGCGGCGCACGGAGGCGAGGATCGCCTCCTCGTCGAGCGGCACGAGCGAGCGAGGGTCGATGACCTCGACGGAGATCCCCTCGTCCTCCTGCAGTTGCTCCGCGACCGCCAGCGCCCGGCCGACCAGGGCGCCGATGGCCACCAGCGTGACGTCGTCGCCGGGACGCTTGACGTCCGCGACGCCGATCGGCACCTCGTAGGCCTTCTCGGGCACCGGCCCCTTCGTGCCGCCGAGCACGGCATCCTGAAGGTAGACGACGGGGTTGGGGTCGCGAATGGCGGCGAGCATGAGTCCCTTGGCGTCGGCCGGCGTGCTGGGCATGACGATTTTGAGCCCGGCGACGTTCATGAGCATCGGGTGCGGGTTCTCGGAGTGCTGCGCCGCCGCCGATCCGGACGGGCCCGTGGCCGTGAAGTAGACGATCGGAAGCTGGACCTGGCCGCCCGACATGTAGGGAAGCTTCGCCGCCTGGTTGGCCACCTGGTCCATCGCGACGTAGAAGAACGAGCCGACCATGAGATCGACGACGGGCCGCAGGCCGGCGGCAGCCGCCCCCACACAGGCGCCGCAGAAGGTGGCCTCGGAGATCGGCGTGTTGCGCACGCGGTCGGGCCCGAACTCCTCGATGAGCCCCTTGGTGGCGCCGATGATCGAGCGGTCGACGTCCTCGCCGATCACGACCACCGTCGGGTCCTCCGCCATCGCGTCGCGGAGGCCTTCGTACATGGCGCGGATGAAGTACAGGTCGCGATCGGGCATCAGACCTCTCCGGGACGGACCTTGCCGGCGGGGGTCGCCAGCTCGGGGACGGACTCGGCCGGGGGCGTCTGATCGACGTCCGGCGACGCGGGATGGCCATCGGCCTCTGGCGCCGCCGGACGGTCGGCGTACAGGTGGGCGAGCGCCTCGTCGGGATGAGGGGTCGGGCTCGCCTCGGCGAAGGTCAGCGCCTCCTCGACGCGCTCCGTCTCCTCCCGGTCGATCGCCTCGGCGCCGTCGGCGTCGAGGACTCCACGCTCTGCGAGCACGGCGCGCATGCGGACGATCGGATCGCGGTCCTTCCATTCGGCGATCTCGTCGTCGGGGCGGTAGCGCCCGGAGAAGACCTCCTCGCCCTCGTTGTGGCCGTGCCAGCGGTAGGTGACGGTCTCGATGATCGAGGGCCCGTCACCGGCACGCGCGCGAGCGACCGCCTCAGCCATCACCGCGTTGACCGCGAGGACGTCGTTGCCGTCGACAGCCTGGCCGGGAATGCCGAGCGGGTGGCCGCGCTCGGCGATCGGGCCGGCGGTCAGCTTGCTCGTCGCCGTCCATTCCGTGTAGCCGTTGTTCTCGCAGACGAACACGACGGGGAGCTTCCAGATCGCTGCGAGGTTCATGCCCTCGAGGAAGACGCCCTGATTCGATGCGCCATCGCCGAAGAACGGAACGCTCACCGAGTCGCGCCCGAGTTGCTTGTCCCCCCACGCCGAGCCGACGGCGATCGGGATCCCTCCGCCCACGATCCCGTTGGTGCCCATGATCCCAAGGCCGAAGTCGACGATGTGCATCGAGCCGCCCTTGCCGTGGCAGAGCCCATCCTCGCGTCCGAGCAGCTCGGCCATCATGCCGCGGATGTCGGCGCCCTTGGCGATCAGGTGCCCGTGCCCCCGGTGCGTCGAGGTGATCCGGTCGTCGTCGCGTAGCGCCGAGCAGACGCCGACCGCGGACGCCTCCTGGCCGATGTAGAGATGGACGAACCCTGGAAGGCGCCCGCGCTTGAAGAGCAGCGCCAGTTTCTCCTCGAAGCGCCGGATCCGGAGCATCCGCCGCAGCATGTCGATGAGCTCGTCGCCGGAGCGCTCGCCCTGCACCTCAGCCATGCATACTCCTCTCGGGGTTCGCGAAAGGCAACGCTATCGTCCCTGTATCCAATTCGGCAAGCGGTTGTATCCAATCGGTCATGCCATGAGCGTCGACATCGAGCGCCACGACGCCGGGCGCGCGTGGCGCGCCCGGTTCCCACCGCCGCGCGCGCCGCAGGAGTTCCACCGCGGGCTCTCCGGATACGAGGCGACGCCGCTGCGCGCCGCCGGCGGGCTGGCGGAGGAGTTCGGCCTGGGCGCTCTATGGCTCAAGGACGAGACCGTCCGCCTGACGCTCCCCGCGTTCAAGATCATGGGCGCGTCGTGGGCCGTGGCGCAGGCGCTCCGTCGCCACCTCGGCCTTCAGTCCGTCGGCACGATCGACGAGCTGCGCGCAGCACTCGCGCAGGCGTCCCGCCCGACTCTCGTCGCGGCCACCGACGGCAACCACGGCCGCGCCGTGGCGCGCATGGCCCGCCTACTCGATCTCCCGGCTCGCATCTTCGTCCCCGAGGACATGGTGCCGGCGCGGCGCACGGCGATCGCCTCCGAGGGCGCGGAGGTCCTCGTGGTCGACGGCGGCTACGACGCGGCGGTGGCCCGTTCGGCCCGGGAGCCGGGCGTCGTGGTGTCGGACACATCCTGGCCGGGCTACGATGAAACGCCGCGCGATGTCATCGACGGCTACTCGACGGTGCTGTGGGAGGTCGAGGACGAGCTGCGGCGGCGTGGGGCTCCGGATCCGGACGTGGTGCTCGTCCCGGTGGGCGTGGGCGCCTTCGCCGCCGCCGTCGTGGCGCATTACCGCCGCCCGGGTCTGCCGCGGGCGCCATCGATCATCGCGGTCGAGCCAGCGAGAGCCGCGTGCCTGCTGGCCTCTGCACGCGCCGGCGAGCTGGTCACAATCCCGGGCCTGCAGGATTCCATCATGTCCGGCCTCAACTGCGGCACGCCGTCGGCCGTGGCCTGGCCATCGGTCTCAGGCGGCATCGACCGCTTCGTCGCCATCGACGACGATGCCGCCCGGCTCGGGATGCGCGCGCTTGCGGCCGAGGGGATCGTCGGCGGCGAGTGCGCCGGGGCGACCGTCGGCGCGATGCACGCGCTCCGGTCGGCCGGGATGGCCGAGGACACCGGGCTCGTCCTCGGGGCCTCGGTGCTGACGTTCCTCACGGAGGGCGCGACCGACCCGGCCGGCTATGAGCGAATCGTCGGCCGCCGCTCCGAGGACGTCGCGGCCGGCGCCGCCGACTGAGCCGCCGCGCCCGGCGGGTCGCGCATCTAGGCTGGATCCAACGCGTCGCGAACTACGCCCACGGCGCGCAGTGTCCCGGCGAGTGACCGCCGAGGCAGGGTCGGCGTTGGGATCTGAATTGACACTTCGTTGGATCCAAAATAGGGTCGAGCCGGTACGGCAGCGATCCTCATGAGCGCTTCCACCTCCCCACAGAGCGAACCCGACACCCTCGCCGCGTTGGTGCACTGTGCGTCCGCGACGGCGCCGGCACTCCATGTGCCCGGCGGCCAGCGGCTCACCTTCGGCGGCCTCGCAGAGGCGACGGGCGACATGGCCGGCATCCTGAGTTCCGCCGGGGTGGCGCGCGGCGACCGTGTGGCGCTCGTGATCCCCGATGGGCCGCTGCTCCTGCAGACCGTGCTGGCGGTCACGATGGTCGGCGCCGCCGCCGCCCCGCTGAACCCCGCCTACACGCACGACGAGTTCGTGTTCTACCTCGAGGATCTGGCGCCTCGGCTGGTGCTGCTCGCCGCCGGTGAGGCGACGGCGGCGCGGGCGGCGGCACAGATCGGAGTCGACGTCGGCACGCTGGTCGATCGCGAAGGGCGCCCCGCCGGTGTGGAGCTGCCGCGAGGCCTCGTGGACGCTCCGAGCGACTTCGAGCCGGCCGACCCGGCCGACATCGCGTTGCTGCTGCACACGAGCGGCACCACGAGCCGGCCCAAACAGGTCCCGCTGTTGCACCGCAACCTCATGGCCTCGACGCGCGCGATCGCCGCGCACTACCGGCTCGACCGCGAGGATGCCTCGTTCGCGGCGATGCCGCTCTTCCACGTGCATGGCCTGGTCGCGTCCGCCTTCGCCGCGCTGGCGGCCGGCGGCCGTGTCATCGTGCCGCATCGCTTCTCGCCGCAGCGCATGCTCGAGCAGCTCGAGCCTGAGGGCGTCACCTGGCTCTCGGCCGGCCCGACGCTGCATCAGATGATCCTCGAGCGGATCGAGCGGTCAGGGCGCGACGTCACGCAGCGGCTGCGGTTCCTCCGCTCCTGCAGCTCCGCCCTATCGCCAGAGCTGATGGCACGCGTCGAGGCCCGCTTCGAGGCGCCCCTGCTCGAGGCCTACGGCATGACCGAGGCCAGCCATCAGATCGCCGCGAACCCCCTCCCTCCACCGCCGCCGCGTGCCTCCTCCGTCGGCGTTCCGACGGGGACGGAGATCCGCATCGCCGATCGCGACGGGACGGAGCTTCCGATCGGATCGGCGGGCGAGGTCCTCGTCCGCGGACCTGGCGTGACCCCCGGCTATCTCGGCAACCCGGACGCCAACCGCGAGGCCTTCGTCGAAGGATGGTTCCGTACGGGCGACCTCGGCCTGCGAGACGCGGACGGCTATCTGCATCTCATCGGTCGCCTCAAGGAGATGATCCTGCGCGGCGGCGAGAACATCGCCCCTGCGGAGGTCGAGGACGTGCTGCGCGCGCACTCCGCGGTCGTCGACGCCGCCGCCTTCGGCGTGCCCGACGAGAAGTACGGCGAGCTCGTGGCGGTAGCGGTGTCGCTCACGGACGACGCCGATTCCGAGGAGCTGACCGCCTACTGCCGCGCGCGCCTGGCCCCGTTCAAGGTGCCCTCGGTCATCCACATCCTCGACGAGATCCCGAGAACCCCCACCGGCAAGCTCCAGCGCCGCCGCATCGCAGCGCAGTTCGTCGAGCCCTGATGTGTCGGGCGATCAGCGCGGCGTCGTCTGCACGAGCTCGACGGTGATGCCGTCCGGGGATCGCAGGTAGGCCCATCTCTGGCCCGCGAGGTCGCCGTCGGGTGTTGCCACGGGCTGGGTCGCCCGGAACTGGACGCCGGCGTCCTGCAGCCGGGCGAACTCCGCTTCGATGTCGTCGACCTCGAGGCAGAGGTGGGAGTTCCCGATCACCGACGTCTCCATGTCGACGCGGGAGGGCGCGGGGTGGACGTACTCGATCAGCTCGACGATGAACTCGTCGGGGATGGTGAAGAACGCGATCTTCTGCTCCACGGCCGGATAGCCCACGATCTCGTCGAGGAACGGAGTGTCCCTGCGGTGGATGCGCAGGTCGGGCTCTGCGCACAGCAAGAGCTTGAAGAACGCGACGCCGTCCTCGATGTCCGAGACCGTGATCCCGATGTGGTGCGCGCGACGGTTCATGCATCTCCTGTTCGGCACGACGACGACGAGTGGCGTGCCAAAGGGTATTGGATCCAATAGCGCGTCGTCGCGTGATACCTTCCCGTCTGGATCCAGATTGGCTCCGTGGCCTGGCGATTCGCGACCCTCGCAGCCGAAGCGTGAGACCCGACCCGGAAGGAGCGCGGTGACCCACGACGAACTACGCAACCTCGCACGGCGCTGCACGGACACGCGTCTGCGCGTGCTCGAGCAGGTTGAGGTCGCGGGAGGCGGTCACTACGGCTCGAGCCTGTCGCTCGTCGAACTGGTGGTCTCGCTCTTCCACTCCTCGCTGCGCGTCCGCCCTGACGACCCCGAGTGGGCCGGGCGGGATCGCTTCATCCTCAGCAAGGGGCACGGGTGCTCGACGCTGTACGCGGTGCTCGCCGACCTCGGGTTCTTCGACCGCGACGTCCTCGGCACGTTCACCCGGCTCGGGAGCATTCTCGGCGACCATCCGGATCGGCGGAAGGTTCCCGGCGTCGACTTCTCGTCGGGCTCGCTGGGCCACGGGCTGTCTGTCGGCGTCGGGATGGCGCTCGGGCTCCGCCACCAGGGTTTCGACGACGCGCGCGTGTGCGTGCTTATCGGCGACGGGGAGCAGAACGAGGGGCAGATCTGGGAGGGCGCGGCCGCCGCGTCGTGGAAGCAGCTGGGCAACCTGCTGGTCGTCTGCGACCGCAACGGCGTTCAGGTCGACGGCACGACGCAGGAGACGCTGGACATGGAGCCGATGGCCGACAAATGGCGCGCGTTCGGGTGGGACGTGATCGAGGTCGACGGTCACGACCTGGTCGAGCTCACGGCCACCTTCGAGCGTCTCGACGCCCGTCGCTCCGCTACCGGAACGCCGACCTTCGTGCTCGCGAACACCGTCGCCGGCAGGGGCATCCCAGCGATCGAGGGTGACGCCGCGTGGCACGTCGGCTACCTGCACGGCCTCGACATCGACGCGGCGGTCGAGACCATCCGCGCCGTCCACGCCGACCTGCTCGAGGAGGTGCCGTCATGAGCCTGCTCAGCGAGCAGTCCGTCGACTCCTGGGCGACACGCCGCCAGGCCGTCCAGCTCGTCAAGCTCGGCCGCGCGCTCGCCGCGCTGGCCGACGGCGACCCACGCATCGTCGCAGGCAGTGCCGACCTCAAGTACGCGACGCTCGTCGCCGAGTTCGAGGACCGCCATCCCGACCGCTTCTTCCAGTTCGGGATCGCCGAGCGCAATATGTTCGGCGCCGCCGCGGGCATGGCGACGACCGGCCTGATCCCGTACGTCGCGACGTTCGCCAGCTTCGCCGGGTTGCTCGGCTACGAGGCCATGCGCACCGACCTCGCCTACCCCTACGTCCCCGTCCGCGTGCTCGCGACGCACGCGGGGATCTCGATGGGCTTCTTCTCGACCTCCCATCACGCGACGGAGGACATCTCGGCCCTGCGCTCGATCGCCGATCTCATGATCCTCTCCCCCGCTGACGGCGAGAGCGCGGCGGAGCTCGTGCGGGCGACGGTCGACCATCCGGGGCCTATCTACTTCCGACTCGGCCGCGGCCGCGAGGCCACCGTGTACGAGACCGCGCCGGCGAACTACCGGCCCGGGGCGCCGTACGAGGTGCGCAGTGGTGACGACGTGCTCATCGCCGCGACGGGGATCATGGTCCCGAACGCGATCGAGGCGGCCGCGCAGCTCGCCGCAGCCGGGGCGTCGGCGACCGTGCTCGACGTGCATACGCTCAAGCCGTTCCCGGCGGCCGAGATCGTCGAGCGGGTGACGTCGCACCCCCTGACGATCGTGGTCGAGGAGCACAACACCGAGGGCGGTCTGGGCACGATGGTGCTCGAGGCTGTCGCCGCCGCCGGCGAGCGCGCCGCGGTCGTCAAGCACGGCGTGCCCGACGAGTACTGCATCATCGGGCCGCCCAACCACTGCTACGCCTATTACGGGCTCGACGCACCCGGCATCGCCACCGTGGTGACGCGAGCACTGAGCCGGCTACAGGCCGGCTGGTGGACCGGCGGCAGCCGTCAGTTCTGGAGCGAGGACGACCGCGCCGCGGTGCTGGCCTCTGCCACCGACCGCAATCGCATCCCCCTCCAGCTCGTCGGTCGCGGATAGCCGTGGCCGGCCTGCTGGAGGGCAAGGTCGCTGCCGTCACCGGGGCGTCCCGCAGCATCGGCCTCGCCGTAGCCCACCGCTACGCCGAGGAGGGGGCCTCCGTGGTGCTCGCCGACATCGACCAGGCCGGCGCCGCGGCTGCGGCGGCCGAGTTCGCCGCCGCGGGGCTCCGGGCGACCGCGGTCCACGTCGACGTCACGAACGCCGCCAGTGTCGACGCCGCGGTTCAGGCGTGCGTCGACGCGTACGGCCGCGTCGACGTCGCCGTGGCGAATGCCGGTGTCCTCCATCTCGCGCCGCTGACGGAGACCGAGCCGGCCGCGTGGCAGCGTGTCATCGACGTCAACCTCACCGGTGTGTTCCTCACCCTGCGGGCGTTCGCCAGGCAGCTGATCGATCAGGGAGGGGGCGGCAGCCTGATCGCGACCTCTTCGCTGTTCGGCATCCGCGGCGGCCGCGAGAACGTCGCCTATGCCGCGACAAAGTTCGGCGTCGTCGGGCTGGTGCAATGTGCGGCGGCGGACCTCGCTCCGCACGGCATAACGGTCAACGCCGTTGCCCCGGGGCAGGTCGTCACGCCGATGGGCGAGCAGCTCGTCGCGGACAAGGCCCGGCTGCGGGGCCTGCCGCCCCAGCAGATCCAGGACGAGATAGACGCCCGCATCCCGCTCGGGCGCATGGCGAGGGTGGAGGAGATCGCCGACGGGTTCGTCTACCTCGCCTCGCCGCTCGGGCGCTACGTGACCGGCACCACCCAGCTCGTCGACGGCGGGTGGATGGTGGGGTGACCACCATGCGGACCCATGTCCGGCGCTCCAGCGGGATGGGGCCGGCCTGCTTCGAGCGCGAGCGGGCACGCGAGGCGGCGGAGGACGCTTGCGACGGCCCGAGGCGGCAGCCGTGACGGCAGTCTGCGACGGGTTGTACTGCCTGCTCCTCGGGTGGGAGCACAGCCCGGAATCGATCTCGCTCGCCGGGGGCAGCGCGACGCAGGTCCTCCGACTCCCGGTCATTGGCATCCTCGTTCACGCGCCGGTCGGCTGGGTGTTGCTCGAGACGGGCATGGATCCCGGCACCTGCGAGGACCCCGAGACGGGCGGGGTCGTCTACAACGCCGGCGCTCCGGAGTTCGAGACCGCGGAGCCGGTCCCGGACGCGCTGCGCGCCCACGGCCTTGACGTCGACGATCTGGCGCTGGCCGCTGTCAGCCACCTGCACATCGACCATGCCGGCGGCCTCCGGCACCTCGCCGGCCGCGTGCCCGTCGCCGCGCAGCGGCGCGAGCTCGACTTCGCGTTCGGGCCGGCCGGTCTCGCTGAGGCCTACGTCCGTGGCGACTACGACGCGCCGACGATCGAGTGGCGCGAGCTTGACGGCGACGGACAGCTGACGCCGGGCATCGACGTGCTGAGCACGCCGGGGCATACGCCGGGACACATGTCCTACCGCGTCAACATGGCGAAGTCCGGCCCGTGGCTGTTCGCGGTCGACGCCATCGACCTGCAGCGGGGCATCGACGAGGACGTCGAGATCGGCTGGTCGGCCGACCCCGCCGACGCCTCCGCCAGACGCGCGTCACACGATCGCCTCGTCGCGCTCGCGGCGGAGCAGGGCGCCCGGCTCGTCCCCGGTCACTGCCCGGTCACGTGGCCGCCGCTTGCGGCGCGGACCGACGGGTTCCGTTAGGCATCCCGCGCGGTACACCCCGAGCATCGGCGCCCGCACGCGGGCGACCGAGTCTTCGCGCACGATCACGAGCGCGACGCGCTACCGCCGTCTCTGTACGGGCGGGTAGTCGCCGTCGCTGCCCGCATACCGGCCGAACCAGCGCACGACCAGATCCCCGGCGCGCAGGACATGCTCGCGCATCGCTCGGCGCGCCTCGTCGGGGTCGTGCCGCTCGAGGGCGACGGCGATCCGCCTGTGGGCCGCGACGTTCTCCTCCAGGAGGCCTGGCTCCGCGATCAGCGGACCTGAGGTGAGTGAGCGGGGAAACGACGTGTGGAGGTCGGCGATCGAGCGCAGGAGCCGGTCGTTGTTGGCTGCCTCTTGCACAGCCAGATGGAAGCTGTCGTTGGCGGCGATCCACGCGTCTCGAGCCGCGGTCGCGGTACGCGCGTCGCGGTCGAGCTGGGCGAACCTGCGAGCCGCCTCCTCGAACATCGTCTCGGCTCGCCGCAGCGTCTGCAGTCGCTCGTCGTTGAACAGCGACGACGCGAGTTCGGCTGCCAAGCCCTCCAGCTCCGCGCGAACCATGTAGGACTCGAGGATGTCGCGCAGCGACGGGCCGCGGACCAAGGCTCCACGGTGTGGGACCATCTCCACCGCCCCGCTCGCCTGCAGCTTCCGGATCGCCTCGCGGATCGGCGTTCTGCTGACGCCGTATTCCGCCGCCAGGCGTTCTTGCCGCAGCCACGATCCGACCGGGATCTCCCCGGTCATCATCCGAGCGTGGATCTGGTTCGCCAGGTCGTCGACGAGCAGCTGGCCCGAGCGGGCGTTCGAGCCCGCCGCAATGGCCACCCTACGGGTTCGTGCTTTGGATGTTGAGCGGGCCATGGTCTCTACTTGTCAGCTCGAACCACGCAGGAAGAGCAGCGCAGCCCCTCACCGAGGGACGAATCTCTCGTCCTCGTGGTGTCCATAGCGATGCTCCTGACTGCGGGTGGGCCAAACCTAGACATAGGAAGCAGGGGGCCTACGTCGCGTCGGCCAGAAGTCTGGATCATGTCCCGGCCAGACGCTGACCCCGTCTCGAGCATCCATCTCGTGAAGCAGCTCGATCGAACGCTGCGCCGCGTCCTCGAGGGCGGGACTGGTCGTGGTCCCGCAGGGAATCACCCTCTCGATGTTCCCTCGCAGATCGGCGGCATCGCAGGCCAGCACAACCGTCCCGGCCACACGCAGGTCGATGGCGAACGACATGTGGCCGGGAGTGTGCCCAGGAGTGGACACCACCCGGAACCCCTCAGCCAGCTCGTGGTCCCCGTCGATCAAGCGCCAGTTCAGATCATCGCGCCCGTAGTCGGTCCGGAAGTAGGCCTTCTCCACCGTCCCGTCGCTCATCGCGAAATCGAACTCGCGCTGCTGGAGTACGACTGGTGGACCGTCCGCGAGCAGCCGGAGACCTCCCGAATGGTCGCAATGCAGGTGCGACATGGCGCAGAACGCCAGCTCTGACCAGGCCAGGCCCGCAGCGGCGACCTGGTCGACCAGCGGATCGCCGGGGGGGATGAGCCCGATGTACGAGGGGTTGACGTAGTGCTCGGCCCGCTGCACCCGATCACGGATCAGCGCGGGATCGAAGCCCGTGTCGATGAGGGCCCATCCTTCGTCGAACACGACCGCCGCACCTGTGACCGGCTCGAGCAGGAACCGATCCTCGGCGCCGCCCTTGCGCGATCGCACCTCGGGAATCGGCTCCCACCCGTACGTGAAGCAGTAGAGCCGTCGCGGAGAGCCTCGGAGCTCCATGCTTCAACTCATAGGGTGACGCCGCTCCCGCCGGCCTGAGCCGGCGAGACCTGATGCGTCACACCAGTGGAGATCAGCCACTCTCAGCCCCTGCGGACGGTGCCGAGATCGATGTTCCACGGCACGGCGGGGACCGGACTGAAATCCGTCAGGTTCCCGCGATACACGATGATGTCCTTGAGATCGGCGAAGGGTAGGAACGCCCCTCGGTCGAAGAGCATCTTCGTTCCCGCGAAGTACAGCGAATTGGCCGTTTGCTCGCTCCGCTGCTTGAACGCCTTCTGGAAGAGTGCGTTCGCCCCTGGGGTGGTGTAGTTGAACACGTTCAACGGTGACCCGGCGACGTAGAAGTCACCGACCATGCTCTGTGGGCTGGCATCGTCCGGGTTCTCCTGAACGATGACCAGATCGGCGGGCGCCGCCCCCGGCTTCTTGTACCAGCTTGTCAGCTGGGCCTGCGGCACCGAGCGGGCGCTGGCCTTGATCCCGGCCGCCTGAAGACGGGCGACGAGCAGATCGCCCACACGCTGCTGGACGCCGGCTTCTTCCTGCGTATAGACGACGCGCACGGTGGGCATTGCGCCCCCACCGCCCCCGGGGGCCGGCGGGTAGGCGAGCGGGGACCCGGGTTGAGGCATCAGCTTGGGGAACAGCGAGTGGGCCACGGTAGCGCGGCTCCCGAACGCCTGCGAGACCCAGCCTGAGGGGTTCACAGCTGCCGCCACACGCTTCCTCCACGCTGGGTTCTTCAACGGCCCGGAGGTGTTGATGTAGCCCATCTCGAGACCCAGGTCGTTGTAGGCGAAGATGTTCAGCGGCGAGCTGACAGTCTTCAGCTGGTCATACGGGTAGCCGTGCAGCACCATGTCCAGCTGCCCGTTCCGGAGCTGGAGGATCTGCTGCTCGATGTTGGGGATCACCGAGATCTTGACGGTGTTGAAATAGGGCTTCCGGCCCCAGTAGTTCGCGAAGCGCGTGAGCGTATAGCTCTGACCCTGGCTGAAGTTCGTGAGCGTGAATGGTCCGGTGCCGTCCGCGTGGGTGTTGAGATAGCTCATCGAGACGTCCTTGCCGGCGTGCGCCTGCAGAGCATCTGGACCTACCACCTTGGGGCCCCAGGCGCTCGCGAGCGAGTCCAGGAAGTACGGCTCCGGTCCGGATAGCTTGACGACGAACGTGTGGGGATCCGGCGTGCTCATCGACTTAACGCCCGCGAGGAAGTAGGAGAGGATCAGCTTCGGATTGCTTCGCCGGGTGAACGCGGCCTTGACGCTCTTGGAGGTCATCGCGGTGCCGTCGTGGAACTTGACGTCGCTCCGCAGATGGAACGTGTAAGTGGTCCCGCCCCCCGAGATGGTCCAGTTCTTCGCCAGCAGCCCGACCAGCTTCGTGGAGTTCGGCGAGTAGGTGACGAGACCCTGATAGACGGCTCGAATCGCTCCCAGACCCGCCACCTCGAAGCTGTTGTCCGGGTCGAAGCTCGCGATGTTCGCCTGATAGGCGATCTTCAGATCGCGGCTGCTGCTGCTGCTGCCGCCGCTCGACGACGACCCGCAGCCGGCGACGGCCGCGCAGAGCGCACCACCGAGAACCAACTGCATCCAGCTCTTGCGAAACATCCTTGTGCTCTCCTCTCTCTGTCAGCGCCCGCGGATCAGTCCAATGTGATCCGTGGGTCCAGCAGAACCTGACCGACGTCGATCAGCGCGTTGATGATCACGTAGGCCGCGCCGAAGATCACCGCCACGCCAAGCACGGCGGTGAGGTCCGATTGACCAAGCGCCTGAACGGTGTAGAGGCCCAGACCGGGCCAGGAGAAGATCGGCTCGACGATCAGGATCGTCGCGAACAGCATCCCGATCTGGAGCCCGGTCATCGACAGCGCTGCGGAAGCGGCGTTGCGCAGCCCGTGCCTCCTCACCACCTGTGCCTCCGTCAGCCCCTTGGACCGCGCGGTCCGCGCGTAGTCCTCCCGCAGCACGTTGTGCAGCGCTGACCGAAGCTGACGACCGATGGCGACGCCGGGCGGGATGGCAAGACACAGAGCCGGCAGGAAGATGTGCCACAACGCGTTGATCGTCACGCCGGGACGACCAGCCACCAGCCCGTCGATGGTGAGGAACCTGGTCGAGCCGGTCGGCGCGTCCGAGATGTTGGTCCGACCGCCGTTCGGGAACCAGTGGAGCTTGTACCAGAGGAAGTAGAGAGCCAGCAGGCCGGTCAGGAAGATCGGCGCCGAGGCGCCCCCGACGAGCAGCACGCGGAGCCACGCCGAGTGCGGTAGCAGCGTCTGCCCCAGCGCGAGGATCAGCGCCAGTCCGAGTGCCAGCACGAGCGCATAGGCGATGAGCTCGACCGACGCGGGGAGGAACTGCCCGATGTCGGTCCGCACGGGGTTGTGGGTGATCGGCGAGGTCCCCAGGTTGCCGTGCGCGAGGTCCCCAAGATAGTGCTCGTACTGAACCAATATCGGCTTGTCAAGGCCGAGTCGCACCCGGAAGGCCTCCACCTGCGCGGCCGGTGCGTTCGGCCCGGCGGCGACCCGGGCGGGGTCGATCGGGATCACGCTCCGCAACACGAACACGACGAACGTGAGGGCGATCAGGACGACGACGAGGCCCAGTGTCCGCCACAGCGCGAATCGCAGGATCCCGGATCCCCTCACGTCGACCGCAGCATGTTGCGCAGGCCGTCGCCGGCGATGTTCGCGGTGAGAGCGAGCACGAAGACCGCGATCGCCGGGAACATCGGAATCCACCAGCCGATCGTCAGGTCGCTCAGCGCACGTGCCGACATGGCTCCCAGTTCGGGCGCGGGAGCGGGCGCGCCCAGCCCGAGGAACGAGAACAGCGCGAACACCAGGACCACGTTGGCCACGTCGACGGTCGCGGTGATGACGACCGCGGGGATCGTCGCCGGCAGGATGTACCGCAGCAGCAGGCGGGAGCGCGAGGCACCGGCGAGCCGCCCGGCCTCGACGTGCGGACGCGCGACGGCCGCGCGCGTCTCGTTGCGCACGATGCGCGAATACCACGGCCACCAGAAGATCGAGATGGCGATGACCATGTGGGTCTGTCCAGGTCCCAGCGCGGCGATCACGGCGATGGCGATGAGCGTCGAAGGAAGGACGAGGAAGAGGTCCGTCAGCCGCTGCAGGCCACGGTCCGTCCAGCCGCCCACGGCCCCTGAGATGAGGCCGATGGCCCCGCCCACGAGGGCGGCGATGACGATCACGACGAGAGCCGGCAGCCACGTGAGGCGCACCCCGGCGATCACGCGCGAGAACACGTCCCGGCCGATGTCGTCGGTCCCGAACAGATGGTGCAGCGACGGTGCCGCGAGCGGGGATCCGGACGGCAGGTTCACGCTCTCCGGCGCCAACAGCGGTCCGAGCGCTGCAGCCAGGGTGATGACCACCACCCCCCCGAGCGCGACCTGCTCGATCAGCCCCAGCCGGCGGAATCGACGCAGTCGCGCTCCAGAGTCGTCGCGCGCGGTGGTGACCTGCGTCTCCGCAGCCGCGATGCTCACGGTTCCATCACCGCCCGGCTCGACGGCATCGAGGCCATCAGCTCCGTCGTGTAGGGATGCGATGGAGCGCGGACCACCGTATCCGACGAACCCGCTTCGACGATCTCGCCGTTCTGGAGCACGATGATGCGGTCGGCCACGAAGCGGGCCGCGGCGAGGTCGTGCGTGACGAACAGCATCGCCATGCCGAGCTGCAGGCGGAGCGTCACGAGGAGGTTCAGGATGGCCGCGGCGAGCGAGACGTCCATCGCGCTGACCGGCTCGTCGCACAGCAGCAGCCGGGGCGGAACGACGATGGCGCGCGCAATGGCAACCCGCTGGCGCTGACCACCCGAGAGCTCACCCGGCCGAGCGCTGGCCATCGAGGCGGGAAGGTTGACCGCCTCCAGGGCGGCCGCAGTCCTCTTGCGCCGCTCTTCGCGACTGATCCTCTCGGCGCGAAGCCGCTCCCCCACGAGCTCCTCCACGCTGAGCCAGGGCGTGAGCGAAGCCGCTGCGTCCTGGTAGACCATCTGCGGCCGATCCGGCTTGTGGCGACGGACGCTGCCGGCGTCGGGCTTGACCAGCCCGGCGATGATCCGCAGAAGCGTGGTCTTGCCCGACCCGCTCTCGCCGACGAGCGCGACCGCCTCGCCCTCGTCGATCCTCATGGACACGCCCCGCAACGCCTGAACGACGTGTCTGCCGCTGAACAGTCCACGTGCAACGAACCGCTTGTTCACGTCATCGACCTCCAGCAGCTGCTGCGCTGCGGACTCGGCCCGCGCCGGCCAACCGCCCGCGGTCTGCTTCCACAGCCCAGGCGTGACGAGCTCGGATCTGAGGCACGCAGCGCTCCCTCCGTGCTGGCGGACGGGCGCCAGCGGCGGGACGTCAGCGATGCACTCGGGGATCTGCAGCAGGCACCTGGGCGCAAAAGGACATCCGGGAGGATCCGCAAGGGCCCCCAGCGGAGCGTCTCCCTTGAGCGTGGGGAGTTGCTTGTCCTTGTCGGCGTCGAGTCCGAATCGCGCGCCGAGCAGGGCAGCCGTATACGGATGCGCCGGGCGCTCGTGCACCCTTGCCACCTCACCGGTCTCGACGACGCGGCCGGCGTAGAGCACCACGATCCGGTCGGCTATGGCCGAGGCCACCGCGAGGTCGTGCGTGACGAACAGGAAGGCGCTGCCGTGTTCGTCGCGCAGGCGGCGGAAGATTTCGAGGATCTGCGCCTGCACGGTCACGTCGAGTGCGGTCGTGGGCTCGTCCGCGATGATCAGGCGAGGTCGGGCCGTCATCGCCATCGCGATCATCGCGCGCTGTCGCTGCCCGCCCGACAGCTGATGCGGAAACGCACGCACGCGCGCGTGCGGGTCCACAACGCCTACGTGCTCGAGCCACTGCTCCGCTGACTGACCGTCCCGCGAAACCTCGACGACCTGCTTCCCAACCCGCATCGTCGGATTCAGTGACGTCATTGGATCCTGAAAAATGGATCGCACATCGAACCGCCGGACCCTGAGCGCAGCGTCGTCTCCGGAGCCCACCATCTCCTGCCCATCGACGAGGATCGACCCGCGGACGATCGGATCGCTGTCGCGCGGCAGCAGGCCCTGGATGGACAGCCCGAGAGTCGACTTGCCTGACCCGCTTTCGCCCACCAAGGCGACGATCTCATGGGGACGAATCTCCAGGCTCACACCGCGGAGGGCATGGATTGCACGACCGTCACGATGCAGCGTCACGTTCAGATCTCGAACTTGAAGGGTCGGTGCGGAGCGCCGACCATCAGGGCGGGCCCCCTCCCCTTCGGGCCCAGGATCAAAGGCTAGGTCCGGTCTCGATCCTGGCACAGATTGGATCCACTTGGCGACATGCGTCGGACTCTACACGCTGATCAGAGCGCGGGATAGGTTTCGGCGAGAGCCGCTGGGAAGGCCCCGCAGCGCTGTCAACAGGACCCAACGTGACACCCGAGCGAACACCGGCCCCGAGCCCCAGCGGGGAGCGCAGCGCGCGGTGCGACGTCCTTCTTGGTACGTCCCAACGAGGTCGGGCCACAAGACGACGAAAGCCCCAGCTGAGCTACGGCGCCGGGCAGCGCCGCGCTGAGGCAAGCGGAGCTCGTGCCTCCTCGCCACGCCAGCGTCCTGACTCCATCGCCGCACGTCCAAAGCCCCGCCTGAGCGGGGCTTTCGTGTCGCTCGGGGAGACAGGACTTGAACCTGCGACCGCCCGGCCCCCAGCCGGAGCGAGCGAGCTGATCTGAGCGAGAAGACCAGCGTTTGAGCTGTTCCGGGAGGGTCTGAGATCAGTCCAGCTGCGCTCAAATTGGACCCCATATTGGACTCCGTGCTTCGCGAAGGATGATCAGACCGGCGAGGGTCTATGCGGTTCACCGGCCGCGACGCGAGCCAGCGGACCCGTCGCGCGCGACCGAGCAACGGACGCGTCGTCATCCCGGTCGAATCTCAGCCACGGGCGCGGCGCAACGCCTCAGTCCACCACAGCAGGTCGGCGACGAGCGTCTCGAGCCGGTCGTCGAGCGGCGAGAACAAGTCGACGATGGCGTCGTCCTCGGCGGCGCGGGCCGGCCGCATGACGTCCGGCAGGATGTGCACGGCATGACGCACCGGCGCCATCTCGAGCTCGACGGCGACGTTTCGCAGCTGCTCGATGGCGCGCGCGCCGCCCACATTGCCATAGCCCACGAAGGCGACGGGCTTGCGGTTGAACTCCGGGAACGCGTGGTCGAGCGCATTCTTGAGCAGCGCGGGGTAGCCGTGGTTGTATTCCGCGGTGACGACGATGTAGCCGTCCGCCTCGTCGACCTTCTCAGCCCAACGCGCGACCTCCGGCGAGTACTCGCGCCGGCCGTAGGCCGGAGGGACCGCCTGGTCGTAGAACGGCAGCCGGTAGTCCCGAAGGTCGACCAGCTCTGCCTCGACGTCGCCGCGCGGCGCGAGCCGGCTCATCAGCCATGCGGCGACCTTTTCGCTGAAGCGCCCCTCGCGGTCGGTGCCGACGACGACCTGGAGCCTGGGCGGCGTCAACCCGCCGGACACACCGGCTCCTCATCAAACGGACAGTTCATCTCAGTTGAACTACCTCACCCGGAGCCGGCGCGAGGACGAGCCTGACGAGGCGAAGCGCACGGCGCCGGTCAGCCTCGCGCGCAGCCGGGCGGACCACCGCGGAGAGCATCGAAGCCAGCACCCGGACGTCGCCGGGCGAGAGGTCGGCGCGGACGGCGCCGGCCTCCTGTGCGCGCGCGAGCGGCGCCCGGTAGACCGCCTCGATCCGATGCCGAAGCGCCTCGATCCCGGGCGGCAGGGCGTCACGGGGCGGCAGCAGCTCCGCCAGCGGAAGGTTGTCGGCCTGCAGCCGCACGGCGGCCCGAAAGAGCTTCTCGAATCCTGTGGCGTCGTCGGGCAGCTTCTCCGCCCTCGACTCCAGCTGTTCCACAAGCCGTTCGAGCAGCGCCTCGAGCAGCGCGTCGCGGTCGGCGAAGTGGCGGTAGAGCGTCGCGCGCCCGACGGCCGCGCGCTGGGCGATCTCGTCGAAGGAGACTCCGAGGCCGCGCTCGACGAGGAGCTCGCGCGCTGCGCACAGCAGTGCCTCGCGATTCGCCCGCGCATCGGCTCGCTGGGGCCTGGGGACGTCACGCGCGGTCATGTCGCCAGCGTAGCCTCTCGAGCGCTACCCTTCGCAAGCCATTTGAGACGGATTGTCCGTTTCAGCCTCCCCGCCTCCCCATCTCCATGACCTCAATCGCTCCCGAGCGCTCGCATCCGAACGTCACGCTGGCGACCCTGGCGCTCGCCGGGCTCGCCTTCGCGCTGCTGCAGTCGCTGGTCTCCCCCGCGCTGCCGACCATCCAGCACGACCTCGGAGCCTCCGCCTCCGGCGCCACCTGGATCCTCACCGCCTACCTGCTCAGCGCCGGCGTCGCGACGCCCATCCTCGGCCGCCTCGGCGACATCCACGGGAAGCGCCGCATCATCATCGTCGCGCTCGTCGGCCTCGCAGCCGGAACATTCCTGGCCGCGATCGCTCAAACGATCGGTTTGCTGATCGCCGCCCGCGTGATCCAGGGCATCGGCGGCGGCATCTTCCCACTCGCCTTCGGCATCATCCGCGACGAGTTCCCGCGCGAGAAGGTGGCCGGCTCGATCGGGCTCATGTCGGCGCTGCTCGGCCTCGGAGCCGGCGTCGGCATCGTCCTCGCCGGCGTCATCGTCGAACATCTCGACTACCACTGGCTGTTCTGGCTGCCGCTGATCGGCATCCTCGTCGCCCTGGCCGGCGTCGTGCGCTTCGTGCCCGAGTCGCCCTACCGCGCGCCCGGACGGGTCGACTGGCTCAGCGCGGCGCTGATGGCCGTCGGACTCTCCGCAATCCTGCTCGCCGTCAGCGAGACCACCACCTGGGGCTGGGGGTCGGCGAAGACGCTCGGCCTGCTCGCCGCCGGACTGGCCGTCTGCGCCGTATGGGTGCTCGCCGAACTCCACACCGAGCATCCCCTCGTCGACATGCGCGTGATGGCCATCCGCGGCGTCTGGACCACCAACCTCGTCGCCGCGCTCCTTGGAGCCGGCATGTTCTGCTCGTTCGTGCTCGTCCCGCAATTCACCGAGACGCCGAAGGCCACCGGCTTCGGCTACGGCGCCTCGGTCATCGGCGCCGGGCTGTTCCTGCTTCCCAGCGCCGTGCTCATGCTCGTGTTCGGCTCGGTCGCCGGCGCGCTCGAACGCCGCGTCGGCTCCAAGCCGCCCGTCGTCGCCGGCGCCGCCTTCGCGCTCGCCAGCTTCGTCGTCCTGCTCGCCGGCCACGACACGAAAGCGCTCGTCTACGTCGCCTGCGGACTGCTCGGCATCGGCGTCGGCCTCGCCTTCGCCGCCATGGCCAACCTCATCGTCGGCGCCGTCTCGCCCGAGCAGACCGGCGTCGCCACCGGCATGAACACCGTCGCCCGATCACTCGGCGGCGCCTTCGGCGGCCAGATCGCCGCCACGTTCATCGCCGACAGCGTGACCCCACGCGGACTGCCGACCATCGAGGGCTTCGATCACGGCTTCATGGTGGCCATCATCGCGCTCGCCCTCGCCGTCCTCGCCGCCCTGCTCATCCCAACGACCTCGCGGCGCCGCCGCGACCGCATCCCCAGCCACGACGCAGCACTGCAGGCGGCCTGACGCCGCGCTCGCTCGCTCGCGTGCCGGTGACCTTGCGCGATCGCGCCTTCGTCCCGAGCCTGCTCGCGATCGGCCTCGTCGTCTCGATCATCTCGTCGCTCGGTGCGCCGCTGATCCCGACGATCGCCGTCGACCTGCATTCGAGCCTCAGCGCCGCGCAGTGGTCGCTGACCGCGACGCTGCTGGTCGGCGCCGTCGCCTCCCCCGTCGTCGGCCGCCTCGGCGACGGACCGCGCCGACGCACGGTCCTGCTGACCTGCTTGACCATCGTCTGCCTCGGTGGAGCACTCGCCGCGCTCGCCGGCTCCTTGTGGGTGCTGGTCACCGGCCGTGCGCCGCAGGGGCTCGGCTCGCGCTCATGCCGCTGACGATGGCGTCCGCCCGCGACCATCTGCCGGCCGCCGAGGCAGGCCGCGCGATCGCGACGCTCTCGGTCATCGGCGCCTCCGCGGCGTTCTGGTTCGGCACCTCGGCGAGCGCGATCGCGCTCGCACTCGCCGCCCTCTTCGTCCCCGCCCCTCGCACCCCGCCTCGTCAACCTCGCTCGACGTGCACGGTGCCGTGCTCATCGGTGGTGGACTCGTCGCGCTGCTTCTCGCGCTGGAGAAGGGTCCCGAATGGGGCTGGAGTGCGCCCGCCATCATCGGCCTGTTCGTTCTCTCCGCGTCGCTGCTCGCCGCCTGGGCGCGGAACGAGCTCCACGTCGCCGAGCCCCTGGTCGAGCTGCGCCTCGTCCGCCGTCGCGCGGTGCTCACCGCAAACGTCACGGGTCTCGTGCTGGGCGCCTCGATGCACCTTCGCATCTCGCTCATGACGCAGTTCGTCCAGGTGCCCTCCGGGCTCGGCGAGACGGTCTTCGTCGCCGGACTCACGCTCGTGCCGCTCTCGGCGCTCTCGTTTCTCTCGAGCCGCGTCCCGCCGACCGTGGCGCGCCGCACCGGACAGCGGGCGACGATCCCGATCGGCGCCGCGGTGATCGCCGCCGGGATGCTCTTCTTCGCGCTCACGGGCGATGCGCTGTGGCAGGCGTTCGTGACGATGGGCGTCGTCGGTCTGGGCCTCGGCTTCCCCTTCGCCGCAATGCCAGGCCTGATCATCGG
Source organism: Solirubrobacteraceae bacterium (assembly GCA_034664425.1). Classification (GTDB taxonomy): domain Bacteria; phylum Actinomycetota; class Thermoleophilia; order Solirubrobacterales; family Solirubrobacteraceae; genus DATBDM01. The sequence goes on from JAXDHR010000170.1 coordinate 36,863, forward strand.
CTCGGTCCCGGCACAGGAGACCAGCAGCGCGATGAGCTTCCACCAGGTCACCCGCTACGTCGGGTTCTCGATCGGCAGCGGGCTCTCGATCACGCTCCTGCGCGCCTTCGACCGCGGCGGCGCCCCCGCGTCCAGCTCCTACACGTCGACATTCGCCGTTGGTGCGGGACTCTGCCTCATCGCAGCCGGCATGGCCTGGCTGCTGCCCGGGAGCACGCTCGTGGCGCGGGTGCCTGGCTCGACGCGCGCGCTCGACGAACGGGCGATCGAGGAGGGAGAGCTCGCGGCGGCCGGCCTCGAGCGGCTCGAGCCGTGACCGTTGCACTGCATCCTCGGCGCTGGACGTAATCGGCGGGCAATCGAGCGCCGCCGCCGTTCGAGCCGTCAGCGGGTAGCCGCGAGGGGAGCGGGTAGAAGGCGCTCATGGCTGGTACGAAGTCGACGCAGACTGGCCGCAAGAAGCCGGCCGAGAAGACGCGGTCACGGTCGAGCGGCGCGCAGCAGGCGGAGCAGTTCGCGCGAGCTGCGAACGAGAAGGCCGAGTCTCGGCGCGAGGCCGCGACGGGCGCCGCGCGGCTGATCGCCGATCGCGCCAGCGACTGGTCGCTCGACGGCCGCAGCGCAACGTTGATGGAGCGCCAGAAGTACTTCTGGAATCCGCTCATGGACTACTACTTCCGGATGGAGATCGAGGGCTGGGAGCTCCTACCGCCGCCTCCCGCCCTCGTCGTCGGCATCCACTCGGGCGCGCCGTTCGTATGGGACGCTTGGACGGTCGGCATCCAGTGGTGGCGGCGCTTCGGCGAAGAGCGCATCCTGCACGGCACCGCACACGACGCGTTGATGGCGATGCCCGGGATCGGCGCGTACTTCCGCAGCATGGGCGTGCTGCCGGCCGGGGCCGATTCGATCGCCGCGGCCCTGGCCGCAGGCCGCGATGTCGCGTTGTGGCCGGGCGGCGAAGTCGACTCGCTGCGACCGTGGACCGAACGCGACAAAGCGGTGCTCGCCGGACGGACAGGCTTCATCCGTCTGGCGATCAACGCGGGTGTGCCCATCGTCCCGGTGGCGACAGTCGGCGGCCCAGACTCGATGCCGGTTCTGTCCCGCGGACGAGGGATCGCCAAGGCGTTGCAGCTCGACAAGATCGCGAGGCTGAAGGTCTTCCCCGTCGCATTGAGCGCCCCGTGGGGCATCGCGCCCGCCGTGCTGCCCGAGATTCCGCTGCCGACGAAGATCCGCACCGCGTTCCAGACTCCTGTGCACGTCGATCCGGACCCCGAGCGTGCCCGCGACCGCGAGTACGTCCAGGACAAGTACGAGGAGGTTCGGCAGAGCATTCAGGGGGGCATCGACACCCTCGCGCGCCGCCGCGCGTTCCCGGTCTTCGGGTAGCCGCGCGAAGCGGCACCGGCTGCGGAGCCCGCGCCGTTGTCGATCTGTACCGTGCAACACAGCGGTCCATACGTTGCACACCGAGGGAGAGCGATGAGCACGTCCGAGCTGCTGGCCACCAGCGACTTCTACGCATTGGAGTCGGTGCTGTCCGACGACGACCGGGCGTTCTTGAGCGACGTCCGCACGTTCATGCGGACCGAGGTCGCGCCGATCATCAACGACTTCTGGTCGCGCGAGGAGTTCCCGCACGACGTCGTCTGGCCGCGCGTG
>JAXDHR010000171.1:0-5325 GCA_034664425.1 Solirubrobacteraceae bacterium
GCTTCTGCACGTAGGGGTTGTACCTCGCCTTCACGGCGGCCTTCTGGGCCTTGGCCGCCTTCTTCTTCGCTGCCATACCACCCTCTCGCGGTCGGAGTTGCGGGCTCAGTTGCCGAGCATACCCCGCCGACGCGGATCGGAATTCCTTACTCGCGTGCGCGGACGCGCCGCTCACGCAACGCGGCAGCGAAGGCCTCGCCGACCTGATCGGCCCAGACGAACTCGAGCCCGGCGAGCAGGTGGGCCGGGAACTCGTCGACGTCCGGCCGGTTGCGCCGCGGCGCGATCACGCACGCGATTCCCGCGCGCTGGGCGGCGAGTGCCTTCTCCTTGAGGCCGCCGATCGGCAGCACCTGCCCGGTGAGGGTGAGCTCACCGGTCATCGCGACGTCGGGCCGCACCGGGCGGCCGGTCACGAGCGAGAGCAGCGCGGTCGCCATCGTGATCCCGGCGCTCGGACCATCCTTGGGGATCGCACCGGCGGGGACGTGCAGATGAACGTCGTGTTCGGCGAACCAGCGCTCGGGCAGGTCGGGATCGAGGGTCGAGGCATGCGCGCGCAGGTAGGACATGGCCGCCTGCGCGGATTCGCGCATGACGTCGCCGAGCTGGCCCGTGATCGTGAGCTCCCCCGTGCCGGGCATCGCCGTCGCCTCGACGAAGAGCACGTCACCGCCGGCCGGGGTCCAGGCCAGCCCCGTTGCGACGCCGGGCTGGGCGGTGCGGCGGCGCGCGTCGGCCTCGAAGCGGGGCCGCCCCAGCAGCTCGCGCACCCGCGGGCGCGTGACGTCGAGCTTGCGCTCGAGCGTGCCCTCGGCCACCTGGCGCGCGACCTTGCGGGCGACCGAGCCGATCTCCCGCTCGAGCGCGCGGACGCCCGCCTCGCGCGTGTAGTCGGAGACGATCGCCCTCAGGCCCGTGTCCGAGAAGCCGATCTGCGAGCGCTTGAGGCCGTTGCGCTCGATCTGACGGGGCACGAGGTAGCGGCGGGCGATCTCGAGCTTCTCCTCCTCGGTGTAGCCCGCGAGCGGAATCACCTCCATGCGGTCGCGCAGCGGCGGCGGGACGCGGTCGAGGTCGTTGGCGGTGCAGATGAAGATCACGTGCGAGAGGTCGAACGCGACGTCGAGGTAGTGGTCGCGGAACTCGGCGTTCTGCTCGGGGTCGAGCACCTCGAGCATCGCCGAGGCTGGATCGCCGCGGAAGTCTGCGCCCATCTTGTCGATCTCGTCGATCATGAACACGGGGTTGTTGGAGCCGGCGTCGCGAAGCGCGCGCACGATCGTCCCGGGCATCGCGCCGATGTACGTGCGGCGATGCCCGCGGATCTCCGCCTCGTCGCGCACGCCGCCGACGCTGATGCGCTCGAAGCGGCGCCCGAGCGCGCGGGCGATCGACTGGCCGAGCGAGGTCTTGCCCACGCCGGGCGGCCCGGCGAAGCACAGGATCGAACCGCGGGGGCCCGGTTCCCGCTCGCCCCACAACCGGCGGACGGCGAGGAACTCGAGGATGCGGTCCTTGACCTTCTCGATGTCGTAGTGGTCGGCGTCGAGGACCTCGCGCGCGTGCGCGAGGTCGAGGTCGTCGTCGGTCGAGACGGACCACGGCAGCTCGGCGATCCACTCGAGATAGGAGCGGATGAGGCCATGCTCGGCCGCGGCCTGCGGCAGCTTCTCGAGGCGGCTGAGCTCGCGCTCGGCGACCCTCCGGACGGCCTCCGGCAACGTCGCGCGCGCGAGCTGCTCGCGCAACTCGGTCACCTCGGCCTGCGCCGGGTCCTGCTCGCCGAGCTCCTCCTGGATCGCCTTCAGCTGCTGGCGCAGGAACCATTCGCGCTGGCCCTTGTCCATCTCGGACTGGACCTGAGACTGGATCCGCGAGCCGATCGCCGCGATGTCGGCCTCGCGCGCCAGGATCTCGGTGAGCGAGCGCAGCCGGCGCTCGACGTCAGGTTCCTCGAGCAGGCTCTGGCGCTCGGGCGTGGAGAGCCGCAGGGCGCCCGCGATCAGGTGCGAGAGCGCGGACGGGTCGTCGAGGTTGGCGACGGCGAACTGCAGCTCCTCGGGCAGGTAGGGGACGGCCTCGACGATCTCCGAGAACGTGGCCTGGACGTTGCGCGCGAGCGCCGTCAGCTCCGCGCTCTCGGTCTTCACGTCCGGGACCTCCTCCACGCGGGCGACGAGGTAGGGCTCGGTCTGGACCCACCCGGTCAGCCGGACGCGCTGGGCGCCGGAGACGAGGATGCGCAGGCTTCCGTCGGGCACCTTGATCATGCGTGCGACGGCGCCGGCGACGCCCACTTCGTAGACGCCGTCCGGGCCGGGGACCTCCTCCTCCGGGCGGCGCGCGGCGACCAGCGCGAGCATCCGGTTGCCGGCCAGGACGTCGGTGACGAGCTGGACGGAGCGGTCGAGGCCCACCGCGAGCGGCGTCAGCGTGTCCGGATAGGGAACCGAATCGCGCAGCGGGAGGATTGCGAGCTCGACGGGGAGCTCGAGCGTCTCGAGCGCGCCGTCGACCTCGCCGTCGCTGACGTCGATCATGCCGCCCCGTCCCGCGGCGCCGGCCGCACCGGCACGGAGCGCGGGGCGCGCCGGGCGAGTGGGAGCTCGACGATCAGCATCCCGTCCTCGTAGGTCGCGCTGGTGCGCTCCTCGTCGACGTCGGCGCCGAGCGCGACGACGCGGCGGAACGCGCCGTGGCCGATCTCGAGCTGGTGGTAGACGCGCTGTTGATCGCCGTGCGCGGCCCGCCGGCGCCCGGCGATCACCAGCTCGCGGCCGCGGACCTCGAGCGCGACCTCGGTCGGATCGACGCCGGCGAGGTCGGCCTGCACGACCGCGCGCGGCGGGTCGGCGGCGTAGTACACGTCGACGGCGGGCGAGAAGCCGCCGCGGCGGCTGGGCGAGAGGACGTCTCCGAACAGCTCGTCCATCTCGCGGCGCATGCGCTCGAAGTTGGCGAACAGGTCGCGGTCGGGGGCCACGGGCGCAGGGTAGTGCCGCTCACTCGCGCGCGCCGTCGCCGGCTCTGCGACGGCTGCGTTCCGAGTTGACGTTGCATGTCAACGTCAACTCGGATCACGCGCCGTCACGCTGAGAGCAGCGCGTCCACCGCGCCCGCGAAGACCTCCGTGTGACGGTCGGCCGCCGAGTCCGGGGTCACGGGCGAGCACAGCGCCATATTGTGGAAGGGGGTGATCAGCACACCGCGGTTGAGCGCGTACAGGTGCAGGAAGCGCTCGAGCGTCTCGTCGCCCTGCGCCGCCGCCTGGGTCCCGTCGCGCGCCGGCTCGGGCGCGAAGCGGTACTCGGCCCGGCAGCCCAGCTGGACCGCGTGCCATGGCAGCCCGCGCGTGGCGATCACGTCGTCGATGCCCTCGCGCAGACGCGTCGCGACGGCGATCGCGTGCGCGAACCCCTCCTCGGTCAGGACCGTCTCGAGCGCCGCCCGCGCGGCCGCGAGCGAGAGCGCGTTGCCCGCGAGCGTGCCCCCGACCCCGCCGACGTCCTCCCAGTCGGCGTCCCTGCTTGCCCACATCCGCTCGACGACCTCGCCGGAGAGCCCCAGGGCCGCCGCCGGCACGCCGCCCGCGATCGCCTTGCCGACGGTCACGAGGTCGGGCTCGAGGCCCCACGCGAGCGTGCAGCCGCCGGGACCCGCGGAGAGCGTGTGCGTCTCGTCGATGAGCAGCAGCGTCCCGGCATCGCGCGTCAGCGCGCGCAGCGCCTCGTGGTAGCCCGGCGCGGGCGGGACGATGCCGATGTTGGTCATCGCGGGCTCGGCGAGGACGACCGCGACGTCGCCGTGCGCGAGCGCCGCCTCGAGCCCGTCGACGTCGTTGAACTCGACGGCCCGGGTGGTCTCGGCGACGTCCACCGGCGCGCCGGCGTTGCCTGCGCGCGCCACGGTCCGCCCGCCCTCGTTGACGGCGAGCGCCTCGTCGACGGAGCCGTGGTAGCAGTACGAGTAGACCAGGACCTTCGAGCGACCCGTGACCTCGCGCGCGATCCGGATCGCCGTGCGGTTCGAATCGGTGGCGCTGAGCGTGAACAGCCAGCGCGGCAGCCCGAAGCGGGCGGACAGCTGCTCGCCGACGACCGCAGCGTCCTCGGTCGGCAGCATCATCGTGGTGCCGCGCTTGAGCCGCTCACCGGCCGCGCGCCACACGGGTTCCGGCGCGTGCCCGGTCATCGCGCCGGTGTCGCCGAGGCACAGGTCGGCGTACTCGTGACCGTCGACGTCGGTGATGCGCGCGCCCTCGGCGTGTGCGGCGACGACGGGGAAGCCGCCGGCCCAGCGCATCATCCACGGCATCGGCACGCCGCCGAGCAGACTGGCGCCGGCACGCTCGTGCAGCGCGCGGGAACGTGGGTGGGCCGCCGCGAATGCGTCGAGCTCGGCGGCGAGCAGCGCGTCCAGGCGCGTGCGATCGAACGTCAGCATGCGGCGACGCTAGCGCTGCACCCGCTGCCCGGAGGGCGCGGACCGGGGCCGGCGACGCGCCTCAGCGGCGCAACGCCGTCAGACGAGCTCGCTGCGGCGCTTGAAGAGACGGCCGTCGACGGCCATCGGGCGCTCGGCGGGGTGGCCGAAGTAGTAGCCCTGGCCGAGATCGACGCCGAGCTCGAGCATCGTCTCGTACTCGTCGACGCGCTCGATCCCCTCGGCCACCACCTTGCAACCCAGCTCGTGGGCGCATTCCACCAGCGCCATGACCAGGCGCCGGCGCGCGTCGGAGTGCTGGATGCCGGCGGTCAGGCCCTGGTCGATCTTGCCGACATCGGGGCGCAGAACCTCGAGGCAGGCGAGCGACTCGGCGCCGCCCGAGAGGTCGTCGAGCGCGAGCAGGGCGCCGCGCTTGCGGTGGGCCTCGACCATCTGGCGCAGCAGGTCCCGGTCCGGACAGCGCTCGGGCTTGACGAGCTCGAGGCAGATCAGCGACGGATCCGCGCCGAGGCGGCCGACGACCGGCCAGGTCGTGCGCAGCGAGGACTCGACGTCGAGGACCGCGCGCGGGTCGAGGTTGACGAACAGGATCTCGCCCTCCGGCATCAGCGGCAGCCCGACCTCGAGCGCGGCGGTGCGGGCGCGGTAGTCGAACGAGAAGAGTGCATCGTGCGCCTCGGCGGCGGCGAGCAGCTCGCCCCCGCGGACCTCGATGGCGCCGAGCTTGCCGCGCATCAGCGCCTCGCGGCCGTAGACCTGGCCGGAGCGCAGGTCGACGATCGGCTGGAAGTGCGGCCTCATCTGGCCGTGCGAGAGGAAGTCAGGGAACCAGTTCGTGCGGGCACGGTCGAGCAGCGTCTCGGCGGGAAGCGGCAG
>JAXDHR010000172.1:0-6486 GCA_034664425.1 Solirubrobacteraceae bacterium
CCGCGACGGCGCGGGCCAGCAGCGTCTTGCCGGTGCCCGGAGGGCCGTAGAGCAGGACGCCCTTGGGAATGCGGGCGCCGAGCGCCTGGAACTTCTTCGGATTCTCGAGGAACTCCTTGATCTCGTGAAGCTCCTCGACCGCCTCGTCGACGCCCGCCACGTCGCGGAAGGTGATCTTGGGCGAGTCGACCGACATGCGCTTGGCGCGCGACTTGCCGAAGGACATGACCTTCGAGCCGCCGCCCTGGACCTGGTTCATGAGGAAGATCCAGAACCCGATGAAGATCAGGAACGGCAGCACGTAGGTCAGCAGCGAGAGGATCACGCTCGAGCGTGCCGGCTTGACGTCGAAGTTGTTGATCAGGTGCTGCTGCTGGGCGGAGCGCAGCTGGTTGACCAGCACGGCGCCGTACGCGGTCGGGTAGCCGACCTCATAGCTCTTGCCGCTGCCGCGCAGCGTCACGCGGACCGAGTCGTCCTTCGTGGAGATGACCACGTCCTGGACCTGCTTGTGCTGGACCTGCTCGAGGAACGTCCCGAACGAGGTCGCCGGCGCCTGGTCGGAACGGGCGATCAGCTTGGAAGCGAAGAACGCCAGCACGATCACGATCAGGATCGGGAAGGCGGCGCTCTTGAAGAATCGGCTCATGAGGCGGCGCGCATGCCGCGCGCGGGGCTGGTACTGCTGGTCAGGGGCATCAAGGCTACCAGTGGTCGCTGGGCGCGCAGCCAGTGTGGGCGCGCTACGTATGCGTTCCCTAACGGCCGCCGCGGGACGTCGCTTTAGGCGCTGGGGCCGTCGTAGCCGGCGTCGTCGAGCGACAGGGTCGCGACGTAGGGCAGGTTCCGGTAGCGCTCCGCGTAGTCGAGGCCGTACCCGATCGCGAACTTGTCGGGGATCTCGAAGCCGACGTAGCGGGCCGGCACCTCGGCCTTGCGGCGCTCGGGCTTGGTCAGCAGCGCGCAGACGGCCAGCGACGCCGGGCCGCGGGTCTGGAGGGTGCGCATCAGGTACTGCAACGTCAGGCCGGAGTCCACGATGTCCTCGACGATCAGCACGTCGCGACCCTCGAGCGGGGCGTCCAGATCCTTGAGGATCCGCACGACGCCCGACGAGTCGGTGGAGGAGCCGTAGGAGGACACGGCCATGAAGTCGACCTCGCACGGGACGTCGATCTCGCGCATCAGGTCGGCGAGGAAGAACACGGCGCCCTTGAGGACGCCGATCAGGAGCAGGTCGCGGCCCGCGTAGTCGCGCGAGATCTCCGCGCCGAGCTCGCGGATGCGGTGCTGGAGCTCATCGGGCTGGACGAGGATCTCGCCGATGGACTCGTCGGGCGACATGGGCCGCGGAGCCTACGCGTTCTCGCGCCACGACAGGCGGACGCGATCACGGGTCGCAGGACCGATCGCGTAGCGCTCGCCGGTGGCGACGCCGGGAACCCAGGCGATCTCGCCGCCGCAGGTGACGACGGGCCAGCGAGCGCGGCGCGCGCGCGGCACCTTGCGGTCGCCGAAGAGGTCCTGGAGCGAGCGCGAGCCGCCGAGGCCGAGCGGCCGCATGCGGTCGCCGGGGCGCCAGGGGCGCACCTCGAGGGCGCCGGCGGCCAGCGCGGCGGCGTCGAGCGTCCCGTCGCCCGGCGGCAGGTCGCGGCCTCGCTCGCAGGTGAGCTCGCCGCCCGCCCAGCCGGCCCGGCCGGGGACCGTCAGCGGGGCCGCGGCCGCGGGCGGCATCGGCCCCGCCGCGGTCTCGAAGCGCAGGCGGCCGTACTCGGCGACCGCGCGCAGGCCGCCCCCGAGGTCGAGGGCAGCGCTCCCGCGACCGCCGCCGAGCGCCAGCAGCGCCTCCAGGCGCGGCCCGACCGCGGGAGCGACGGGGCTCGCCGCGTCCGCGAGCGCCTGCAGCGCCAGCCGGGCGAGCGCCGGCGGCAGCGCCGCGAGCGCGGTCTGCTCAGGCGCGTCGCCGAGCTCCGCCAGCGTGCCCGCGACCGCCGCGTCGAGCACGACCGCCTCGTCGCGCAGTGCGGCGAGCGTGCGCAGCACGTTGGCCTCCGCGGCCGGGTGGACGTCGCGCAGCGCCGCGACCAGCCCGTGACGCACGCGGCTGCGCGCGTAGGCCGGCGACGCGTTGGACATGTCCTCGCGCCAGGCGAGCCCACGCTCGGCGCAGTACGCGGCGGTGTCCTCGCGCGTGAGCGCCAGCAGCGGCCGCACGAGCCGTCCGTCGCGCGCCGGCATGCCCAGCAGCGCGCGGCGGCCGGGTGACGCGGCGAGCCGGTAGAGCACCGTCTCGACCTGGTCGGAGGCGGTGTGGCCCGCAGCGATCACAGCCTCGCGCGGGCGCGCGAGCTCGTGCGCGGCGGCGTAGCGCAGCGCGCGCGCCCATGCCTGGCGGTTGCCCTCCGGCGGCCCGGCGCGCCGCAGCGCGAGCGGCACGCCGAGGCGCTCGCAGAGCGCCGCGCAGTGCGCCGCGTCGGCGCCGGACTCCGGCCGCAGGCCGTAGTCGACGTGCAGCGCGGCGACCGCCTCCGCGCCGGCGATCCGCACCGCCAGATCGAGCAGGCAGACCGAGTCGCGGCCGCCCGAGACCAGCACGAGCGTCGCGCGCCCGCGGACGAGCAGGCCCTCCGCGCGCACGGCGGCCTCGATCGCGCCCGCGTTCACGGCGCCTCCCCGGCCGAGCGCGCGAGGTACAGGTCCGTGGAGACGTCGAAGCCCTTGAGCTTGACCTCGCCGATGTGCTCGAACTCGAGGTGCGGCCCGGCGGCGCTGACCACCGTCTCCGTGCACAGCACCTCGCCGCCGGCGGCGCGCGCGCCGACGCGCGCGGCGAGGTTGACCGAGCGCCCGTAGTAGTCGCCGTCGCGGTAGAGGGCGGGGCCGCAGTGCAGCCCGATGCGCGGCAGCGGCCGCTCGGGGGCGTAGAAGGTCTGGAACCCCACCGCCCAGTCGACGAGCGACGACGCGTCGGCGCAGATCACCATCACCCCGTCGCCGATCGTCTTGATGATCCGCGCGTCGCTCGGGAGCGTGAGCTGGACGGCCTCGACGAAGCGCTCGACGACGTCGAGCGCCTCCTCCTCCCCGGCCTCCTCGGTCAGCCGGGTGTAGCCCGCGAGGTCGGCGAAGGCGATCGTCACCCGCACGCGGCCGAGCTCGGCGCCGTCGCCCTCGGCCTCCAGATGGCCGACGACGTCCTGGCCGATGAAGTGGCCGAGCGCGCGCTGGTGCAAACGCTCCATCACCGGCCCGGCCAGCGGGAGCAGGTTGCCGGCGAGCCCGCCCATCGCCTCGGCGATCTCGAGCTCCGCGCGGCCGTCGCGCATCATCGGCTCGTGGACGAAGAGGTGGAAGAGTCGCACCTCGGCGTCGGCGATCGTCGCCAGGGCCTGGCCGTAGACCGTGACGAGCTGGAGGAAGGCGACCAGCGGGAAGCCGGCGTCGATCACGGCGGCCATGTGGCGCAGCAGGTCGAGGTCGTCGTCGGTGATCCGCTCGAGCGAGTCGCCCGACAGTCCGGCCGCGCGCCAGATCCGCTCGATCAGCTTGGGCGGCATCCCGCACGCGCGGGCGGCCTGCCGCAGCGAGTGCGTCCGCTCCGGCTCCGGGAACAGGTCCTCGACGTAGCCGTACGCGAGCCGACCCGCCTGCGAGGCCTCGCGCAGCTCCTCGAGCGAGTGCCCGCGCGCGCGCAGCCGCGCGACGAGCCGGGCATGCGCGATCGAGGCCGGCGTCCACGCCCCGCGTTCGACGGGCACGACGCCGTCCCGGACCCAGCGGCGCAACGTGGCCGGCGTCACGTCGACGCGGCGGGCGACTTCCGCGGTGGTCGGCGTTTCGGACACACCGTCAGGATGACGAAAAGAAAAGCGGCGAGACCGTTCGTGCGGTCCCGCCGCTACGCGGGCAATGCGGCCCGCTGCCTCGGCCAGCGGCGTTCGTATGCGCGACGCCTTGCGCCCGCCCCTCCGGGCGGCCACTTCCCGGCCTATTGCCGTGTTCAGGTGAACGGAGGTCTAGCGCTCGGCGCCAGCGCTGTCAATCCCAACGCGGCCACGCGCCGACGGCAACTGCGCTCAGACCGCGAGATGCGGGTAGTCGCGGGCGACCAGCGCGCGGTACCGCTCGTGCAGGGGCTCGGTGAGCGGGAGCACGCTGAGGGCCGCGTGGACGTCGCCGCCGGTCGTGATCCGGCGCCGCGCGATCGCCACCGCGACGTTCTCCTCGCCCTGGAAGTAGCGGTTCGCGATTCCCGAGCTCATGCTCATGGATACGCGCGCCTCCCAGCCGACGTCGTCGCTCCACTCCCAGTGCAGGTGGCCCGTCTCCGCGCCGCGGGCGCCGCGGATGTTGACCACCATCGCGACGTCGGTGAACTCGTAGCGCTGCGGAACGTCGGCGGCCTGCAGCCGCCGGCCCATCTCCGGGTCCTCGTCCATCATCGCGAAGACCCGGTCCATCACCTCGCGGAACTCCTCCGGCGACTCGAAGGAGGCGGTCATCGTGTCAGGAGCTCGATCCGCCGGAGCGAGGCCCCGTGCTGCTCGAGCGCGTCGACGGCGAGCGCGACCGGCTCGCGGCCGGCTTGCGGGTGCTCGAGCTGCCGGTGGCACTCGCGCGCGTCGTGCCGGACGAGCGCGTCGTCCCCGACGAGCGCGTCGTCCCGGTGGACCGCTTGGCCGTCGAGCTGCGCCGGGTGCTCGACGTCGAGCGCGACGGGGCCGGCTTCGCCGTCACCTCCAGCGCCGCGATGCGCGCGCCCAGCGCCTCGACCTCGGCGCGCAGTCCGCGCACCTCGTCGAGCACGTTGAGGTCGTCGAGCGACTGCCGGAAGCGGCCCGCGAAGGTCGCGAAGTCGTCGATCAGAGCGCTGGTCCGCTCACGCGCTCCCGCGGCGCCGCCGGCCGAAGCCAGCGCACGCTCCACGGCTGCGCGGACGGCGTCGACGGCATCGCCTGCGACGTCGCTGCTGTCCTTCTTGGCCTTCTTGTCCTTCTTCGCCATGGCGCCACTCTAATGTCCTTCGCCGTGACCGGTGAAACGCTGCATCTGCGCCCGCACGCCGAGGTCGCCGAGCGGGTGCTCCTCCCCGGCGATCCGGGCCGCGCGATGCGCATCGCGCAGCTGCTGCTCGACGCCCCGCGGATGTTCAACCACCACCGTGGGCTGTGGGGGTACACGGGAGTCGCCGCGGACGGCGAGCTGCTCACCGTGCAGAGCACCGGGATGGGTGGTCCCAGCGCCGCGATCGTCTGCGAGGAGCTGCTGCGGCTGGGCGCCCGCCGCCTCGTCCGCGTGGGCACGTGCGGCGCTCTCGTCGCCGGGCCGCAGCTCGGCGACCTCGTGCTCGCCGACGCGGCGCTCGCCGAGGACGGGGCGAGCCGCGCGCTCGGCGCGGCGGGGCCCGTCGCGCCCGACGCCACGCTCCACGCCGAGCTCTGCGCCGCGGCGCCCGACGCGCACGCCGGGCTCGTCGTCTCCGCCGACCTCTTCTACGACCCCGACCCGGGCCGGGCCACCCGCTGGACCGCGGCCGGCGCGATCGCGGTCGAGATGGAGGCGGCGACGATCCTGCGCATCGCCGAGCGCAGCGGCGCGGCGGCGGCATGCGTGCTCGCCGTCAGCGACGTGCTCGCCGACGGCGAGCGCGAGCGCATCGAGCCCGCGGCGCTCGAGCATGCCGAGGCCGCACTCGGCCGGGCGGCCGCGAGTGCGCTCGGCGTCCCCGCGGCGTAGCCGCCCGACGTCGAGCGCGCCGGCCGTGGCGCCGCGTCAGCTCTTCTTCGCCCGGGGGGTGCGCTTGGGCTTCGGCTTGGCCGCCGCGTCGGCCCGAGCCTCCACGGCCAGCCGCTCCTGCTCGCGCGGCACCGGCACCGGGCCCGCATCCAGCGAGGCCGTCAGGTGGGCCAGCTCGATGCCGAGCCGGCCGAGCTGGGCCTCGATGGCGCCGAGCCGCTCGTCGATCGCGGTCGCCGGCGCGCGACCGATCGCCTCGAGGCGTTCATCGACGCGGTCGATCGCCTCCTCGATGCCCTCCATCCGCTGCGAGACGGACCGCAGCCGCCGGGTCAGGCGCTCGATGTCCGCCGCCGATGGGATGTTGAGCGCGCTCATCGCGGTCTCCTGCGCCTGCACCGCGCGCTCGCGGGCCTCGAAGGCACGCGAGATCGCGCTCGTGACGAGTGGGTTCTCGAGCAGGTCCTGGGCGAGCCGGCCCAGCGCGTCCTCGCCCTGCCGGGCGAGGCGATCCTTGATGCCGCCCTGCCCGCTGTCCTCTGCCATGGTCGGTCTCCCGGGTTTCGTCGATCGCAGACCGCGGGGAAGCTAGCGCAGGGGCGCAGGAGAGCCCCTGCCGGACGACCTACCCTCGACCTCCAGTCGAGGTCGAAGCGCGACACGATGCGCGCCGATCCGTCGAAATGCGCAAGGAACGGCGCCATTGCACCGTTGGAAATTGCGAAACAACCATGCGACCAGTAGCGTCAA
>JAXDHR010000173.1:0-18472 GCA_034664425.1 Solirubrobacteraceae bacterium
GGGTCGTCGATCCCTTCCTCGGCGGCCACGCCGCGGGGGAGACGCCGAACCCGTGCGTGAACTGCAACGGGCACGTGCGCCTCGACGCGATGCTCGCCTACGCCGATGCGCTCGGCGCCGCCGACCTGGCCACCGGCCACTACGCGCGGCGCAGCGCCGACGGGCTGCTGCGCGCGGCCGCCGATCCCGCGAAGGACCAGACCTACATGCTCGCCGCGGTCGCGCCGGCGACGCTCGCGCGGTTGCGCTTCCCGCTCGGCGAGCTGACCAAGCCGCGGGTCCGCGAGCTGGCCGCCGAGGCGGGGATGCCGGTGGCGAGCCGCGCCGACTCGCAGGATCTCTGCTTCCTCGCCGGGACCGGGAAGGCCGCGTTCCTGGCCCGCCACGGCGCGCTCGGCGACGTGCCGGGCGACATCGTCGACGCCGCCGGTCGTGTGCTCGGCGCCCATCGCGGCGCGCATCACTTCACGATCGGCCAGCGCAAGGGCATCGGCGTCGGCGCCGCCGAGCCGCTCTACGTGCTCCGGACGGAGCGCTCGGCGAACCGCGTCGTCGTCGGACCACGGGCGGCGCTGGCCACGCGCACGGTCGCGGTGCGCGGCGCGCGGCTGCACCGCGACGCCGCCGCGGTCGACCGCGTCAAGCTGCGCTACCGCTCGCGCCCGGTCGGTTGCCGGGTCATGGGCGACGGGCTTGCGGCCGGATTCCACCCCCGGCTCGAGCTCGAGCTCGACGAGCCGGTCGACGGCGCGGCGCCGGGCCAGACGGCATGCTTGCTGGCGGGCGAGGTCGTCGTCGGGTGGGCGACGATCGGGGCCGCTCAGCGCCCCGCGTCGAGCACCTCGGCGACGTAGGAGGAGCGCACCGTCTCGGACTGGCCGAGCATCCAGCGCTCGGCCGCGTGCGGATCGCCTCCCGCGTCCACCACGAGCTCGACGAAGGAGCGCCGGATCGCGCGCGGCTGGCGCAGCAGCCAGCGCTGGTCGGGCGCGCGCACCTGGCTGGCGGCGGTGCGCGCGACGAGGTCGGGGCCGAGCAGCACGGCGCGCTCGGCCGCGGAGAGCCGGGGAACGTCCACGGCGGGCCGTCTACCCCGGACGGCCCAACTCGCGCACCCGTGCGACGAGTGCGCGCGCGGCGTCGTCCATCGCGCCCTCGCGCAGGGTGCCGGCGCGGCGGCCCTGCTCGGACTCCAGGACGAGGTCGTACTGGCGGCGGTCGGGCCCGCGCGGCGCGGGCGCGCGCGATGGGAGCTCGACCGTCGCGGCGAGCGCCTCCAGCTCGCTCGCATCCGGCTCGCCGAGGCGGGCGGTGTCGACGATGTGGGTGCGCCGGACGCCGGCCACGCCGCCGGAGATTCGCAGCTCGATCCTCACGGCCACGTGACGCCGACGGTGGCCCAGGCGGCCGTGACCGCCTGCGCCACCGCGTCGTCGAAGCGGTTGGTGGCCACCGCCTGGGTGATGCGCCCGAAGTCGGCGAAGCCGGCGCTCGCCTGCAGGCGTGCATCCCGAAGCGCCTCGTACCAGACCGTGCCGGCGGTCGCCCAGCTCGGGCCGCCGAGGCCGATGGCGAGCGTGGCGAAGGCTCGGTTGGGGATGCCCGAGTTGATGTGCACGCCGCCGCTGTCCTCGCTGGTCTTCACGAAGCCGGCGTAGTCGGCCGGCTGCGGGTCCTTGCCGAGCACCGGGTCGTCGTAGGCGGTGCCCGGGGCGGTCATCGAGCGCAGGGCGCTCCCGTGGAACTGCGGTCCGCGGATGTCGGCGCCGATCAGCCAGTCGGCGTGCTCGGCGGTCTGGTCGAGGTGGTACTGCTTGACGAGCGAGCCGAAGACGTCGGACACCGACTCGTTGAGGGCGCCCGACTCGCCCTCGTAGGCGAGCCCCGCCTCGTCCTCGGTGACCCCGTGTGCGAGCTCGTGCCCGATCACGTCCAGCGAGCGGGTGAAGCGGGTGAACAGCTGGCCGTCGCCGTCGCCGAAGATCATCCGGGTTCCGTCCCAGAAGGCGTTGTCGTAGTCGCGGTCGTAGTGCACGACGCCGCGCAGCGGCATGCCACGGTCGTCGATCGAGCGGCGGCCGAACACCTCGCTCCAGAACGTCCAGGTCGCGCCCAGGCCGTCGTAGGCCTCGTCGGCGGCGGCGTCGCCCGACGGTGGGTCGCCCTCCGCGCGGAGGGTTCTCAGGCCGGTGAGCGCGGTGGCGCCGGCGGCGTCCGAGATCGTTCGCTGCGGGGAGTCCGTCGCGGCGCCGGCGGCCTCTCGCGGCGCGCCGGCGGCGCGCCGCTCGCGATGAGCCGAGTCGGTGGCCAGGGCGCGCTGCGCCCGTTCGCGCTGCGAAGCATCGCCGTTGCGGGCGAGCGCCTCGAGCATGTACGGCGGCACGATCGGGCGGCGGATCATCGGTCGAGCTGCCCCCACGCGAGGTCCCGGGCGGCGATCGAGGCGGTCGGTTGCACCCGCACAACCTAAACCAACCTAAACGGGCCTGGCCCCTTTAGGTAAACGGAACCTGAATGGAACCTGAACGGGCCTGGCCCCTTTAGGTTGTGGGGGTGCGCGTCCTCGCCCTCGACCACGGATCCGCTCGCTGCGGCGTCGCGGTGTCCGATCCCAGCGGCACGCTGGCGACGCCGCTCGAGCCCGTACTGCGGCCGGACACGCGCAAGGGGCTGCAGCGGGTCAGGGCGGTGGTGGCCGGGACCGGTGCCGAGCGGGTGATCGTCGGGCTGCCGGTCTCGCTGCGCGGGGGCGACTCGGCCCAGACGCGCGCCGCCCGCGCCTTCGCCGATCGCCTGCAGGCGATCGTGCCCGTTCCCGTCGAGCTCTACGACGAGCGGTTCACGACCTCGCTCGCCCGCCAGGCGGGCGGATCCGCCTCGCTGGACTCCCGAGCCGCAGCCGTCCTTCTCGACGAGTGGTTGACGACCGCCGGACATCTGCCGATAGAGGGGGAGAAGGAGTGACCCACCCCCTTGGAGAACCCGATGAACCTCTCTGCGTCCTCGGTGCCCGGCGTGCCGGGAGCGCCGCCCTCCGACGCGTCTGACGTGCTCAACGCGGCTGCCGATGCGGCCGCTCTGCACGATCCGCTCGACGACGTCCTCCGGCAGATCGTCGGCGGCTACTTCGTGCTCACCGACGGGCAGGGGTCGGTCTCCAAGTGGTCCGAGCCGGCCGAGCTCCTGTTCGGCCGTCCGGTGCACGACGTGCTCGGACAGTCATTCTTCGAGACGCTGACCCTCGGCCCCTACTCGCCGCAGGCCGATGCGTGGCGCGCGTTCCTCGAGGACGCCGAGCCGCCGCAGGCCGCCGGCCGCATCACGGTCAGCGCCTCGCACGCCGAGGGCCACAGCTTCCCGATGGAGGCCGTGTTCGTCCCGGTCAAGCTCGACGAGGGCTTCGACTTCTCGCTGTTCCTCGAGGATCTTGGCTTCGAGCTGCCCATGAACCTGATGCTGATGCGCATGCGCCAGCAGCACCCGGTCGTGGTGCGCGCGCTGCGCCAGGCGATCGAGGACGAGCCCGCTACGTGGGAGGGCTGGCGCACGGCCGGCACGCTGGTCGTCTTCCGCCCGCTGGCGCCGACTCCGTGGATCGAGGCCGAGCTCGCCGCCCGCGACGCCGCCAGGGCCGCCGCCGATGCGGAGACCGAGGAGCGCATCACCAACCTCGACCCCGGCATCCAGGGCGAGAACGTCAACGACCTCGACGACGCCGCCGCGGTCGTCGCACGGCTGCTCTCCGCGCTCGAGCGCATCGACGACCTGGAGCGGATGGCCTCGAGCCTGCCCGCCCAGCTCGACGAGGCTCGCCGCGACGCCGAGCAGCGTGCCGCCCACGCCGAGCGCGACGCCCAGGCGCTGCGCGCAGAGCTCCAGCAGCGGCTCGAGACCATCAAGCCGGAGGCGACCGCAGCTGATGTCGACACGCTGGCGCGGATCGAGCGGCTCGAACGCGCGAAGCTCGACGGGGAGCAGTCCGGGCATGACCTCGGGCGCGCGCTGGCCGCCGCCGAGGCCGCCCGCGCCGAGCTCGCCGCCCGACTCGACGCGATCGAGCACGCCCGCAGCGACGCCAACGCGGCCGCGGAGACCGCCGACGCCCAGCTTGCCGAGGCCGTGCGCGCGGCCCAGGAGCGGGCGGAGCAGGCTGTCGGCGAGGCAACCCGCCGCGCCGAGGAGGCGACCCGGCAGATCGAGGCGCGCCTCGCCGAGACGCAGCGCAGCCACGGCGAGGGCTCCGACGCCTGGGCCGCGGAGCTGAAGGCGGAGATCGGGCAGGTCCGCGAGCAGCAGGCCGCGGCTGCCTCCGCCGTCGCCGCCGAGCTCGCCGCGACCGTCGAGCGGCTCGAGCGCGAGCGCGAGGGCCAGGCGCACGCCGCCCGCGCCGAGCTGGCCGCCGCCCTCGAGCGCGTCGAGCACGTGCAGCGCGACGCCGACGCGCTGCGCGAGGAGATCACCGCCCTGACCGTCGACCGTCACGAGGCCCAGGGTCTCGCCGGCGACGACCGCCGCCGGCTCACCGAGCTGGCCGGCGAGGCCGAGGCCGACCGTGCTCGCCTGGAGATCCTGCGCGCCGAGGCCGAGCAGGCCCGTGGCGAGACGGCCGAGCTGCGCGCGCGGCTGGCCGGGCTCGACGCACTCGAGCAGGCGCAGGCGAAGGTGGACGAGCGGCTCGCGACCCTGCGCGACGAGCAGCAGGCCGCGCTCGAGGAGCTGCGCCGCGAGCACGCGGCCGCCCGCTCGCGGCTGGAGTCGCTCGGCGCGGAGCGCGGCGACGCCGCAGAGCGCGCCGACGCCGCCCAGACCGAGCTCGACGCCGCGCGCGAGCACGTGGAGGCGCTGCGCCGCGACGGCGACGCCACCCGCGAGGCGCTCGAGGCCGCGGTCGCCCGCGCCGACGCGGCCGGACAGGCCGCGGAGGTGCTGCGCGCCGAGTACGCCGCCGCCGCCGAGCGCTTCGACTCGCTGCACGCTGAGCAGGCCGAGATCGCCGGACGGCTGGAGTCGTTGCTCGCCGCCCAGCAGGAGCTCGGCGAACGCCTCGACGCCGTCGACGCCGGTCAGGCAGGGGTCCACGAGCGCGTCGATGCGCTGCAGTCCGACCATGCCGCCGCGGCCGAGCGCCTCGACGGGCTGCGCCGCGCCCAGGACGACCTCCGCGGCGCGATCGACGAGGCCCGCCGCGAGCGCGACGAGTTCCGCATCGCCGCCGAGCAGGCGTCCTCGCAGCTCGCCGAGGTGCGCGCGACGCTCGCCGAGCAGCAGGAGAGCTCGACGCGGCTCCCGGCCGAGCTCGCGGTCGAGCGCCACGAGATCGACAAGCTGCAGGCCGCCGAGCAGTACCTGCGCAAGCAGGTCGAGGAGCTCTCGGGCCAGGCGCACCATTCGGGCGTGCGGCTCGAGGAGCTCAGCGGCCTGGGCGAGGAGATCGCCCGCCGCCTCGAGGAGGTCGACGAGCGCGGCGCCGACGCCCGCCGCCGGCTCGAGGAGCTCGCCGACGCCGGCGAGGCGCTCGCCCGCCGCCTCGACGAGGCCCACGCTGCCGTGGCGGGCGCCGGCGAGCGCAGCGAGGCCGGCGAGCGCCGGCTCGCGGCGCTCGAGGAGCAGGCCGCCCGGGTCGAGGACGCCGCCGGCAGCGCCAAGGCGCTCGGCGGCCGCGTCGACGAGCTCTGGAGCGCGCTCGAGGAGCGCACGGGCGCGCTGCACGGCGACGTCCGCGACGCGCACGAGCGCGCCAGCGCGCTTGCCGCCGCGCAGGACGCCGCCGACGAGCGGACCGCCGCGCTCGAGCAGGCCGGCACAGCCGTGTCCGAGGGCCTGGAGGCGCTGCGGGCGGGGCTCGACGAGCACGCCGGGACCGCTCAGGTCGCGCGCAAGGCCGTCGACGAGCTCGCCCAGCGAGTCGAGGAGGTCGATCGCGGCGCCGGCTCGGTGCTGGCCGACCTGCGCGCGCTGCGCGACCGGCTCGAGGAGGTCGCGACGGTCGCCGGCTCCGCCCACGAGGCGGTGGGCGGTGGCCGCGAGGAGCTCGACGAGCTGCGCACCGCGATCGCTCGCCTCGGCGGCGAGGTCGAGGTCGCGCGCGGCCAGCTCGGCCGTGCCGAGGAGGAGGCGCTCGGCGCCCGCGAGCAGGCCGCGGCGGCCGGCGAGGCCGCCAACGCGGCCCGCGAGGACGCCAACGCGGCCCGCGAGGACGCCGCGGCCGCCCGCCGCGAGCTCGAGGCCGGACTCGGCGACGCCGTCGACGGTGCGCGCCAGGCCGCCGAGGCGGCCGGAGCGGCCGGCGCGAACGCCGCGGAGGCGCTGCGCAGCGCGCAGGACGCCGCCGCCGCCGGCGCCAAGCTCACCCAGCGGCTCACCGATCTCGACGCACGCGCTCAGGGCCTGCGCGCGGAGCTCGGGGCGGGTCGCGAGCGCCTGGAGGGGCTCGACCAGCGGGTCACCGAGGCTGCCGACGCTGCCGAGGCCGGCGCAGTGGCACTGCGCGCCGAGCTCGGTGAGGTCCGCGCGATCGCCGAAGCCGCCGGCGCGGGGCTCGAGCAGCTGCGCGAGGAGATGGCCGGCGTGCGCGAGAGCACGGCGGCGATCGCCGCCGACGCGAAGCGCAACGGCGCGACCGTCAAGTACGGCGAGCAGCGCATCGAGGCGATGGGGGCTGAGGTCACCTTCGCGCTCAAGAGCATCGAGGAGCTCAAGCAGGGCCTGACCTCGGCCGGCCAGGCCGCGGTCATCGCCCGCCGCGAGGCCGAGCAGGCCAAGCGGGCCGCCCAGACGGCCGGCGAGGGGAAGGGCGACAACGTCACGCAGGTGTTCCAGCAGCTGCTGGGCATGGCCAACTCGCGCAACCAGACGCGGCGGCCGAGCTCGCCGGGCCTGCCGACGCCGCACCGGCCCGAGCGCGTCAAGCGCGAGCCGCGCCACGGCTTCGACGACGTGTCCCAGCCGATGGCCGTGCTCGGCCTCGACGGGCGCTTCCGCGAGCTCAACGTCGCCTTCGCCCGCCTCGTGGGCTACAAGGAGCAGGACTTCGCGAAGGCGGCCTGGCCGTCGCCCCACGATCGTCGCGATTACCAGGCACAACAGGACCAGCTGCGCCAGCTCGCCGCGGGTGAGATAGAAAGCGTGGCCGTGCAGAGCACCTACATGCATGGCCAGGGCCTGATGGTCCCAGTCGTCGGCACGCTGCGTGCGGTGCCCGGCGAGGACGGTCTCCCGGTGCACCTGCTCCTCGAGGCCGAGGAGCGGCACACCAACTGAGCCCGGTCCGCCGGAACCCCGACGGGCCTACGGAACGCACCGCGGAAGATCGCCGCCGGGCCGCCGACGAACGGGCGGCGCGGCGTGCGGCGCGGGCGGGCGAGCCCATGCCCGCACGCACCGAGCTCGAACCCGTGCCTGAGCCGCCGGATGAGGCCCCCGCACCGCAGCCGTCGGACGACGCTCGTACTCTGACTGCCGTGGCCGATCGTCCGCTCACGCCGCGGCGCGCCTCCGTGCGTCGTCCGCCCCCACCGCGCCGGCCCGTTCGGCGCGCGCCGCCGCCGCGCGAGCGCCGCCCGCGCGCGACCGGCGAACGCCGCTGGGGCCGGCGGCTGATCGCGGTCGCCGCCTTCATCCTGCTGATCGTGGTGATCCTGCTCGGGGTCAAGACCTTCCAGCCGGGCCACGGCGCGGGGGAGGGCCGCGTCCGTGTGACGGTTCCCGCCGGGGCGAACGTCTCAGCGATCGGCTCGCTGCTCGCCGCCAAGGGCGTCGTCGACAGCGGCTTGTTCTTCCAGATCAACGCGACGGTCACCGGCCGCCGCGGCGGTCTGCGCCCGGGCGACTACAAGCTCGCGAAGGGCATGAGCTACGGCGCCGCGATCGCGGCGCTGCAGAAGGGGCCGAAGGTGAAGGTGATCCCGACGGTCGACGTGACGCTCCCGGAGGGCCCGTCGATCCAGGAGGAGGCGCCCGTCGTCGACCGCAGCGGGAAGGTCAAGGGCTCCTACGCCAAGGCCGCACGCAGCCCGAAGGTGCTCAGGGCGATCCGCCGGCTCGGCGCGCCCAAGGGGACGACCACCGCCGAGGGCTTCCTGTTCCCGGCGACCTACACGCTCGTGCGCAAGAGCCCGGTGAAGGACCTCGTGGCCAAGCAGCTCGCCGCCTTCCGGCAGAACTTCAAGCAGGTCGACATGAGCTACGCGCGCAGCAAGAACCTGACGCGCTACGACGTCCTGATCATCGCGTCGATGATCGAGCGCGAGGCACAGCTCGACCGCGAGCGTCCGCTCGTCTCGGCCGTGATCTACAACCGGCTGAAGGCCGACTCGCCGCTCGGGATCGACGCGACGATCCGCTACTACACGCACAATTGGGCGCGCCCGATCCGGGTCTCCGAGCTGCAGGCCGACGAGCCGTACAACACGCGCCTGCGCCGCGGGCTGCCGCCGACGCCGATCGGCAACCCCGGCCTCGCCTCGCTCAAGGCCGCCGCGAAGCCGGCCAAGGTCGACTACTTCTTCTACGTGCGCA
Organism: Solirubrobacteraceae bacterium; assembly: GCA_034664425.1. Lineage (GTDB taxonomy): Bacteria > Actinomycetota > Thermoleophilia > Solirubrobacterales > Solirubrobacteraceae > DATBDM01. The sequence continues at coordinate 8,518 of JAXDHR010000173.1, forward strand.
AGCCGGGCAACTCCGGTGCGCACGCGTTCTCGTCCACCAACGCGCAATTCCTGCGCGACCAGCAGCGCTACCAGGCCTCCCGCGGCGGGCCGTGATCCGGCTGGGGGTCTGCGGCTGGCCGGTCGCGCACTCGCGCTCGCCGCAGATGCACCGGGCCGCGCTGCGCGCCGCCGGTCTGGCCGATTGGCACTACCTGCGGCTGCCGCTGCCGCCCGAGCTCTTCGCGGAGACGGTCGCGGCGCTGCCCGCGGCCGGCTTCCGCGGCGTCAACGTCACGATTCCGCACAAGCAGGCGGCGCTCGCGCTGGCCGACGAGGCGAGCGACGCCGCGCGTCAGATCGGCGCCGCCAACATGCTCACCTTCGAGAACGGGCGGATCCACGCCGACAACACCGACGCGCCGGGCTTCCTCGACGCGCTGCCGGAGGGCGTCTCGCTGCGCGGCGCCCGCGCGCTCGTGCTCGGCGCCGGCGGAAGCGCCCGCGCGGTCGTCTGGGCGCTGCGCGGCGCCGGCGCCGCCGAGGTGCTGGTCTGGAACCGCACGCCCGCGCGCGCCGAAGCGCTCGCGCGGGAGATCGGCGCTCCCGTGCGCGCCGTGCCCGGCGCAGAGACGCTCGCCGTTCCCGAGATCGTCGTCAACTGCACCTCGGTCGGGCTCGCGGGGGAGGCCGCGCCGTTCAAGGCGCTGCCGCTGCGAGCCGATGATCTGGGTGCCGGAAGCCTCGTGGTGGACCTGGTCTACCGGGACGGCGGCACGCGATTCCTCGAAGCGGCAAGAACACGAGGGGCCGACGTGGTCGACGGACTGGAGATCCTGGTGGCCCAGGGCGCTGCGTCATTCGAACGCTGGACCGGCAAGGCGGCGCCTCGCACCCTGATGCGGGAGGCCGCCGCAAACAGCATCTGAGCACATGAATCCACCAGCACAGTCCGGGGCAGCTCCGGCCCTCAAGAAGAAGGGCACCGGCATCACCACGCCATCACGGCGTGGCGGGTCCGGCCGCGTGCTGACGGACGTCATCGTCGACCTCGGCTTCGTCGAGCAGGACCGTGTCGACGAGGCGCTCACCAGCGCCACCGAGCAGGGCTCCTCACCCGAGCAGGTGCTGATCACCGAAGGCGTCCTCAGCGAGGACCAGCTCGCCCGCGCAGTCGCCGAGCGCTTCGGCCTCGACCACCTCGACCTCGGCAGCTACCGCGTCGACCCCGATGCGGCCAAGCTCGTGTCGCCCGCCGCGGTCAAGCGCTACCAGGCGGTGCCCGTCGGCTTCGCGGGCGACCGCACGCTGCTCGTCGCGATGGCCGACCCGGCGAACGTGCTCGCGATCGACGACATCGCGGTCATGACCGGCTACGAGGTACGGCCCGCCGTCTCCTCGCCGCCCGACATCGAGGGCCTGCTCGAGCGCCTCCAGGATCCCGACTTCGGCAACGGCGCGACGGCGCCCGAGGAGCTCGAGGAGCGCGACGCCGACGACGAGACGATCGAGCTCAAGCGCGAGCAGACCTCCGCCGGCCCGATGTACGACATCGTCCAGAACGTCCCGATCAACTTCGGCGCCTCGGGCGAGGACTCGTCGGTCATCCAGCTCGTGCAGCGGGTGATCAAGGAGGCCGTCGAGAAGGGCGCCTCCGACATCCACTTCGAGCCCGGCGACGAGGAGATGCGCGTGCGCTATCGCATCGACGGCGTGCTCCAGGAGGCCGCGGTGATCCCCGGCAGCGCCGTGCCGGCCGTCGTCTCGCGCGTGAAGATCCTGTCCGACCTCGACATCGCCGAGCGCCGCGTCCCGCAGGACGGCCGCATCTCGACCGAGGTCTCGGGGCGCCCGATCGACCTGCGGGTCGCCACGCTGCCGTGCGCCTACGGCGAGAACGTGGTCATGCGGATCCTCGACCAGAGCAAGGTCATGATCGACCTCGACCAGCTCGGCATGCTGCCGCAGGCGCTCGAGCGGTTCACGAAGGCGTTCTCGCAGACGCACGGCGCCGTACTCGTCACCGGGCCGACCGGCTCGGGCAAGTCGACCTCGCTCTACGGCGCGCTCAACCAGCTCAACACGGTCGAGTCGAACATCATCACGATCGAGGACCCGGTCGAGTACCAGCTCGACGGGATCACCCAGGTCCAGACCAACAACAAGGCGGGGCTGACCTTCGCCTCGGGCCTGCGGTCGATGATGCGCGCCGACCCCGACATCATCATGGTCGGCGAGATCCGCGACCGCGAGACGGCGCAGATCGCCATCGAGGCGGCGCTCACCGGCCACCTCGTCCTCTCCACGCTGCATACCAACGACGCGCCGGGTGCGATCACTCGCCTGATCGAGATGGGCATCGAGCCCTTCCTCGTCGGCTCCGCGGTCGACTGCGTGGTCGCTCAGCGGCTCGCGCGGCTGCTCTGCGAGGAGTGCAAGCGGCGCACGACGATCAAGTCCGAGGTCATGCGCGCGAACGGCTTCAACGTCGGCCTCGACCTCGAGGCCTTCGAGCCCGTCGGCTGTGCTCGCTGCGGCGGCTCGGGCTACAAGGGCCGGATCGGCCTCTACGAGGTCATGTGGGTCTCCGACACGATCCGCTCGCTGGCCGTCGCCCGCGAGCCCGCGGAGACGATCGCCCATGCGGCGGTCCACGAGGGCATGATGCGCCTGCGCGAGGACGGTCTCGAGAAGGTCCGCCGCGGCCTCACCTCGATCGCCGAGATCGCCCGCGTCGCGGGCACCCGGTAAGCAAGGACAAAGCCGCATACGGCTTGGGGTCCGGACCCCTACAGCCGTGGGCCGGTCGTGCCGATGAAAGAGCACGATGACCCTCGACTTCTCCGAGATCCTGCTGGCCGTCGTCAAGCAGAAGGCGTCCGACCTCCACCTCACCGCGGGCGCGCCGCCGATGCTGCGCATCAAGGGCGGCCTGGTGGCCATGGAGGGGATGCCGAGGCTGACGCCGACGGACACGCGCGAGATCGTCTACGCGATCCTCAACAACTCCCAGCGCCAGCGCCTCGAGACCGATTGGCAGCTGGACTTCGCCTACTCGATCCCCGGCGTCGGGCGCTTCCGCGTCAACACCTACTTCCAGCGCGGCACGCTCGGCGCCGCGTTCCGCCTGATCCCGTCCGAGACGGTCCCGATCGAGAAGCTGGGGATGCCCGCGGTGATCCGCGACTTCGCCCGCAAGCCGCGCGGCATCGTGCTCGTGACCGGCCCGACGGGCTCGGGCAAGTCGACGACGCTCGCGTCGATCATCAACGAGATCAACGAGACGCGCGACGAGCACATCATGACGATCGAGGATCCGATCGAGTTCCTCCACTCGCACAAGCGCTGCATCGTCAACCAGCGCGAGCTGGGCGCCGACGCTCCGAGCTTCGCGCTCGCGCTGAAGGCCGCTCTGCGCCAGGACCCCGACGTGATCCTCGTCGGCGAGATGCGCGACATGGAGACGATCGGCACCGCCCTGACCGCGGCGGAGACCGGCCACCTCGTCTTCGCGACCCTGCACACGCAGGACGCCCCGCAGACCATCGACCGCATCATCGACGTCTTCCCGCCGGCACAGCAGGGCCAGGTCCGCTCGCAGCTCGCAATCGGCCTGCAGGGCGTGGTGACCCAGACCCTGGTGCCGACGGCCGACGGCGTCGGCCGCTGCGTCGCCGCCGAGGTGCTCGTGCCGACCGCGGGCGTGCGCAACCTGATCCGCGAGCACAAGACCCACCAGATCTACTCGCTGATCCAGACCGGCGGCCAGCACGGCATGCAGACGATGGACGCCTCGCTGGCCGGGCTCGTGCGCGCGAACCGGATCACGATGGCCGCCGCCGAGACCCGCTCCTCCCAGCCCGCCGAGCTGCGCAAGCTCGTCGAGGCCGAGGGCGCCATCGCGGGCATGCTCCCGATGCAGCCGGTCGCCGCCTGATGGCCGCCGCCACCTTCAACTACAAGGCGGTCGACGGCGCGGGCATCCCGTCCGCCGGCCAGGTCGTCGGCGCCAGTGCCGACGCGGTCCGCGAGACGCTGCGCACGCAGGGCCTCACGGTGATGGACCTGCGCGAGAAGAAGTCCGGCATGAAGATGGAGCTGCGTCTGACGCCCAAGCGCGTCAAGCCGGCGGAGCTCACGATCATGACGCGCCAGCTGGCGACGATGGTCGCCTCGGGCATGACGCTGCTGCGCGCGTTCTACGTGCTCGAGGAGCAGATCGACAACGACAAGCTGCGCCAGGCGATCGCGACGGTCCGCGAGGAGATCGAGGGTGGCGCCAACTTCTCCGACGCGCTCCGCAACCAGCCGAAGATCTTCAGTCCGCTGTACGTCGCGATGATGCGCGCGGGCGAGGCGGGCGGCGTGCTCGAGGAGTCGCTCGAACGCGTCGCCGACCAGCTCGAGAAGGACGACAACCTGCGCCGCCAGGTCAAGTCGGCGATGGCCTACCCCACGGTGGTGCTGTCGTTCGCGGTGATCGTCCTCGTCGCGTTGATCACCTTCATCGTCCCCGTCTTCGTGAGCGTCTTCAAGGACTTCGGCGGCGACCTCCCCGCGATCACGAAGTTCACCGTCGCGCTCTCGCACCTCTTCACCCACCAGTGGTACCTCGTGCTCGGCGGCACGGTCGGCATCGTCGTCGGGTTCCGCAAGTGGAAGAAGTCCAGCTGGGGCCGCCCGCAGTGGGACCGGCTGCGCCTGCGCATCCCGGCGAAGATCGGCGACACCGTCCAGAAGATCGCGCTCGCGCGCTGGTCGCGCACGTTCTCGGCGCTGTACTCCGCCGGCGTGCCGATCATGCAGGCGATCGAGGTCACCGGGCAGACCGCCGGCAACGTCGTGCTCGAGGAGGCCATGGACTCGGTGATCGAGTCGGTGAAGTCCGGCGGCTCGATCGCCGCACCGCTCAAGGACACCTCGATCTTCCCGCCGATGGTCGCGCAGATGATCGCCGTCGGCGAGGAGACCGGCAACCTCGACACGATGCTGTCGAAGGTCGCCGACTTCTACGAGGACGAGGTCGCCGCGGCCGTCAAGGCCCTGACGTCGATCCTCGAGCCGATCATGATCGTGCTCGTCGGCGCGATCGTCGGCTTCGTCGTGATCGCGATGTACATGCCCCTCTTCAAGGTCTACGACGCCATCAAGTAGCGCGCCGGCGACGCAGCGTTCGCGCGAGTGCCAGTACGGCGCTCGCGTGGCGCCGCGCATCGGCCCGTCCCGGGCCGAGCTCGACGACGAACGCGCTGCCCCCATGCACGACGTGGTTCTCCCAGGCCACGGCGGTGCCGGGGAGGCGTGCCAGCGAGCGGAGGGCAAGCCCGGTGCGTCGCGCGTACGCGCGCTGGAGTGAGCCGTCGGCGGCCGGCGCGCGCACGACGATGCGCAGATGCTGGTGGTAGTAGATCGCCAGGTCGGGCCGCTCACGGCGTACGAGCCGCATCAGCGCGCGCGTCTCGGGCTCGGACGCCGCGCGGGGACCGGGGTAGTAGGTGCCGCGCGGGCCGGGACGCCAGTCCCACGGGAAGTTGCGGTTGAGGTCGACGCCGCGGGCGTCCTGGCGGATCCCCGCCGCGACGCCGTCGGGATTCGCCGTCCGGACCAGGTAGAGCCGCACGCCCCGCGGAGTGCGCATGCGCCGCAGCCGGGCGACGATCCGCTCGCCCGCGCGCTCGTTGCCGTGGACGTCGCCGACGACGAGCACGCGGACGACCGCCGCGGGATCGCCGACCCGGTGAGCGACGAGCGGCCGGTGGTCGACGGACTGCCCGATGATCACCAGGTCATCATCGCGCCGCCGGCGCCGGCGCGCGGAGGTGAGCGGCGCATGTGCGGGCGACCGTAGCCTGGACGACCTTCCTGCCACAAGCCCGTTTCGGTGAGGCAGCCGACGGACACCCATCTCCTTGACGAGGCAACCAGACTTTCGAGGAGGACCTCCCCATGAATCTCGGCACGGCAGCACTCCGCGGCATCGTCGGACCACTCTTCATCGGCCACGGCACCCAGAAGCTGTTCGGCTGGTTCGACGGCCCCGGCCTCGAGGCGACCGCCGGCGGCTTCGAGCAGATGGGACTGCGTCCGGGCCGCCGCCACGCGATCGCCGGTGGCGCCGCCGAGGCCGTCGGCGGCGCGCTGCTCACCCTCGGCGCGCTGACCCCGCTGGCCGGCGGCCTGATCACCGGCGCGATGACCACGGCGATCCGCAAGGTCCACGCGCCCAACGGGCCGTGGGTCACGAGCGGCGGCTGGGAGTACAACGCGGTGCTGATCGCCGCGATGGCGGCACTGGTGGACCACGGCGCCGGCAGCCCGTCGGTCGACGAGAAGTTGTTCCCGACCCTCCGCGGGCCGTTCTGGGCCGCGCTCGCCATCGGATCGGGCGTCGCCGGCTCCTACCTGGTCACGGAGAAGCTGACCAGTGCGCCCGAGACGACCGCGCCCGAGATGGGTGCGGGCGATCCCGCGTCGCCCAACGGCGCCGCGCAGCCCGCGACCGCGGGTGCCGGCGCATAGATGGCGCAGCTCATCGGGTCCCCGTCGCGCGTCGAGGCGGCGGGGACCAAGCCGAAGTTGATCGACGAGTACGTCGGGCGCGTCAACACAGGGGAGGAGCGCGTCAGCGTCGCGCACATGCGCTCCCCCGAGGGCTGGGTCGAGCCCGGTCAGCAACCCGAGTTCGACGAGTACACGGTGGTCATCGACGGCTGCCTGCGGGTCGAGTCCCAGGCGGGCGAGGCCCTCGACGTGCGCGCGGGCCAGGCCGTGCTCGCGCGTGCCGGCGAGTGGGTCCGCTACTCGACGCCGGAGGCCGGCGGGGCCGCGTACGTCGCCGTCTGCCTGCCCGCCTTCGCGCCCGAGACGGTGCACCGCGACGACGGGTAGGAGATCGGACGCCGGCGGTCAAGCGGCGGCGACGGGCGGCCGATATCCGCGCTAGAGCATGTCCGTTCCCCCGCCCACCTCGACGACCCCGGTCACCGTTTCGCGCAGCTACGAGATCGCCTTCGAGGCGTCGCGCGGATGGGGCCGCCGCCGCGGCGGCGAGGACGGGCTGCGCCTGACCCCGACCGGCGCCGTCATCGAGCACAGCCGCTTCCTGGACGCGCCGCTGCGGCTCCCGCTCGGGCAGCTGCGCTTCGGCCTCGTCGACCCCGGGCCGGCCCGCGTCGAGCGCGGCGGCCGCTTCCCGGTCCTCAAGCGCCTCAGCGCGACCGCCGTCGTGCCGCGCGAGCACGGCATCGAGGGTTGGTTGTGGACGAGCGAGGGCGGCACCGGCCTGACCGTCCTCGGCGATCCCGAGGACGCGCCCAACGCCGCGCTGCTGCTGACCGCGCCGCTCGGCGAGGACGCCATCGTCGCCGCCTTCGCGCCCGAGGTGGCCGCGGATATCGCCGCGCGCTCGCCGCTCGGTGCCCCCGCCGTCCAGGGGCTGCTGTTCCGCGTGGCCGACACGGTGCTGTCCGAGAACGCCTTCCGCTCGTACGGGATCATGCGCCCGCTGACCGACCGCGAGGTGCCGCCCACGCTGCGGCGCTCGCTGCCGGGCGATCGCGCCGCCGACCCGGTGCTGCGCGGCACCGGCGATCCTCGCGCGGTCACGTCGGTCGCTCCTCCCGGCATGGGCTAGGGTGGCGGGCGGTGACGCCTCCGTCCGACGAGCCCTATGACCCGCAGCGCTGCACTGCCTGCCGAGGCACCGGCCGCGTGATCTCGAATCTCGGCGGCGAGCGCCACGAGGTCGCCTGCCCCTGGTGCGATGGCACGGGCCGCTTCATCCCGGGCCACGACGCCCAGGACGGCGAGCCGGCGGACGTCAGCTCGAACCGGTGATCTGCAGGGTGCCGATCCGGCGCCCGGAGTCCAGCAGCGCGATCGGGAAGCGCCCCGCCGTGTCCGCGTAGAGCTCGACCTGTGCGGGGGATTGGGGGTCGACGGGCTCCGAGACCGCGAGATCGTCGATCACCACGGTGTCCGGCGTGCCGGCGGTGATGTCGAGGATCACCGTGTCGCCGGTGCGCGCGCTGATCCGCCGCGGCCGTCCGCCGGCCGAGAGCCGCGCGGTCACGATGCGCGCGGCCGGGGCCGGCGCGCGGCCGGCGGCCCCGGGGGTGGCGGCCGGCCCTGGCGGTTGCGCGCCGCGCCGCAGCGACTGCGGCGGCGGCGTCAGGCTCGCGGCGAGCGCGGTGAGACCCATCAGCACCGCCACCAGCACCAGGATCCGGCGGCCGAACACCCGCGTAGCGTAGAGCGGCGTCCATTCGCACCTCAAGCAGGCTTAAGTCGCGGCGGGCCGGTGCCGATACCGGATGTGCCAGCCGAGGTGTGAACGGCAAATCGCTCGTGAGGGCGAGACGCAAAGCCACGGGGCTCCGGATGAGCCAGCCGGGCTACCACCGACGGAGGTGGGAAGCGACCGCGGACCTGGCAAGCAGTTTCACAGGCCCAACCGATCCCTTCAGGAGGGACCACCTCAATGCTCCATAAGCTCCGCCAGCGCGCCCAGGACGAGAAGGGCTTCACCCTGATCGAGCTCCTGGTCGTGATTCTGATCATCGGCATCCTCGCCGCGATCGCTCTGCCCGCGTTCCTCGGCCAGCGCGCCAAGGGCCAGGACTCGTCCGCGAAGTCCGATGCCCGCAACATGGTCTCCCAGATGGAGTCCTGCTACACGGATTCCGACACCTACACCGGCTGCCCCGGCAGCGACACCGGCCTCCCGGTCGGCTCCGGCGTCGGCCAGGTGCAGGCGGCTGCCGACAGCACCGGCAAGGGCTACACCATCACGGCGACCTCGAAGTCGAACAACGTCTTCACGATCACGAAGGACCCCACGACCGGCGTGACCACCCGCGGCTGCACCGTGCCGGCCAGCGGCACGGCCAAGGGCGGCTGCCCCGCCAGCGGCAGCTGGTAGTCCGCAGTACCTGAACCGTTGCACCGCGAGGCGGGCCCCCGGGCCCGCCTCGCCTCGTTAACAACCGGCCCGGGGCACGTCGGTCGGCTCGACGCGCGTTCGATCAAGTCGCCCCGGGGTTCAGCCGATGAAGCGACCATGGCATGGACGAGACGCACCCGCTCCGAGGACGGCTTCACGCTGATCGAGCTGATCGTCGTCGTCATGATCATCGGGATCCTTGCCGCGATCGCGCTGCCGGCCTTCCTCGGCCAGCGCGTCAAGGGACAGGACGCCTCGGCGAAGTCGGACGTCCGCTCGATGATCGGCCAGATGGAGGCGTGCTACACGGAGGTCGACCGCTACGACCCGTGCCCGCTCCCGGACACGGGGCTCGACGTGGGCAGCGGCCCCGGCCAGGTCCAGGCCACGCCGAGCGGCGACACCTACGTGGTCGTCGCCTACTCCCTGAGCGGGAACTCCTTCACGGCGACGAAGCACCCCGACGGGACGGTGACGCGCACGTGTGACGCGACCTCTGCCCCGCGCGGCGGCTGCGACGGAGGCAGCTGGTGACGCACGCGACGCGTCGGGGCCTCCGGGGACGCGCCACCGACGAAGCAGGCTTCACGCTCGTCGAGCTGATGGTCGCGGCGACCGTGCTCGTCGTCGGCGTGCTCGGCGTGCTCACGCTGATCACCGGGGCCAACGCGGCGACCGCGTCGACGCGCGCCCGCGAGAACGCCGTCGGGCTCGCCCGGGAGGTCCTCGAGGCCGCGCGCGGGGTCGGCTACGACGACCTCACCACCACCGCTCTCACGACCGCACTCCAGGCCCAGCCCAAGCTCGGCGACGCGAACAGCTCGCGCAGCGGATGGCAGGTCACGCGCGGCACGCGCACGTTCACCGTCGCGGTGACGGCGTGCGCGGTCGACGACGGCACTGCGGGGGACGGCTTCGGCGCGCACAGCAGCGCGGTGCCGTACTGCTCGGACTCGACGACCCAAGGCACCGCCGACGCCAACCCCGACGACTACCGCCGCGTCGCCGTCGACGTGAGCTGGCGCATCGCCGGCAA
>JAXDHR010000174.1:0-7114 GCA_034664425.1 Solirubrobacteraceae bacterium
GCTCACGAGCGACCCCGGGGACGAGCTCGCACCGGTTTGGAGCCCCGACGGAACCGAGGTCGGCTTCGTCGCGATCGCCCCGGACGGGACGCGCAGCCTGAAGGCGGTGCGCCTGGCCGACCTCGGCGAGCGCACGCTCGCCGCCGCCCGCGCACGCACGTCGCCGGCCGCCGTCGGCGCGGCCCTGCGGAGGATCTACGACGGCGAGCGGCGCTAGAGCTGCTCGACGGTATCGAGCTCGAGCCGGCGGGTGACGCCACGCAGGTCGAGCAACCGCGTGGCGTTGCGGGCGACGGCCTCGTGGTCGACACCGGGGTGGGCGGTGACCAGCACGACCAGATGGGCGCCGGCCACGCCCTCCTCGAGGCCGACCGAACGCAGCTCGTGCTCGGGCAGCTCGGGGACGTGCGGGTCGTGGTAGGCGACCTCCGCCCCGCGGCCGCGCAGCAGCTTGATGATCTTCAGCGCGGGCGACTCGCGCATGTCGCCGACCCCGCCCTTGTAGGCGACGCCCAGCACCAGCACCTGCGCCCCGCGGACCGCGCGGCCGTCGTCGTTGAGCGCGCGTTCGATCTTCTCGAGGCAGAAGTAGGGCATCGTCTGGTTGACCTTGCCGGCGAGCTCGATGAACTCGGTGGCGACGTCGTACTCGCGCGCCTTCCACGTGAGGTAGAAGGGGTCGACGGGCAGGCGGTGGCCGCCCATGCCGGGCCCGGGGTCGAAGCGCATGAAGCCGAAGGGCTTGGTGGCGGCGGCGTCGACGACTTCCCAGATGTCGATGTCCATCCGGTCGGCGAGCATGGCGAGCTCGTTGACGAGCGCGATGTTGACCGAGCGGAAGATGTTCTCCAGCAGCTTCGCCAGCTCCGCCGCCTCGGGCGACTTCACCGGCACGAGGTGGTCGCACACCTGCGCGTAGACGGCGCTCGCCCGCTCGGTGCAGGCGGGCGTGAGGCCGCCGACGATCTTCGGCGTGGTGCGGATCGTGTAGTCCGTGCGGCCGGGGTCGACGCGCTCGGGCGAGAAGGCCAGGGCGAAGTCCTCGCCGGCGCGCAGGCCGGACTCCTCGAGCAGCGGCACGAGGTGCTGGCGCGTCGTGCCGGGGAACGTCGTCGACTCGAGCACGATCACCTGGCCCGCGCGGATCACCCCCGCGAGCCCCTGCGCGGCGCCCAGCAGCGGCCCGAGGTCGGGCTCGCGGTTGCGCGTCAGCGGGGTCGGGACGCAGATGAGGATCGCGTCGGCCTCATGGAGCTCGACGAAGCGGGTCGAGAACGTGCAGCGCTCGAGCACCGCGGCCAGCCGCTCGCCGGGGATGTCCTCGATGTGCGAGCGGCCCTCGCGCATGCCGTTGACCTTGCCCGCGTCGACGTCGACGCCGACGACGTCGCAGCCGGCCTCCGCGAAGGCGACCGCCAGCGGCAGCCCGACGTATCCCAGTCCGACGATCCCGACGCGCATGGTCCCCTCCACGTTATCCGCCGAGCCGCTCGAGATCGGCGTCGACCATCATGGCCACCAGCGCGTCGAAGCCGATCCGAGGCGTCCAGCCGAGCTCGCGAGCGGCCTTGGACGCGTCTCCGACCTGCTGCACGCTGTCGGCGGGCCGGCGCAAGGCGTCGTCGGAGACGACGTGCTCGCGCCAGTCGAGGCCGACGTGCGCGAACGCCGTGCGCGCGACCAGCCCGGCGACTTCGTGCTGGCGACGGGCGCCGGAGGGCGCGCCGGACGCCGGGGCGAAGATCTCGCTCGAGGACGCCTGCAGCACCCGCGCGCCGCTGTCGCGGAGCGTCTGCGGGTCGCGCAGGTCGCCGCGATGCAGCTCCACGCCCGCGAGCGCGAGCGCGTCCTGGCCGGTGATCCCCGTGATGAGGGCGCGCGTCACGCGACGGCGCTCGTCGTGCGCAGCCAGGCGGTCGTCTCCGCGATGCCCCGCTCGACGCCGATCCGCGCCGACCAGCCCAGCAGCTCCTGCGCCTTGGCCACCGACGGCCAGCGCCGCTGCACGTCGACCTCGAACGTCTCGAGGTGCTCGAACGCGAGCGCGTCCGGGTCGTTGCCCGCCGCGACCCAGCAGAGCCGCGCGATCTCGGCGACGGTCAGCTCGTCGGCGGCAGAGATGTTGAAGTCCTCGTTGAGGCCCGCGGGATGGCCGGTCGCGGTGACGATGCCGTCCGCGATGTCGTCGACGTGCGTGAGCGTGCGGGTCTGCTCGCCCGAGCCGAAGATCGGCAGCGGTCGCATCGGGACCAGCGACTTGCGGATCAGGTCGGGGACCGCGTGGGCGATCCCCGGCTCGGCCTCGGGCATCTCGCCCGGGCCGTAGGCGTTGAACGGCCGGCAGATCGTGAACGGCAGCCCGAACTCGTCGTGCGCCGCGCGGCAGTAGACCTCGCCCGCGAGCTTGGACCAGCCGTAGGCCGAGCGCGGCGGCGGGCAGCGCGGCAGGTAGGCCTCGGTGGTCGGGAACTCCTCGGCGTTCTCGAAGACCATGCTCGAGGAGACGTAGGTGAAGCGCTGCACGTCGAGCTCGATCGCGGCGCGGAAGACCGCGTTGTACAGCGCGTGGTTGACCTCGGAGAGCGTGAACGGGAGCTTGTGGAAGTTCGCGATCCCGCCGACGATCGCCGCGAGGTGGATGACGTGCGAGCACCCGCGCATGGCGATCCGCGCCTGCTCGACGTCGCGCAGGTCGCCGACGTGGACCTCGCAGCCCTCGCGCATCCAATCGGGTGCCGGGCGCTGGTCGGAGACGCGGACCTCGAAGTCCGGGTCGCCGAGCAGGCGCCGGACGACCGCGGCGCCGATCGTGCCGGCGCCACCCGTGACGAGCACGCGGCTCATGCCCGCAGCGCCGCGATCTCGTTCGCGTAGGCGAAGACCTGGCCGCCGCCGAGCGCGTCCCAGGGGTCGACGACGATGCACTCCGCGCCGCCGCGCGCGGCGATCGCGGCGAGCGTCTCCGGCCCCGAGAACGCGCTGTGGTTGGTGGCGACGACGACCACGTCCGCACCGGCGATCGCGTCCTCGAGCGATGCGGTCGGCGTGGCGACCACCGGATCGTGGACGGCGACGTCGGCCAGCTCGCGCTCGAGCAGGCGGATCAGCTTGTGCGAGAGCGAGTCCCGCTCGTCGTCGGTGTCGCGCTTGAAGGCGAGCCCGAGCACGGCGACCTTGCGCTCGCGCAGCGAACCGCCGAGCCGGCGCTTGACGCCGTCCACGAGGAACAGCGGGACGCTCTCGTGCACGCGCGAGACGCCGAGCAGCATCCCCGGCGCATTGGACTTCTCCTCCGAGAACGCGAAGTCCTTGCGCAGGCAGGTGCCGGCGGTCAGCCCCGGTCGACCGATCCCCCCGCGCGGGTAGTCGCGGTTGATCAGCTCGATGACGTCGAACACGTTCGCGCCGTAGCGCTCGCAATCCATCATCAGCAGGTTCGGCAGCGCGAACATGGCGTAGCGGTAGATGTTGGTCCAGACCTTCGCGAGCTCGGCCTGGATCGGCGTGGTCTGCACGATCGGGGCGCCGAGCACCTCGAACAGCTTCCCGGCCCGCTCGCCGGAGCCGTCGCCGACCCCGCCGACGATGCACGGCAGCGTGCCGATCTCCTCGAGGAAGCGGTCGGCCGCGATGCGCTCGGGGACGTGGGCCACGAACAGGTCTCGCCCGACGGTGAATCCGCGCTGCTTCTCCAGGTAGCCCGCGACGAACTCGGTCGTCTCCGGGGCGACGGTCGAGCGCAGCGCGACGAGCTGGCCCTCGCGCAGCACGGGCAGCAGGTCGTCGAGCACCGCGCGGATGTCGCCCATGTCGATCTCGATGTGCGAGAACGTCGGCGTCCCGAGCGTCAGCACGATCGCGTCGGCCTGCGCGGCGTCCGCGACGACGCTCGAGACGTCGAGCCGCACCCGCGCGAGCAGCTCGTCGGTGCCGGGCTCCTTGAAGGGCATGCGGCCGGCGCGCAGCGCGTCGAGGCGCTCGGCATCGCGATCGACGCCGAGGACGCGCAGCCCCGCCTCGGCGAAGCTCAGCGCGAGCGGCAGCCCGACGCGGCCGAGGCCGATCACCGAGACGTCGTAGGACATTCGCCCGTGAGGCTAGCTCAGCGGCCGTGGCGCCCGGCGCGCGAGCGCGCGTACTGGCGGGCGAACCCGGCGACGAAGCGCGGGTTGTAGCGCAGGTAGCGCCGCCACAGGCGCCGCGGCTCCTGGGCGAGCCGGAAGCCCCACTCGAGGCCGAGCCGCTGCATCCAGTCCGGGGCCTGCGGGATCAGGCCGGCGTGGAAGTCGAACGCGGCGCCGACGCCGACCAGCACGGGGGTCGAGAGCCGCGGGCGCATCCGCGCCATCCACTTCTCCTGCTTGGGTACTCCGATGCCGACCCAGACGACGTCGGCCCGGCAGCGCTCGATGTCAGCGGCGACCGCCTGCTCCTCGGGCTCGGTGAGCTGCCGGAACGGCGGCACGTGGCCGCCGACGATCTGCAGGCCGGGGTGACGCAGCCGCAGCGTGCGGGCCAGTTGGGCGAGCGCACCCGGGTTGCGGCCGCCGTAGAGGTAGAAGCGCTGTCCGGTGCGCGCGGCGCGGGCGCAGGCGGCGTCCATCAGCGACGGCCCGTAGACGCGGTCGGGGAGCTCGTGCCCGAGCATCCGCAGGGCCCACACGAGCGGCTGGCCGTCGGGCACGGTGAAGCTCGCGCCGAGCACCGCCGCGCGCAGCTCCGCGTCGTCGTGGGTCGCCATCACCGTGTGGGTCGCGGCGACGCAGACGTAGGCGCGCTCGCGAGCGGCGACGGCGGCGTCGATCCAGTCGAGCGTGCGCTCGTAGTCCGTCAGCGCCAGCGGGACGCCGAGCACGGCCTCGGTGGCCATGGGGTCCGGCGCGGCGCTCGCGGACGGGCGCTGGGGGAGGCTGGGAGCGGGACGGTTCATCGGTCGAGATTGCGGCCGCAACGTGCCGCACGAAGGTTCACAACGCGGCCGGAGCCAAGAAGTCGCGGAAACAGCCGGCGCGGGGCCATTGTCGCAGCTCGGTCCGCCCACGGACCGGCGACCGCCGCCGTCAGCCCGTCGCGCCGATGCTCGAGTCGCTCCAGCGACGCCCGCGCGCGCTCGACGGCGACCAGGACCTCGCGGTGCTGCGCCGCAGCGCCGCTCAGGCCAGCAGCGCGCGCAGGCCGCGCAGGCTCGGCCGGGTGCCGGTCGCGAGCGCGAGGTAGCCGGCGAAGGCCGCGAGCGCGCCCGCGGCGACGGCGACGAGCGCCACGCCGGTCGGGAGCACGGCGGCCGCGGCGAGCCCGAACGCGCCCGCGGCGAGCGCGGCCGGCAGCGCGGCGAGGGCGCTCGCGCGCGGCGGGAGCACAGCCGAGCCGGCGGGCAGCAGCGGCCGGCAGCGGCGCAGGAACCAGCCCGTTCCGGCGGCGTAGGCGACGGTCGTCGCCGCGACCACGCCCCAAGGCCCGAGCAGCAGGCCGAGCGCGATCGTGCCGGCGACGTTGACGGTCATGATCAGCAGCGCGGTGCGCGCCTCCAGGCCCGGCCGCCCGAGCGCGCGCAGGTAGGCGGTCGCGCCGCCGGCGAGCAGGTTGAGGCCGTAGGCGGCGATCAGCAGCGCGCCGTAGCCGGCCGCGGCGCCGTGGCCGCCGCCGAGCCAGCCGCGTACCAGCGGGGCGACCGTGCCGAGCCCGATCGCGGTGGCGCCGATCACCGCCAGCACCCAGAGGCGGTTCATGCGCGCGAACGCCGCGGCGGCCGCGCCGGCGCCGTGGGCGAGCGAGAGCCGGCTGATCATCGGGCTCAGCGCCGCGCCGCCGATCAGGCGGCCCGCCTCGGCGATCTGCACCGCGATCCCGACCTGGCCGACCGCGGCGGTGCCGGCGACGAGCCCGACGACGACCTTGTCGGTCTGGTTGTTGACGACGGCGGCGACCGTCGCCGCCTGCAGCCGCGCGGAGAAGCCGACGAGCTCGCGCGCCTCCGCGCGCCCGACGAGACGCGGGGGGCGGCCGGCCCAGACGTCGCGCAGCTCCCACGCGCGGCTCGCGACGACCACAGCCTGCTGGACGATCAGGGCGCGGGCGAGCGCGGCGAGCGTGAGCCCGTCCGCCGCCGCGACCGCGAGCACGGCGATGAACGCGACCGAGCCGGCGGCGGCGGTCCAGGCGTAGGCGGGGAAGCGCTCCGTGCCCTGCTGCACGTTGCCGAAACCGGCGGCGAGCAGCGCGAGCGCGATCGCCGGCCCCAGCAGCGGCACCATCGCGATCGCGTCGCCGCGCAGGCGGGCGGGGACGTCGAAGACGTCGGCGAACGGCGTTCCCAGCACGAGGCACGCGAGCACGGCCACGGCGCCGAGCAGGGCGTAGAGCCCGAGCGAGGTCCACAGCAGCGCGGCGACGCGCTCGGGGCGCCCGGCGCCGCGGGCGACCGCGGCGTGGCGCTGGATCGCGGGGCCGAGGCCGGACTCGGCGGTCGCGACGTAGACTACGGCCGTCTGCGCCAAGGCCCAGACGCCGTACCCGGAGAGCCCGAGCCCGTCGATCACGAGAGGAACGGAGACGACGGCGACGGCGATCTGCGTCGCCGCGTTCGCGACGCTGGCCGCGACGTTGCGGCCGAAGCCGTCCCCGGGCACCGGCATAGCGTATTGATGACCCCGACCGACTCCTCCACCGCGACCTGCTGGGCCTGCGGCGCGCCGGGAGCCCGCGCGGGCTCCCGCTTCGCGCCGGCGCGGCTGCACGAGTGCGCCGCCTGCGGGCTCGCCTTCGCGGCCGGCACGACGGAGGCCGATGTCGCGGGGCTCTACGACGACGCGTACTTCGCCGGCTACGCGGGCGCCGGCTACGAGGACGACGCGCAGCGCGCGCACGAGGCGGCGCTGCGCGCGGCGTGGGTGCGCGGCTTTCGCGCGCCGCCCGGTCGGCTGCTCGAGCTCGGCTCGGCCGCCGGCCACTTCCTCGCCGCCGCCGAGGCCGACGGCTGGGAGCCGACCGGCGTCGAGCCCTCCGCGACCGAGGCGCGGCGGGCCCGCGAGCGCCTCGGCGTCGACGTGCGCACGGGCCGCCTCGCCGACCACGCGCTGGTGCCCGGCTTCGCCGTCACCTGCGCCTGGCACGT
>JAXDHR010000175.1:0-2812 GCA_034664425.1 Solirubrobacteraceae bacterium
CGATGGCGTGCTCGAGCCCACGGCGGCGACGCTACCACCGGGCCAGGTTCGCGTCAGGCGAGCGCGCTGCGCAGGGCTTCGTCGAGGTCCGGATGCTGGAAGCGGTAGCCGCGCTCGAGCGCCTGCCGCGGCACGGCGCGCTGGCCCCGCGTGACCATCTCGGCCATGTCGCCGTAGAGGAGCCTGACGGCCAGGCCCGGGATCGGCGCGATGGCCGGGCGGTGGATCGCGCGCCCCAGCGCGTGGGAGAAGTCCTTGTTGGTCGCGGGCTCCGGGGCGGACGCGTTGACCGGCCCCGACCAGTCGTCCCCGTCGAGCGCGGCGAGGTAGATCCCGACGATGTCGTCGAGGTGGATCCACGGCAGGTACTGCCGGCCGCCCGCCACCGGACCGCCGATGCCGAGCCTGAAGAACGGCAGCATCTTGCTCAGTGCGCCGCCGTCCTTGTCGAGCACGACCCCGGTGCGCACCTCGACGACGCGCATGCCGAGATCGGCCGCGCGGTCCGCCTCGCGCTCCCACGCAGTCACGACGCGGGCGAGGAAGTCGTCGCCGGCAGGCACCTGCTCGTCGAGCTCCTCGTCGCCGCGCGCGCCGTACCAGCCGACCGCCGACGCGCTGACCAGGACGCGCGGGCGCGGCTCGCTCGCCCGCAGGCCGGCCACGAGGTTGCGCGTCCCGGTCTCCCGCGAGTCGCGGATGCGGCGCTTGGCGTCCTCAGTCCAGCGCTGGGCGACGTCCTCGCCCGCGAGGTGCACGACGGCGTCCCGCCCCGCGAGGGCCTCATCCGGCGCAGGCCCGGCGGTGGGGTCCCAGGCGACGGCGTCGACGCCGGCCAGCGCCTGGCGCGCCTTGCCGGGGCTGCGGCTGAGCACGGTGACGTCGTCGCCCCGCCCGCGGAGGGCGCTCACCAGCGCCCCGCCCACACGACCCGTCGCCCCCGTCACCGTCACGCGCATGCCGCCTCCTGTCGTCCGCCTCATGTCCAAGGTACGGTGAGCGGCCCGTCCGCGCTCACGGTGACAGGGCGCGGAACTCCTGGGTGTCGCCGGGGGCGTAGCCGATCTCGTCGCCGTGCGCCTCCGCCGCGCCCTCGGCCTTCGCCTGCGCCGCGACGGCAGCGGCGACCGCATCGGCAACGTCGCGGTTGAACGGCGAGGGGATGATGTAGTCCTCGCGCAGCTCATCGTCGCGGACGATCGAGGCGATGCCGCGCGCGGCGGCCATCTTCATGTCCTCGGTGATCTCACGGGCGCGGACGTCCAGCGCGCCGCGGAAGATCCCGGGGAAGCAGAGCACGTTGTTGATCTGGTTGGGGTAGTCCGAGCGGCCCGTGGCGATGACCCGGGCGTACGGCTCGGCCTCCTCCGGCGTGACCTCTGGGGTCGGGTTCGCCATCGCGAAGACGATCGCGCCGTCGGCCATCCGCGCGAGCGCCTCGGGCGCCATCACCCGCGCGCCGGAGAGGCCGACGAACAGGTCCGCCCCGTCGATCACCTCGGCCGGGGAGCCCGAGCGCCGCTCACGGTTCGTCGACTCGGCGAACCAGCGCTTGACGCCGGTCATCGAGCCGTCGAGGTAGTCCTCGCGGTCGGTGTGCAGCGCCCCGCTGCGGTCGCAGCCGATGAGGTGCCGGACACCGGCTTCGAGCAGGATCCGCGTCACCGCGACGCCGGCGGCCCCGAGGCCGACCACGAGCACCTGCAGGTCCTCGAGCCGCTTGCCGGTCAGCTTGACCGCGTTGAGCAGCGCGGCGAGCGTGACCACCGCGGTGCCGTGCTGGTCGTCGTGGAAGACCGGGATGTCGAGCTCGGCCTTCAGACGGTCCTCGATCTCGAAGCAGCGCGGCGCGGAGATGTCCTCGAGGTTGATGCCGCCGAAGGTCGGCGCGATCGCCTTGACCGTGGCGATGATGGCCTCGGTGTCCTGCGTATCCAGGCAGATCGGGAAGGCGTCGACGCCGCCGAACTCCTTGAAGAGCATCGCCTTGCCCTCCATCACGGGCAGCGCGGCTTCCGGGCCGATGTCGCCGAGGCCGAGCACGGCGCTGCCGTCGGAGACGACGGCGACCGTGTTGCGCTTGATCGTGTACTGGAAGGCCTTGTCGCGGTCGGCCGCGATCGCCGAGCAGACGCGCGCGACGCCCGGCGTGTAGGCCATCGAGAGGTCGTCCCGGGTGCGCAGCGCGTGCTTGTTGCGCTGCTCGATCTTGCCGCCGACGTGCATCAGGAACGTGCGGTCGGTGGTCTCGACGACCTCGGCGCCGTCGATGCCGTCTACCGCTCGGACGACGTCGTCGCCGTGCGTCTCGCCGCCGGTGTCGACCGTGATGTCACGGACGGCGTGGCCGTCGGCCAGCGAGACGAGGTCGATCGTGCCGATCTGCGCGCCGGCTTCGCCGATCGCGCTCGCGACCCGGCCGAGCATGCCGGGCCGGTTGGACAGGCGCACCCGCAGGATCAGCGAGTACTGCGCCTGGGTGGGCTGAGGCTGCGACACCCGCGCTACTTGCGCGAGCCGTTCGCGTCGACCTCCACGATGCGTACGCGCGAGGAGAAGGAGCCGTCGCGGCCATGGGCCTCGAGTTCCTCGCGGCGCGCCGGGCGTCCGCGGTCGTAGCCACCGCTGCGACCGCCGTAGCCGCCGCCTCCGCCGTAGCCGCCGCCCTGGTTGCGGCCGCGTCCACGGCCACGGCCCCGATCGTTCTCGCGGCGCGGGTTGACGATCGCCTTGACGTCGCGTACCGGGGTCGCGGCCAGGCGCACCCAGGCGGTGAAGACCGGGTCGCCGGGCTTGTGTCCATGGGCCTGCT
>JAXDHR010000176.1:0-15859 GCA_034664425.1 Solirubrobacteraceae bacterium
TCTTCTACACCGCGCCGACCGCGATCCGGGCCTGCATCAAGTGGGGCGCGGAGTACCCCGAGCGCCACGACCTGTCCTCGCTGCGGCTGCTCGGCTCGGTCGGCGAGCCGATCAACCCGAAGGCCTGGCTCTGGTACCACAAGGTCATCGGCGGCGAGCGCTGCCCGATCGTCGACACGTGGTGGCAGACCGAGACCGGCGCGATCATGATCACGACGCTGCCGGGGCTGCAGGCCGCCAAGCCGGGCAAGGCCGGGACCCCGCTGCCGGGCCTCGAGGCCGAGGTCGTCGACGACAGCGGCGCCGACGTCGGCTCAGACCAGGGCTTCCTGACCCTGCGCCGGCCGTGGCCGTCGATGCTGCGAACGCTCTACAAGGAGGACGACCGCTTCATCGAGACGTACTGGTCGAAGTTCGGCAAGGAGGTCTACTCGGTCGGCGACGCCGCGCGCCGCGACGAGGACGGCTACATCTCGATCATCGGCCGCATCGACGACGTGATCAACGTCTCGGGCCACCGGCTCTCCACCGCCGAGGTGGAGTCCGCGCTCGTCTCGCACGAGCGCGTGGCCGAGGCGGCGGTGATCGGGCAGGCCGACGAGGACACGGGCCAGTCGATCGCGGCGTTCGTGACGCTGTCGGGGACCGGCGACGGAGACGACGAGCTGGTCGGCGTGCTGCGCGAGCACGTCGCGCAGCGGATCGGCAAGCTCGCCCGCCCGAAGCGGATCATCTGGGCCGACGACCTTCCGAAGACGCGCTCGGGCAAGATCATGCGCCGGCTGCTGCGCGACATCGCCGAGGGGCGCGAGCTCGGCGACGTCACGACGCTGCGCGACCCGGACGTGATGTCGCAGCTCAACGACAAGGTCAAGGAGCGCCAGGCCCAGGAGGACTAGCTACCCCTAGCGCGCGGTCCAGCCTAGGTCCATCGTCACGGGCGCTCCGGTGAAGGCGCGCCCGTTGGGCCCGGCGAGGAACGCCACCGTCGCGGCGACCTCCTCCGGCTCGATCAGGCGCTTGACCGCGTGCGGGGCGAGGATGACCTGCTCGAGCACCTCCTCCTCGCTCATGCCGTGTTGCGCCGCCTGGTCCGGAAGCTGCGCCTCGACCAGCGGCGTGCGCACGTAGCCCGGGCAGACCGCGGTCGCGGCGATCCCGTCCTCGGCGCCCTCGAGCGCGAGCGTGCGCACGAGCCCCAGCACGCCGTGCTTGGCGGCGACGTAGGCGGCCTTGTAGGGCGAGGCGGCGAGCGCGTGCGCGGAGGCGATCGCGATGAAGCGGCCATCGCCAGAGTCGCACAGCGCCGGCCACGCCGCCTTGGCGAGCAGGAACGGGCTCGTGAGCAGCAGCGCGAGCATCGCATCCCAGCGGTCCTCCGGGAAGTCGGCGACCGGCGCGACGTGCTGGAAGCCCGCGTTGGGCACGACGATGTCGAGGCGGCCGAAGCGCTCGAGCGCCGCCGCGACCGCGGCGGCGTTGCCCTCGCGGGTGGTCAGGTCGGCCTCGAACGGCGTGCCCGGACCGTCGTCGGGCGGCGTCAGGTCGACCGCGAGGACGTCCGCGCCGTCCGCTTGCAGCCGCTCGGTGATCGCGCGGCCGATGCCGCTGCCGGCGCCCGTGACCAGCGCCGCCCTACCTTCCAGCTCCGCCATGGGACCCTTATGCCCCGATCACGGCGTAGGATCTCGCGCGGCGTCAGCGAGGAGAGGAGCCCGGACATGGCCCAGGCGCAGATGCGGTCCTACGACGAGGTCGTCGCCGCGCACGAGTGGCGCGTTCCCGAGCGCTACAACATCGCGCAGGACGTGTGCGACAAGCATCCGCCCGACAAGCTGGCGATGATCCACGAGGACTTCGCGGGCACCGTGCGCGAGGTCCGCTGGGGCGAGTTGCAGGAGCTCTCGGACCGCTTCGCCAACGTGCTGCGCGCGCACGGCGTCGAGAAGGGCGACCGCGTCGCGATGCTGCTGCCGCCGACGCCCGAGACCGCCGCGGCCTTCTTCGGCACGTTCAAGTGCGGCGCGATCCTGCTGTCGATGTCGGTCCTCTACGGCGACGACGGGATCCGCCACCGGGTGACCGATTCCCAGCCGCGCGTGCTCGTCACCAACGAGGCCAACGTGGGCCGCGTCGACCCGTCGCTGGTCGAGCACGTGCTGGTGCTCGACGACGCGCTGCTCGCCTCGGGCGACACGGACTTCACGCCGGAGGACACGCTCGCCGAGGATCCGGCGCAGCTGTACTACTCCTCGGGGACGACCGGCCTGGCGAAGGGGATCGTCCACGCCCACCGCTACCTGCTCGCGCACGAGGAGTTCGAGTACTGCCACGAGGTCCAGGACGGCGAGCGCTTCCACGGGATGGGCGAGTGGGCGTGGGCGGCCGGCATCGCCCCGCTGCTCGGGCCGTGGCGCTACGGCGCGGTCCAGCTCGTCTACCAGCGCGAGGGCGGCTTTGACCCGCACAAGCAGCTCGACTTCCTGTCGCGCCACGAGGCCAGCAACGTGTTCACCACCCCGACCGCGATGCGTTCGATGATGAGCATCGAGCGCGCGGGCACGCGCTACCCGCAGCGGTTCCGCCGGGTCTGCTCCGCCGGCGAGCCGCTCAACCCGGAGGCGATCCGCTGGTTCCGCGAGCAGTACGGGCTCACCGTGCTCGACTACTACGGGCTGACCGAGTCCTACCCGCTCGTCGCCAACTTCCCGTGGATGGAGGTCCGTGAGGGCTCGATGGGGCGCCCGATGCCCGGCTGGGACGTGCAGATCCTCGACGAGGACGAGCACCCGCTGCCCGCGGGCGAGCGTGGCGAGATCTGCCTGCGGGCGCGCTCGAACCCGCATTACCCCCTCGGCTACTGGCGCAACGACGAGGCCGGGGCGGAGACGTTCGGCGGCGAATGGTTCCACACCAAGGACGCCGCGAGCGCGGACGCCGAGGGCTACTACTGGTACGAGGGCCGCGCGGACGACGTGATCATCGCCGCGGGCTACCGCATCGGCCCCTTCGAGGTCGAGTCGGCGTGCCTCGAGCACCCCGCGGTCCGTGAGGCCGCCGCGGTCGCATCGCCCGACGAGCGCCGCGGCAACGTCGTCAAGGCCTTCATCGTCCTCGCCGAAGGGCACGCGCCGTCCGAGGACCTGGTCCGCGAGCTTCAAGGCTTCGTGCGCGAGCGGCTGTCGGCGTACGCCTACCCGCGCAAGATCGAGTTCGTGGCCGACCTCCCCAAGACCCTCACCGGGAAGATCCGCCGGATCGAGCTGCGGCAGGCCGAGCTGGGCAGGTAACCCGCGTGAAACCGCGGCACAGCGCCATGCGCGTGGCAGACTCCGTGCCGTGAGCTCGGCCCCATATCCGGCGCACGGCGGCCGCCGACGGTCGCGGTCGCGCTTGGGGCGCACGGTCAAGGAGGAGCCCTCGGGCCGGCTCGTGCCCGTCTGGGCGGCCAGGCTGATCGGGCTCGCCGCGCTGGGGTCGCTCGGCGCGCTCGAATGGCAGCGACAGCTCGCCGGCTTTGCGGCGGGCCGCGCGCTGCTGTGGGTCCTCGCCGCGCTCGCCGCCGGCGGCGCCGTCGTGGCGTGCGACCGGCTCGGCGGCGCGCGGCGCACGCTCGCCGTGCTCGCCGCCGCATTCGGCGGCCTGGTCCTCGCGACGCTGCTGTCCGGCGCGCCGGCCCGGCTCGTGCTGCCGATGCACTGGGGCGAGCTCGTCCGCACGGTGGTCGAGGGCGCGCGCGCCACGGGCACCGTGCGCCTGCCCTACGACGCGGTCGACCCCTCGCCGCGGATCGCGCTCGAGGTGCTCGGCGCGTGGCTGCTGCTGGCCGCCGCGCTGCTCGCGCTGTGGCCGCGCGCGCAGGCCGACGGCCGCGGCTTCCCGTTCCTCGCCCTGGCGCTGCTGCTCGTGCTCGTGGTCTCGCCGGTCGTCGCGCTCGCCGGGACCACCTCGGCCGTGCTCGGCGTCGTGCTCGCGGCGCTGTGCATGGTCTTCCTGTGGCTCGAGCGCGTCCCGCTGCGGCCGGGCCTCGGGCTCGCGGCGCTGATCGGCATCGCGCTCGCCGGCGCGCTGCCGCTCGCGGCGACCGCCGACCGCGGGGCGCCGTGGTTCGACTACAAAGCGTTCTCCGAGGCGCTCGGGCCCAACGACCCCGTCAACTTCCGCTGGAACCAGGCGTACGGCCCGGTCGACTGGCCGCGCGACGGCAACGAGGTCCTGCAGGTGAGATCGCCCAAGCCGCTGTACTGGAAGGCGCAGAACCTCGAGCGCTTCGACGGCCGCGAATGGGTCGCGCGCGCTCCCGGCGCGACGCCGCGCGAGACGACGGAGAGCGAGGTTCCCGAGGACTGGCGCAACCGGCCGGCGTGGACGAGCACGATCCAGGTCGAGATCCGCCGCATGCGCTCGCCCGAGCTGATCGCGGCGGGGACCACGATGTCGGTGCGCGACGCTAGCCGCAGCGTCGTTCCGTCAGGGCGTCCCGGGACCTACAGCGTCCCTGGCGACCTGCGCCGCGGCGACTCCTACACGGCGACCGTGCACGTTCCCGAGCCGCCGCCCGCGGCCCTCACGGAGGCCACCTCCGGCGCGCGCGGCCAGCAGGCCGACGACCTCCTCGTCGACGTGCCGTTCGCGCGCGGGAAGTCGCTCAGCCTGCACAGCGTCGGGCGCGGCGGCCGCGGTCGCATTCACCGCGCCCTCGTGCACTTCCGTCCGTTCGGGGACGAGCGCGACGCGTACGCGGAGTACCCCAAGGCGAACACGTCCACCTTCGACGTGGCCAAGGTGATGCGCCGCTCGCTGTACGCGCGCAGCTACCGGCTGGCGATGCGCCTGCGGCGGCGTGCCAAGACGCCGCAGCAGTACGTGCTGGCCGTGAACCGCTACCTGCAGCAGGGCTTCACGTACTCCGAGCGCCCCACGCCGGTGCCGGCCGGGCGCGCCCCGCTCGACGGCTTCCTGTTCGACACCAAGGAGGGTTACTGCCAGCACTTCTCGGGCGCCATGGCGCTGCTGCTGCGGATGGGCGGCGTCCCGGCGCGCGTCGCGACCGGCTTCAGCCCGGGCGGCTACTCGAGCCGCTACAAGGCCTGGATCGTTCGCGATACGGACGCGCACGCCTGGGTCGAGGCGTGGTACGACAGCGCGGGCTGGGTGACCTACGACCCGACGCCCTCGGCGACGCCGGCGCGCTCGCAGATCTTCGCGCTCGATGACCTCCAGCAGGTGCCCGCCGCCGGCCGCGCGGGAGCGGCGGCGGACGCGGGCGCGGGCGGCGCGCTCAGCGACGCCGCCCGCCGCGGGACGGGCGTGCGGGCCGACCTGCTGCACGATCCGCTGGCGGGCGCCACGACGCGCACGCCGGCCGGCGCGGCGGGCGACGGCACGCCGTGGTGGCAGTGGGCGGCCGGCGCCGTGGTCGCGCTCGCCCTCGCCGTCTGCGCCGCGCTCGCGCTGCTGGGCCGGCGCCGGCTGCGCGGGCTGACGGGCTCCGAACGCGCGCTGGCCGAGCTCGAGGCGGCGTTGCGCCGCGCCGGCCGCCCGCTGCCGACGGGTACGACGCTGCGCCAGCTCGAACGTGTTCTCGGCACCTCGCCGGACGCGCTCGGGTACCTGCGCGCGCTCAGCGCCGCGCGCTACGGGCCGTCGCCCGCTCCGCCGACGCGCGCGCAGCGGCGCGGCCTGCGCCGCGCGCTCGCCTCCGGCCTGGGCGTCCGCGGGCTCGTGCGCGCGTGGTGGGCGCTGCCGCCGCGCGGGCGGTAGGCGTCCTCCCGGCGGCGCAGCGGCTATCGCGAGTACGCCGCGCGTCGGGCGTGGCTGCGCATCTCGGAGAGGATGCGCTCCAGGCGCGGCTCCGAGCTCGTGTCGACGTGGCGCATCGCCTCGGCGACCGCGGGATGGCGATCGGCGATCTGGGCGTGCATCTCGTGCGCGACCGCGCGGTAGCTCGGGTGGCCCTCGCGGCCGGAGCGCAGCTCGATCAGGTGCATCGCCTCGCGCGCGTCGAGGTCGAGCACGTAGCGGATCCGGTACCCGAGGCAGAGCGCGTACGGGGCGGCGTCGAGCAGGCCCTCCCCGGCGAGCCGCTCGTACTCAGCGCGCGAGCGCTCGAGCGCGGAGGCGTAGGAGTCGCCGCAGCCCGCGTCGACGACCTCCTCGGGGACCGCCGCACCGAGGTCCGGCGTGAGCGCCTGCCACTGAACCGTCAGCAGCCGGTGGCGCTGAAGATCGCGGAAGGCGCCGTAGTCCGACACGATCTCGAACCGGTAGCGCAGCGCCTCGAAGCCGCGGCCGGGCCGGTGGCGGCGGTTGCTGCGCTCGCCGACGAGGTCGCCGAGCAGCTGCGCGCGCTCGCCCGGGCCGAGCCGGCCGACCGCGGCGAGCGCGTCCTCCTCGGCGACCGCGGCGCTCTCGAACAGCAGCGCGGCCAGCAGGCGGTCCTCGTCGCCGTCGACCTGCGTCAGCCGCACCGATGGGCCGTCGTCGTCGCCCGCCCCGCGCCGGCCGAGCCCGAGGTGGGCGACCCAGCGCTCGGTCGCCTCGCGGCGGCGTTCGAGGTAGCGGACCCATTCGCCGCCGCGGTCAGGGCGCTCCACGCGCGCCACGAAGCTCGGGGTCACGGCCTGCACGGCCTCGAGCAGCATCCCCCCGTACGCACGCGCCTCCGGCAGCGGGTGCGCGAACAGGTGCAGGATCAGCTGCTCGTACGCCTGGCCGCTGCCGTAGATCCCCATGTGCGACAGCGACGCGGCGGGCAGCAGGCCGCGCAGCAGGTCGAGCGCCTTCGCCTGCACCGCCCGCCGGCGCGCCGTCTCCGGCTCACCCTCCGTGCGGGGGAACGTCTCGTCGACCCATGCGCGCACGCGGGGAAGCGCCTCGGCATACGCGCCGAACAGGGCGTCCATGGCGTCGCCGTACTCGGGTCCGAGACGGTCGTCGCGGAAGTAGCGGTAGCCGCCGCCCGGCATCGGCGCGTCGTAGGCGATGTAGCGCGTCGACTGCTCGAGGTATGACGCGAGCCGCGGCCGCTGCAGGACCTTGGTGAGCACGTTCGAGACCCACTCGCAGGCCACGTGGACGCCACCGAGCTGGGCCACCGAGTCGTCCCCGTAGCCGACGAAGATGCGCTCGTAGAGCTCCGCCGCGCGGCGGCCCTCGTCGCCGTCCCAGGCCACCCGGCCGCCCTCGCCCGGCGCCGGTAGCGATCCCGCGAACTCGTCGAGGAACAGCCGCCGCAGCGTTCCCGGATAGCGCGAGTAGCGTGCGAACAGCGCACCCTTGACCGTCTCGGGCAGGTTGACCAACCCGAAGACCGGCCCGTCGAGGTGGGTCACGTGCGGCGCGACGAGCGCACGCTCGTCGGGGTTGAGGTCGTCGCTCGGGTAGCGCATGGCGGGCTCGCCAGCCTAATGCACGCAGCCGTCGTCTCCACGGGTCCCGGCCGGTCACGCAAGCTCCGGGAGGCAGTCGACACGGCGGCGCTCCGGCGAGCCCGCCATCCAGGCCCCGGCGTCGACGAGGCGCCGGCGCACGTCGAGCTCGGAGACGTCGAGACCGAGCGCGAGGCCGAGCTTGAGCGCGCCCGCCCAGTCGTGCGAGCGGTCCTCGACGGCGTAGACCGAGCGCTCGATCACGCCGGCCTGTGCCGTCCGCAGCAGGACGCCGCGCAGCTCGGAGGCGACGGTCGCCGGCCACGGCATGCGCTGCGCGAGCAGGGGTTCGGCGATCGCGAGGTTGGCCGGGTCGCGCAGGTCGAGCCGGCCGACCGTCTCGACCACCTCGCCCGCCGCCGTGCCGGGTGTGGCCCGGCGGAAGCTCAGCTCGCGCAGTCCGTGCGCATCGCGCGTCACCCCGAGCAGCAGCGTCGCGCCCGCGCCGTCGGGGCCGCCCGACCCGGCGCGGGCCCCGGGCAACAGGGTGCCGAGCGGCGTCGAGGCATCGGCGCTCACGTGCACGTAGGTCGTGATCTCGCCGCGTCCGACGCGCACGCCGGCGCCCATCGCACCCGACGCCTCCAGCGCGCTCAGCGACCCGCCGGGGATCGACACGCCGACCTGCAGCTCCGACCGCTCGCCCGCGTCGCCGAAGCGCCAGGTCGGCGCCAGCGGCGGATCGTCGCCGCGCCGGACCGCAGCGACGAGCACCGCCGCCGCGGCCGCCGAGGGCAGCTCCCACGCCTGCCCGCGCGCGAGCGACAGGTCGAACGTCGCCGCGGCGCCGATGGCGACCACCGGACCGAGGGCAAGCCCGATCCCGCCCGCCAACCCGACCGCGTCATCCTGCAGGCGCGTGACGAGGACCGAGCCGTCGGAGCGCTGCGCGACCGTCCACGAGCCGCTGCGCCCGAGGCGCAGGGACAGGATCGTCACCGCGAGCCCGTGGCCCTGCACGGTCTCGCCGGTCAGGCATGGCGCGAGCCCCGCCGCCGCGGCGTCCGAGGCACGGCAGACGTCGCCGCCGGCGATGCAGATCCCGGTCCGCGCCGCCTGCACGACGGCGCGCGGGATCCCGGCGCCGCCGACGGCCGCCCCGGCGCCCGCAAGCACGACGGCGACGGCGGTGAGCAGCCCGACGTACTCGAGCGACGCCTGTCCACGGATCGAGCCTGCGAAGGGGGGTGGCACACCTCCGATAGGGCGCGCCGCGCAGAACTCGCCCCCCGGGGAGACCTAGTGTCGAATCAGGACACTAGACCAGGTTGACCAGCGCCGCGCCCGCGTCACGCGCGACGTCGAAGAGCGGCGAGGGGTAGATGCCAAAGACGACGGTCGCCGCGGCGCACAGCAGCGCGACCGCGATCACCTCGGGCTGCGCCAGCCGCGTGCCGAGCGGCTGCTCCGCGCGCGCCGCGTCCTCCGCGTCGGCCTCGATCGAGCCGCCGGCCATGACCGGCCGCGGCGACGGATCCCCGCCCCGGCCCGTCGTCAGTGCCGCCAGCCGTCCTTCGCCCTCGCTCGGGGCGCGCATCCAGACCGCTGCGATCACCCGCAGGTAGTAGGCGAGCGAGATCGCCGAGCCGAGGACGATGAAGACGGCGAGCCAGGCGTACCCGTTGTCGACTGCCGCGTCGATCAGGTAGAGCTTTCCGAAGAAGCCCATCGTGGCGGGGAAGCCCGCGAGCGAGAGCATCGCGATCGTCATCGGCCAGGCCAGCAACGGCCGCGACGCGCCGGTCCCGTACAGCGACGCGATGTCGTCGCCGAGCCCGCTCTCGCGCTCGCGGATCGTGACCACGGCGAACGCGGTCAGGTTCATCAGCAGGTAGGCCGCGAGGTAGAAGACCACGGCCTGCACGCCGAGCTTCGTCGAGACGACGACGCCCGCGAGCAAGTAGCCGGCCTGCCCGACGGAGGAATAGGCGAGCATGCGCTTGAGCGAGCTCTGCCCGATGGCGCCGACGTTGCCGACGACGATCGTGATCGCCGCCAGCACCGCCATGACCGGGCCCCAGGTGCCGGCCGCGTCGATCAGGCCGACGTCGAAGAGCCGCAGCAGCACGCCGAACGCAGCCGCCTTCGTCGCCACCGCCATGAAGCCGGTGATCGGCGTGGGCGCGCCCTCGTAGACATCCGGCGTCCACTGGTGGAACGGCGCGACGGACGCCTTGAAGGCGAGGCCGGCGACGATCAGCGCGACGCCCGTCAGCAGCAGCGTGTCGTTGCGCAGCGACCCCGCGCGGGCGGCGATGACCGTCAGCGACGTGTCGCCGACCGCGCCGTAGAGCAGCGCGAGCCCGTAGAGCAGCGTCGCCGATCCGACCGACCCGATGATCAGGTACTTGAGGCCGGACTCGAGCGAGTGCTCGCGGCGCATCCGCGTCGCGCAGAGCACGTAGAGCGGGATCGAGAGCAGCTCGAAGCCGATGAACAGCACGACGAGGTTCGCGGCGGCCACCAGCACGACCATGCCGAGCACCGACAGCAGCAGGAGCGTGAAGTACTCGCCCTCACCCGCCTCGGTGACGGCCACCTCGCGCCAGGACATCAGCACGGCGGCGATCCCGCCGGCGCAGAAGAGCATCGTCAGCGCGCGCGTCAGGTCGTCCATCGCGAGCGCGCCGTCGACGATGATGCGGTTCTCGCCCCATTGCCAGATGCTCAGGCCGGCGGTGACCGCCAGCGTGAGGATCGCGAGCGCCGGAACGCCGTGGCGGCGCATCCAGGGCGAGCGCAGCAGCCCGGCGAGGAGCACGATGCACGCGCCCGCCGTGAGCGCGACGATCACCGACATCGAGCCCCAGTCGATGTGCGGAGCCGTGGCCGGCGGCGCGCCGCCGGCGGCGGCGAGGAGCCCGATCATGGCGTGACCGCCTGGGTCGAGGCGGTCTGGTCGGCCGCGGCGGTCTGCGCGCCGCCCCGGACGGCTTGGTGCACGGACGCGCGGACGGCCCGCTGCCCGTCGTGCAGCGCCTGCTGCGGATACAGGGCAAAGGCGATGACCGCCGCGATCAGCGGCACGAGCACGAGCGCGTCGCTCCAGCGCAGGTCACCGCGCGCCACCGCCCGTCCCGGCCGGTTGTGCATCGCGCGGATGTAGAACCGCAGCGCGTAGACCGAGGCGAGCACGACGCCGATCGAGGCGATGATCGAGACCGCCACGGCACTCTTGAAGGTCCCGAGCAGGATCAGGAACTCGCCGACGAAGTTCGCCGAGCCGGGGATCGCCAGCGTCGCGAAGGTGGCGACCAGGAACAGCGTGGCGAGCACCGGGGCGCGCAGCGCGATCCCGCCCATGTCGCGGATGTCCTCCGAGGCCGTGCGCTCGGCGAGCAGCATCACGATGAAGAACATCGGCGCCACCACGAGGCCGTGGTTGACCGCCTGCAGCAGCGCGCCCTGGGCCCCGGTGCCCTGCGGGTCGAGCGCGAAGATCCCGAGCGTGATGAAGCCGAGCTGCGCGACCGAGGAGTAGCCGAGGATCAGGCGCGCGTTGGTCTGCGTGAAGGCGACGATCGAGCCGTAGAGGATCGAGAGCAGCGCGAGCACGAAGAAGATCGTCTGCCAGTCGTGAACCGGCGAAGGGAACAGCGGCAGCGCGATGCGCAGGAAGCCGTACGCGGCGACCTTCGAGACGACGCCGGAGAACACCGCGAGCGCGGGCAGCGGCATGTTGCCGTACGCGTCGGGCATCCAGCCATGGAACGGGAAGGCCGGCATCTTGATCAGGAACGCGAGGGCGAAGCCGATGAAGACCCAGCGCTGCGTGGTCTCGGGCAGCAGGTTGCGCTGGAGATCGGAGAGCACGAAGGTCAGCTGGCCGGGGCCGCGCGCCGAGAGCACGGCGGTGGCCA
This sequence comes from Solirubrobacteraceae bacterium, assembly GCA_034664425.1. Taxonomy (GTDB): domain Bacteria; phylum Actinomycetota; class Thermoleophilia; order Solirubrobacterales; family Solirubrobacteraceae; genus DATBDM01. The sequence continues at coordinate 11,291 of JAXDHR010000176.1, forward strand.
CCGCGGCGGCGAGCATCAGCAGCGAGCCGACCAGCGTGTAGATGACCATCTTGAGCGCCGCGGAGGTCCGGTTCGGGCCGCCCCAGATGCCGACGAGGAAGTAGAACGGGACCAGCATCAGGTCGAAGAAGAGGACGAACAGCGCCAGGTCCTGGGCCAAAAAGGCGCCGAGCACGGCGGTCTCGGCGATCCCGAGGTGGAGCGCGAACAGCTTCGCTCGAGGCACGGGGCGCAGCAGCAGCCACAGCGTCGAGGCCAGGAACAGCAGCGTGGTCAGCGCGACGAGCCACAGGTTCAGGCCGTCGACCCCGAGTTTGTAGTGGATGCCCATCGCCGGGATCCAGTTGTCGTCCGTGACGTACTGCAGCCCACCGCGGACGCTGTCGTAGTCGAACAGCATCAGGACCGCGTAGACCAGCGGGCCGAGCGCGCCGACGAGCGCGAAGGCCGCCGACGAGCGGCCCGGCGCGAACGAGCCGAGGAGGGCGAGCGCGAGCGGCCAGACGAGCAGGATGGTCAGGTGGATGGTCATGCCGAGATCAGGAAGTAGGCGCCCAGGCCGGTGAGCCCGACGAGCAGCAGCGCGGCGTAGTAGCGCAGGTAGCCCGACTGCCCGGCACGCACGGCCGAGCCGGCGGCACGCACGAGGCCCGATGCCCCGCCGACGAGCGCCCCGGAGATCACGACCCGCTCGATCGTCGAGGCGCCGAAGCGCCCGGCCCAGCCCCACGGGCGGACGACCAGCAGGTCGATCGCCTCGTCGAAGTACCACTTGTTGACGAACAGCCGGTGTGCGAAGCCGAAGCGCGCCTGGATCGCGGCCGGCCGCTCGGGATGCAGCACGTACAGGCTGTAGGCGATGAGGATGCCGAGCGCCGAGATGGCCGCGCCGATCACCAGGCCGATCACCGCCAGCTCTCCGGACGGCTCGAACTGCGCGTACGCCTTCGAGTTCGCGAAGGCCGGCTCCAGGAACGAGCGCAGGGCGTTCGTGACGTGCGGGATCTGGATCAGGCCGCCGATGATCGCCAGCACGGCGAGCGTGCCCATCGCGGCCTTCATCGGCCACTCGCGCTCGGCGATCAGGTGCTCGGGGCCGGGGAAGCCGACGTCGGTGTCCTCCTCCTCGCCCGTCGCCGGGTTCGTCGGCACGTCGACGTGGTGGACGTGGCCGTGCTCCAGCTCGAGCGCCTCCGGGCAGGGATCGCCGAAGAAGGCCCGGAAGATCATCCGGAACGTGTAGATCGCGGTCAGCAGCGAGCCGACGTAGCCCGCGATGCCCAGCGCGATGTGCCAGTGGCCCTCGCTGAGGTCCGTGGCGATGATGTCGTCCTTGGAGAAGAAGCCCGAGAACGGCGGGAAGCCCGACAGCGCGAGGCCGCCGATGACCATGCATCCGAACGTGAACGGCATCGCCTTGCGAAAGCCCGACATGCGGTCGAGGTCCTGGACGCCGCCCATCGCCGAGATCACCGAGCCGGCCGCCATGAACAGCAGCGCCTTGAAGAACGCGTGCGTCATCAGGTGGAACATCCCGGCCATGTAGGCCGCGGAGGAGACGGCCATGATCATGTAGCCGATCTGGGACATCGTCGAGTAGGCGATGACGCGCTTCAGGTCCGTGACCACGAGGCCGATCGTGGCCGCGATCAGCAGCGTTAGGCAGCCGATGATCGCGCCGACGTCGGCGGCGGTCGGGGCCTGCTCGAACAGCGGGTGCATGCGCGCGATCAGGTAGACCCCGGCGGTGACCATCGTCGCCGCGTGGATCAGCGCGGAGACCGGCGTCGGGCCCTCCATCGCGTCGGGGAGCCAGGTGTGCAGCGGGATCTGGGCGGACTTCGCGAAGGCGCCGACCAGCAGCAGGACGCAGCCCGCGACCAGCGACGCGTCGTTGTGCGAGAAGGCGTGGCCGACGGCGGCGAACGTCTTCAGGAAGTCGAGCGTGCCGGTGCCGCGGAAGATGAAGAACGTGCCGAGCACGAGCCCGACGTCGCCGGCGACGTTGATGACGAACGCCTTGATGCCCGCCGCGGTCGCCGTCGTGCGGCGGTACCAGAACGAGATCAGCATGTACGACGCCGCGCCGACGAACGCCCAGCCGATGATCAGGATCACGAAGTTGCCCGCGAGGACGAGCAGCAGCATGCTGAACACGAAGAAGTTCAGGTACGCGAAGAAGCGGGTGTAGCCGCGGTCGCCCCGCATGTAGGCGACCGAGTACAGGTGGATCAGCGTCGACACGCCCGAGACGATCAGGATCATCATGCAGCTCAGCGGGTCGATCAGCAGCGAGACCTGCGCGTCGATCCCGGCCGCCCTGGCGTAGTTCCAGCCGACGGCGACCACCTGCTTCGCGTCGTCGGGCGCCGACTGGAGCTTGGCGAAGACGCCGACGGCGGCCGCGAACGACAGCGCGATGGCCAGCGTGCCGATGACGCCGTGCGCCCGCTGGGGCAGCACCTTGAAGGTGAGGCCGATCACGACCATCCCCGCGAGCGGGAAGGCCAGCACGAGCCAGGCGAAGGTCTCGAGGCTCATCCCTGGAGCTCCCGGAGCTCGTCGACGTCGACCGGGAGCCGGCGCCGGTAGATCGCCACGATCAGCCCGAGGCCGACGGCGACCTCGCAGGCGGCGACGACCATCACGATCAGCGCGAAGACCTGGCCGTCCTCGTTGCCGTGCATTCGCGCGAAGGCGACCAGCGCGAGGTTGGCGGCGTTGAGCATCAGCTCGAGGCACAGCAGGATTACGAGCGGATTGCGGCGCACGAGGATGCCGCCGGCGCCGATCGCGAAGATCAGCGCGGAGACGATCAGATACCAGGCGATGCTCATCGCTGGGCCGGCCCGCCTGCCTCGAGCATCGTCTCCGGGCGGGTGTCGCCCGCGGTCACCGGACCGCCCGGGCCGTCGCCGCGCATCAGCTCGCCGACCGACAGCTCGGTCTCGTCGGAGCGCCGGGTCCGCCGGCGGGCGAGGATGACCGCACCCACCGCCGCCACGAGCAGCAGCAGCGACGCGATCTCGAAGGCGATCAGGAACTTGGTCAGGAACAGCGTCCCGATCTCGCCCGGAGTACCGAACCCGGGCCGGTACGGCGCGCCCTTGGAGTCGATCGCCTTCAGGCCCGAGCCGAGCACGGCGATCGCCAGCTCGCCGAACAGCGCCACGGCGAAGATCGCCGCGACGACCTTGGCCCTGCCGCCGGCCGGGCGGGCGAGCGACTGCTCGCCGCCGCCGACGTAGGCGACCACGAAGACGTAGAGCACCATCACCGCGCCCGCGTAGACGATCACCTGCGAGGCGGCGACGAACTCGGCCCGCAGGAGCAGGAAGAGCGCCGCCAGCGACAGCAGGTGGAAGACCAGCGAGAGCACCGAGTAGAACGGGTCGCGCAGGACCACGGTCCCGACCGCTCCGCCCACCGCGCCGATCGCGGCGATGAAGAAGAAGACCTCCGACATGCGGCGTGCGAGGCTACTCGCCGGCCGACCGCAGCGGCGTGCGGTCGAGCGGCTCCGCGAGCAGCATCTCCTTCGTGAAGATCAGGTCCGAGCGGTTGTAGTCGGCCATCTCGTAGTCGTGGCCCATGGTGATCGCGTCGAACGGGCACGCGATCTCGCAGTAGCCGCAGAAGATGCAGCGCGAGAGGTTGATCTCGTAGACGGCGGCGTAGCGCTCGCCCGCGCTGACGCGGTTCTCCGGCGTGTTCTCGGCGGCGACCACGCGGATGCAATCGGCCGGGCATGCCGCCGCGCAGAGCGAGCAGCCGACGCACTTCTCCAGGCCCGTGTCCTCGAAGCGATGCAGCTTGTGACGCCCGCGGAAGCGCGGGTAGACGGGGGTCTTCTCCTCGGGGTACTGGATCGTCGTCGTACCCTCGACCAGGCGCGCGAAGGTCGTCTTGAGGCCCTTGAGCGTCGCCCCGAAGGCACGGTAGGTGCTCGCGGCCGCGCCGGGCCGCGGCGCGCGCTGCACCTCGATGACGTCGGAACCGGGGTCGTACGTCATTTCCAGACCACCACCAGGATCGCGGTCGCGAGCGCGTTGACGGTCGCCAGTGGCAGCAGGATCTTCCAGCCGAAGGACATCAGCTGGTCGTAGCGCAGCCGGGGCAACGTCGCTCGCACCCAGATGAAGAAGAACAGGAAGGCGCACATCTTCACGATCACCACGATCGGGTCGACCCAGTGCGGAGGATCGACGAACGGGACGTTCCAGCCGCCGAGGAACAGCGTGGTGATCAGGCCGGAGACGACGACCATGTTCAGGTACTCGGCCGCGAAGAACGCGGCGAAGCGGCCGCCGCCGTACTCCGTGTTGTAGCCGCCGACGAGCTCCGCATCGGCCTCGGCGAGGTCGAACGGCGCGCGGTTGGTCTCGGCGAAGCCGGCGACCATGAAGATCAGGAAGCCTACGAACTGCGGGATGATGAACCAGAGGTGGCCAGGGCCCTCCTGGGCCTTGACGATGTCGGTCATCGACAGCGACCCGGTCATCATCACCACGCCGACGATCGAGAGACCCTGCGCGACCTCGTAGGAGATCAGCTGGGCGGCGGCGCGCA
>JAXDHR010000177.1:0-4973 GCA_034664425.1 Solirubrobacteraceae bacterium
GGCCGCGGTGTCCTACCCGGCCTTCGAGCGCGACCTGGCGTCGCTGCTCACCTGAAGGGGGTCTGACACCCCCCTGTCGCTAAAGAGGGTCAGACCCCTTTAGGTGGGTTTAGGTGGTGAAGCGAGCGCGGCAGATGGTCAGGCGCCAGCCGCCGATGACGGGGACGTGCGTGAAGAGCGGGGCGAAGGCGCTCCAGATGCGGCCACGACCGCGGGGGAGGGGCAGCTCGTCGATCGCCTCGATCCCGCCGATCGAGCGCGCCAGCGCGCGGCGGCCGCCCGCATCCATACCCCACGGCATCGGCGGCGCGACGAAGCCGCCCGGCGTCCTCAGCGCGCCCTTGCGGCTCAGCGCCGTGAAGACCCGCGGGGCGGTGTCGAACACGAACGCGGCGCCCCGGAAGCGCGCGGCGCAGGCACCGAGCAGCGCGTGGACGTCGGACTCCTCCAGGTACATGAGCAGCCCCTGCGCGGTGATCAGCACGCCCGCGCCCGCGTCGACCTCGTCCATCCAGGCGAAGTCGAGCGCCGAGCGGGCGAGCGAGCGATGCCGAGGTCCCTCGTCGCCGAGCAGCGACTCGCGCACCGCGACCGTCTCGGGCAGGTCCACCCCGAGCCAGCGCACGCGCCCGTCGTCGACGCGCTGGAACGCGGTCTCGAGTCCCTCGCCGAGGGCGACGACCGTGCCGCCGGCGTGCGCGCCCATGAAGCGCTGGATCTCGCGGTCGAAGCACAGCGAGCGCAGCGCCTGGCCCTGCGCGACCACGCCGGCGGTCGGCCCGAAGCGCTCGGCGAACGGGTAGTCGATCCGCTCGACCAGCTCGACGGCGAGCGGATCGTCGAGCACCGCGTCCGGCCGCCGCGCCTCCTCGGCCCGGTACCAGAGCGTCCACAGCAGCGTCTCGGGAACCCCTTCGAGCTCGACCGCGACCTTGGCCATCGGCGGCACCCTACCGACCCACGTCGAAGAAACCCCTGCAAAAACTTGTACGGCCGAACAATGGATGTCCGCGGCGAGGTTCTAGGGTGAAGAGCGCTGGCGACTCCCCGACTCCCCAGGAGGGACCATGCTCAACACCGCTACGACCAAGATCCAGTTCCCCGAGCGCCGGCGGCGCACCCCACCGGCCGCACCGCCGCGCCCGGAGCCGCCCGTGCACTTCCACCAGGGCCCGGCGGGCGACCCGGCGCCATGCTTCGACGAGGCGTGCATGCGGCCGCGGATGAAGGTCTGAGCGCACGCCGGCTTCCCCGCGCGCGTCCGTCGTACGCTGATCGCCCATGGTCATCGCCATCGACGGGCCCGCGGGGGCCGGCAAGTCCACGGTCGCGCGCGCCGTCGCGCAGCGGCTCGGCTTCACCTACCTCAACACGGGGGCGATGTACCGCTGCGTTGCGCTCGGCACGCTCGAGTCGGGTGATCCCGCGGCCGAGGTCGCCGAGCGCTCGGAGATGGTGATCGGCGACCGCGTGATGCTCGACGGCCGCGACGTGACCGACGCGATCCGGACGCCGGACGTCTCCGCGCGCGCGTCCGAGGTCGCCCGCGACCCGCGCGTGCGCGCTGCGCTCGTGCAGCGCCAGCAGCAGCTCCTGGCCACCGGCGACTGGGTCGCCGAGGGCCGCGACATCGGCGTGGTCGTGGCGCCGGACGCCGAGGTCAAGGTCTTCCTCTTCGCCGACCCGGCCGAGCGCGCCCGGCGCCGCGCCGACGAGCACGGCGCCGACGTCGAGCGGGTGCTCGCCGCCCAGCGCGAGCGCGACGCGCGCGACCACACCGAGGGGCGCACGGTCCTCGAGCCGGCCCCGGACGCGGTGCCGGTCGATACGACCGCGCTGAACGTCGAGCAGGTCGTCGACCAGATCGCGACGCTGGTCGTCGAGGCCGAGGAGCTGCGATGAAGGTCGCGGTCGTCGGCTACCCCAACGTCGGCAAGTCCTCGCTGGTCAACCGGCTCACGCAGACGCGCGAGGCGGTCGTGCACGAGCGCCCCGGCGTGACGCGCGACCGCAAGGAGATCCCGACGGATTGGAACGGGCGCCGTTTCACGCTCGTCGACACGGGCGGCGTCGATCTCGAGGACGAGGATCCGCTCGCCGTCTCGATCCAGGATCAGGTCCGCGCCGCGCTCTCGGACGCCGACGTCGCGATGCTGGTCGTCGACGCCAAGGCCGGCGTCCGGCCCGGCGACGAGGAGGTCGCGGGAATCCTGCGCCGCGCCGAGGTGCCGGTCGTCGTCGCGGCCAACAAGATCGACGGACCCGCCGACCTGCAGCTCGTCCACGACTTCCACGGCCTCGGCTTCGGCGAGCCGCTCGGAGTCTCGGCCGCGCAGGGGCTCGGCACCGGCGACCTGCTCGACCGCGTCGTCGAGCTGCTGCCCGACGAGGACGAGGCCGCCGAGGTGGACGACGACGTCGTCCGCCTCGCCGTGATCGGGCGCCCGAACGCCGGCAAGTCCTCGCTCGTCAACGCCTTCCTCGGCCGCGAGCGGGTGATCGTCTCAGATGTCGCCGGCACGACGCGCGACGCCATCGACACCCTGCTCGAGGTCGACGGCCGCCCGGTCCTGCTCGTCGACACCGCCGGCATCCGCCGCGCGTCGAAGGTGCGCGAGTCGGTCGAGTACTACACCGTGCTGCGCTCCCAGCGCGCCGCGGAGCGCGCCGACGTCGCGCTCGTGGTCTGCGACGCCCAGGACGGCATCACCGCACAGGACCTGCGGATCGCCGAGCTGGCCATGAAGTCCGGCTGCGCGACGGCGCTCGTGCTCAACAAGTGGGATCTCACCGGCGGAGACGTCGAGGCGCGGGGACCTGGCGGCGGCGTCGGCGCCGCCGAGCTCGACGCGGAGCGGGCGCGGGTGAATCGCAAGCTGAGGCTGCGCCCGCGCGTGCTCACCGCCTCGGCCACGACGGGCCGCAACGTCCAGCGCGTGCTGCAGGAGGCGATGTCGCTCGCCGATCGCGCCTCGCATCGGATCCCGACGCCCGAGCTCAACCGCGTGCTCGGCGAGATCTCCGCCGCGCGCCAGCCACCGGCCAAGCAGGGACACCGGCTGAAGATGATGTACATGACGCAGGTCGCGACGCGCCCGCCGCGCTTCCAGATCCACGTCAACCACCGCAAGCGCCTGACGCGCGACTACGCCTACTTCGTCGAGAATCGCCTCCGTGAGCGGTATGCGCTGGAGGGGATCCCGGTCATCATCGACTTCGTCGAGCGCGTCCGGCGCGACCGCGCGGCCTGACCTCCGCCGCCGCCGGCCCATCCTCATCCTCGTCGGAGCGACCGTCCTCGCCGCGGTGGCGACCGTGCTCGTGCTGGCGGTCAGTGGCGGCGGCTCGGGCGGGCCGCGCGACGCGTCGTGAAGCTCGTCCCGCCCGGCGCGCTGCCGGGGGAGGCCGCCGACACGCGCGCGGGGGACGCCGGGGCGGAGGGCACGCAGCGGCTGCTAGCCGCTTCCCGGCGCTGCGGGCGCCGCGTCGCCGCCCGCGGGATCGTCCGCGCACCCGCGCTGCGCGGAGCCGATGACGGCAGTGTCCAGGCGCTAGGCTGTCTCGACCTGCGCCAGCTGATCGGGCTGGGCGAGCGCACCGGCCTGACGACCGGGTCAGGCTTCCAGGCACTGCGTGGAGACCTCGGCCCAGTCCTCGAGGCCGCGGGCGTCGCGACGCAGGATCCGGATCACCCGACCGACACCGACGCGGAGCTGTTCCTCCAGATCCCATGACCGAGATGTCCGACAACGAGTACCTGTTCACCTCGGAATCGGTGACGGAAGGCCACCCGGACAAGGTGGCCGACCAGATCTCCGACGGCGTCCTCGACGCGGTGCTGCGCGACGACCCGTACGGCCGCGTCGCCTGCGAGACGCTCGTCAACACCGGCCTCGTCGTCGTCTCGGGCGAGATCTCGACCTCGACCTACGTCGACATCCAGGACATCGCCCGCGAGACGATCCGCAAGATCGGCTACACGGATGCCGACCTCGGCTTCTCCGCGGACTCCTGCGCGGTCATCAACGCGATCGACAAGCAGTCGCCTGACATCGCCCAGGGCGTCGACGCCGCCTGGGAGACCCGCACGAACGCCAACGACGACGACGAGCGCGACATCGCCGGCGCGGGAGACCAGGGGATGATGTTCGGCTACGCGTCCAACGAGACGGACGAGCTGATGCCGCTGCCGATCTCGCTGGCGCACAAGCTCGCCGCCCGGCTCGCCGCGGTCCGCCGCGCCGAGCTGGTCCCGTACCTGCGGCCCGACGGCAAGACGCAGGTCTCGGTGCGCTACCGGGACGGTCGCCCCGTCGAGATCGAGAAGCTGCTGATCTCCACCCAGCACCGCGAGGGCGCGGAGTCGCTGATCCCGGACGACCTGTGGGAGCACGTCGTCAAGAAGGTCCTGCCCAAGGACCTCTACGACGAGCGCAAGCTGCGCAAGAACTTCCTCGTCAACCCGACTGGTCGCTTCGTGATCGGCGGCCCCGTCGGCGACGCCGGTCTGACCGGCCGCAAGATCATCGTCGACACCTACGGCGGCATGGCGCGCCACGGCGGCGGCGCCTTCTCGGGCAAGGACCCGAGCAAGGTCGACCGCTCGGCCGCCTACGCCGCCCGCTACGTGGCCAAGAACATCGTCGCGGCCGGCCTCGCCGACCGCTGCGAGGTGCAGCTGGCCTACGCGATCGGCGTCGCTCACCCCGTGTCGGTGATGGTCGAGACGTTCGGCACGCACCAGGTCGACCCCGTCGCGATCGAATCCGTCGTGCGCGAGCATTTCGACCTGCGTCCGGCGGCCATCCTGCGCGATCTCGACCTGCGCCGCCCGATCTTCAAGGCGACCGCAGCCTACGGCCACTTCGGCCGCAAGGGCGAGGGCTTCACCTGGGAGAACACCGACAAGGCTGCCATCCTGGCCGAGCAAGCCGGTGTCCAGCCCGCTCTGTCCGCCAAATAGGCGTTCTCAG
>JAXDHR010000178.1:0-13094 GCA_034664425.1 Solirubrobacteraceae bacterium
TTCCTCGCCGCGATGCTCGGCTTCTGCCTCACCGGCGACCTCTTCAACCTGTTCGTCTTCTTCGAGCTGATGAGCGTGTCGGCGTACGTGCTCGTCGGCTACGAGGTACGCCATCGCGCTGCGCTCGAGGGTTCGCTGACCTTCGCGATCACGAACACGGTCGGCTCGATCCTGCTGCTGTTCGGGATCGCGCTGCTGTACGGCCGCACGGACGCGCTCAACCTGGCGCAGATGGGCGAGGCGCTCGCCGCCCGCCCCGCCGACGGCCTCGTGATCGCGTCGTTCGCGCTCGTGGCATGCGGGCTGCTGGTCAAGGCCGCCGTCGTGCCGTTCCACCTCTGGACCGCCGACGCCTACGCGGTCGCGCCGACGCCGGTCTGCATCCTGCTCGCCGGCGCGTTCTCCGAGCTCGGCCTCTACGGCCTCGTCCGCGTGTACTGGACGGTCTTCGACGGGCCGTTCGGCGCGCATGCGCCGACGTTGCGGGCGATCCTGATCGGAGCGGGCGTGCTCACGGCGCTGGTCGGCGCGGTGATGTGCGCCAGCCAGCACCACCTCAAGCGGATGCTCGCCTTCGCGACGATCGCGCAGGTGGGGCTGTTCCTCGTCGGCCTCGGGCTGCTGAGCCGGGACGGGCTGGCCGGTGCGGCGCTGTGGATCGTCGCCGACGGGCTCGTGAAGGCGTCGCTGTTCGTCTGCGTGGCGATCCTGCAGCACCGCTTCGGCAGCGTCGAGATCGCCGACCTGCACGGGCGTGGCCGCGGATCGTGGACGCTCGGCGCGCTGTTCGTGGTCGGCGCGCTGCTGATCGCCTCGCTGCCGCCCGCCGGCCCGTTCCTCGGCAAGGCGATCGTCGAGGAGGCGGCGCTCACCGCCGGGGCCGGCTGGCTCGCTCCGCTGCTGGCGCTGGTCACGGGGATCGTCGGCGGGACGCTCCTGTCCGCCGGGGTGCGCATCTTCCTCGGCCGCGGGGCGCGGGCGCCGCGCGATCCGGCAGGCGAGGACGAGCCCGACCGTGAGTCCGGGGACGACCGCGGCGGCTTGCCCGTCCTGCGGGTGACCGCCGGGTTGCTGCTCGCCGCGGCGATCGCCTGGCCGTTCGTCCCCGGCCTGCTCGACTCGACCGCGCGCGCGGCAGGGTTCTTCGTCGATCGCCCGGCCTACGCGGCGGCCGTGCTGCGCGGCGCGCGGCCCGCGACGGCGGGGCCCGAGCTGCACGGGGCCACGGTGGGCGCCTACCTGTACGCGGGGCTCTCGCTCGCGATCGCCGTCGGCTTCGCCGCCGTGCGGGCACGCGGGACCGTGCAGCCGCCGGCCGGCGTGGCGGCGCTGCGACGGCTGCACTCCGGGCGCCCCGGCGACTACGTCACCTGGACGGTGCTCGGGGCCGTCGTGCTCTGGGGCCTGCTGGCGATCGGGGTCGGCTAGGCGCGCTCGTTCGGCGGCGACGACCTCACCCCCGCCGGCTGATCACAGCATCCCGCCTCCGATCAGGCCGCGGGTGAAGTCGTCGCTCTCCTCGACGGTGTCGCGGACCGACTTCTGCCGGGGCACGATCGCCGTCACGGGCAGGCCGAGGCGCTCGACGCGATGGATCAGGTCTCGCCGCAGCCACTTCGATGCGCCCTTGGCGAGCGTCGAGACGATGATCTCGTCGAAGTCGTGCTCCCGTACGGCCTGCTGGACCGCAGTCACCGGGTCGGGGCCGCCGACCAGGTGATCCACGGGACCGCGGGCGGCGCGCCGCAGCAGCGGGAGCGCACCCTCGAGCGTCCAGTCGGCCGCCTTGCGGTCGTGCGCGTCGGGAATCAGCAGGGTGAACTCAGTCGGCTCCGCCCTGGCGCGGCGCGCGACCTCCTCCAACAGCCGCGGCGTCGACGCGGTGCGGTTGGCCACGACCAGGACCCGCTTGGGTGACGAGGGTTCCATCGGAACCTCCTTCGAAGACTCGCCAGGGTCACTCTCCCACCGCGGGCGCCTCATGAGCAAGCCCACTGGAGCACAATCCGCCGGGTGCCCTCGAGCGCTCGCTGAACGAGCCGCCGTCGCGCATCTGCCTAAACCCGACCGGCTTTTGAGGAGTTGGTTCTGGTATGACTGGAGTCAGCGACCCAGGAGATCCCAGATGAGCCTCACCATCGGCGACACCGCACCAGATTTCGAAGCCGACACGACCGAGGGGCCGATCCGGTTCCACGAGTGGATCGGCGACTCGTGGGCGGTCCTCTTCTCCCACCCGCGCGACTTCACGCCGGTCTGCACGACGGAGCTGGGCTACATGGCATCGATCAAGCCCGACTTCGACAAGCGCAACGTGAAGATCATCGCCTTGTCCGTCGACCCCACCGACAACCACGAGCAGTGGGCGAAGGACATCGAGGAGACCCAGGGAACCGCCCTCAACTACCCGATGATCGCCGACACCGACTTCAAGGTGGCGAAGGCCTACGGGATGCTGGCGGCCGACGTCGCCGGCGACCCGACCGACCGCACGGCGGCGCAGAACGCGACGCTGCGCAACGTCTTCGTGATCGGGCCGGACAAGAAGATCAAGCTCGTCCTGATCTACCCGATGACGACCGGGCGCAACTTCGACGAGGTGCTGCGCGTGATCGACTCGCTGCAGCTCACCGCCCAGCACCAGGTCGCGACGCCCGCCCAGTGGCAGCCCGGCGGGGACGTCATCATCGCCGGCTCGGTGACCAACGAGCAGGCGAAGGAGCGCTATCCGGACGGCTGGAAGGAGCCCCGGCCCTACATCCGGATCGTGCCCGCGCCAACGAACTGATCTCATCGATCAGCTGCAATACGGTGCGGGTATGACCGATGCCCTGCTGCTCGTCGGCGGCACCCGGAGCTCCCCCGAGGTCCGGCACGAGATCGCCGCCGACGTTCCGGACCCCGTCATCTGGCTGTACCGGGGCGAGCAGCCCACGATCTGGGCCTCGCCGTTGGACCTCGAGCCGATCCGGGCGGCCGGCGCGATCGAGGACATCCGGTCCGCCGACGACCTCGGCTCCTTCACGTTGCGGACCGAGCGGCCGATGCCCGAGGTCCTCGCCGAGATGGCGCGCCGGGCGCTCGCCGCCGAGCGCGTGGGCTCGGTCCGCGTCCCGTGGGACTTCCCCATGCGGGTCGCGGACGCATTGCGCGAGGCCGGCGTCGAGGTGGTCGCGGACGCGGACGCATTCGCCGCGCGCCGGCGCGCCAAGCGCGCGTGGGAGCTCGAGGGCATGCGGCTCGCGGCCGACGCCGCCCAGGCCGCCCTGCTCGCCGGGGCGGGCATGCTGCGCGACGATCTCGACGGCCTGACCTGCGAGCGCATCCGCGAGCGGATGACGGCGGTGCTGCTGGCCAACGGCGCCGAGAGCGAGGAGATCCTCATCCACGCGGGCGCCGGGATGGCGTCCGGCCACGAGCTCGGCTTCGGCCCGATCGAGCGCGACCTGCCGGTGCAGATCGACTGCTTCCCGCGCCATCGTGCGAGCGGCATGTACATCGACATGTCGCGCACGTGGGTCCCCGGCACGCCGAGCGCCGCGGCGCAGCGCCACTGGGAGGACTGCATGGACGCCTACCGCGTGGCCGTCGCGGACGCGCGCCCCGGGGTCGACGACCTCTACGGGCGCGCGTGCGACGTCCTCGAGGCCCGCGGGCACCCGACGCAGCGCCGGCCGGGCGACGGGCTGCAGAAGCCCGACCGCGGCTTTCAGTTCTCGCTCGGACACGGGGTCGGGCTCGAAGTCCACGAGGCCCCGTCGCTCGGCCGCCGCCCCGACCCGCTCGCCGACGGCGACACGGTCGCGATCGAGCCGAGCCTCGGCTACGACGGCGTCGGCTTCGTGATGGTCGAGGAGACGGTCCAGGTGACCCCCGGGGGCGGCCGCTACCTGGTGGAGCCGCTGCCCTTCGAGCTGCGCGTCCCGGGCGGCTGAGCCTCGGCGCGGTAGCAGCGGCTGACCATCGGCACGTCGACGCCGGCAGGATCCGCGAAGCGCGGGTCGGCGTCGAGCGCGCGGCGGACCTCTTCGAGCAGCGCCGACCGCTGCGCGCGCGGCTGCGTGATCGTCGCGCTGTAGGTGCCGGCGAGTCGGACGAGGCCCTCCCGCGTGAAGCGGTGGAGGAAGCGCACGGCATGCGGCCCTTCCACCGGACCGAAGCCCTCGCCGGGCAGGATCTCGAGCGCGCGCGGCCCGTGGCCTCCCGCCGCCTGCGCCCGCTGGGGTCGCAGCGTCCTCCACAGCGCATCGACCCACGGGACATCGCGGTCGATCGCCGTCCACAGAGCGCCGAGCCGGCCGCCGGGCCGCAGGACCCGCGCCGCCTCGGGCAACGCGCGGCGGGCGTCAACCCAGTGCCACGCCGACGCAGCGAGCACCGCGTCCTGGCTCGCGGCGGCGACCGGGATCGCCTCGCCGGTCCCCGCGCGAACGGTCGCGGCCGGGACGCGCGCGGCGAGTACCCGGCGCATCCGCGCGTCGGGCTCGACGGCGGTCACCGCGCGCACGCGTTCGACGAGCAGGCGGGTCAGCGCGCCGGTCCCCGCCCCGACGTCGACCGCGGCGTCCGCACCGGGCGCCAGCAGCCAGTCGAGGACCTCGGGCGGCGGCGCCGGCCGGAAGCGGTCGTAGTCCTCCGCCACCGCTCCGAAGGACAGCGCGCGCTCGGTCATCCGAGGCTTCCGCTCTGCAGCCGCTCCATCAGACCTGCCGGTGCTCGACGCCGCCGGCGTGCGCGACGATGACGTCGCTGACGAGCTCGGGCCCGAAGAGGCCATGGCCGACGACGCCCGGCTCCCCGTCGAGCCGGCGCGCGAGCGCGGAGGGATCCTCGACCGGGCCCGTCCAGTCGGCGATCACGCCGCCGTCCGGGCTGAGGGGACCGCCGCGCGGCATGACGTGCTCGAGCCGGGCGATCGTCGCGGCCAGCCCGAACGCGAGCAGCTCGACCGGGATCGGCGCCCGGATGCGCTCGACGCGCTTCTCACCCGACGCGATGACGACGAACCGGCGTGCCGCGGCGGCGACGATCTTCTCGCGGGTGTGCGCGCGGCCGCCGCCCTTGACGAGCCAGGGCCCGGGCCCGATCTGATCCGCGCCGTCGATGGCGATGTCCAGGCCGTCGACGTCGGCGAACCCCACGACGTCCAGGCCCGCGGCGCGCGCGGCGAGCTCGGTCGCGGGGGAGGTCGCCACGCACGTCAACCGCAGGCGCCGCGCCACGAGGATGTCGAGCAGCGGCGCGACCGTCGTCCCGGTGCCGAGGCCGACGCGCATGCCGTCCTCGACGAGGCTCGCGGCGCGCCCGGCCGCGGCGCGCTTCTCGGCTTGGTGAAGGTTCGCGCGCACGGGACCGAGCCGTGCACTCTAGGCGCTCGCCGGTGCCCGTGAGCTTGCGCCGCTCCGTGAACGGATACGCTCCCGAAATGAGCACGATGTCCGATTCCCTGCGTGCGGTGCCGCTGTTCTCCGACCTGCCGGACCGCGAGCTGCGCAGCCTGGCCGAGTCGATGCAGGAACGGTCGTACAAGGATGGGCAGGAGGTCCTCGTCGAGGGCGAGGGCGGCATCGGGTTCTTCGTCATCCTCGACGGCAGCGCCCGGGTCTCGGTCGGCGCCGACGAGGTCCGCACGCTCGGCCCCGGCGACTCCTTCGGCGAGATGGCGATCATCGACGGACAGGCCCGGTCGGCGTCGATCACCGCCGGCGAGGGGCTGCGCTGCGCCGGCATGACGCAGTGGCACTTCAAGCCCTTCGTGCGCGACCACCCTGAGTTCGCCTGGGCGATCATGCAGGCGCTCGTCCGCCGCGTGCGCGACGCCGAGAGCCGCTAGCCGCGGCCGGGTCGGCGGGCGTCGCAGTCATGCCCGATCGCTGCCCGGCCTGCAGCTCCGAGGTCGCCGCGGGATCGCGGTTCTGCAACCACTGCGGCGCGGCGCTCGCGGTCACGTGCGGAGCCTGCGGCGCGCCGGCCGCCGCCGGCTCGCGCTTCTGCAACCAGTGCGGTCAGCCGCTGCCTGCCGTGACGCCCGCCGGCGCCGGCGCGCCGCCGGGGGCGCCGGCCGGCCAGGAGCGGCGCCTGGTGTCGGTGCTGTTCGCCGACCTCATCGGCTACACGACGTTCAGCGAGGGCCGCGACCCGGAGGAGGTCCGACACGTCCTCTCGGAGTACTTCGAGATCGCCCGCAGGATCATCGGCGCCTACGGCGGGACGGTGGAGAAGTTCATCGGCGACGCGGTGATGGCGCTCTGGGGTGCGCCGGTCGCGCGCGAGGACGACGCCGAGCGCGCGGTGCGAGCGGCCCTCGACCTCGTTGCGGCGATCACCGCGCTCGCCGCGCGGACCGGCATCGACGAGCTCCAGCTGCGCACGGGCATCCTCACCGGCGAAGCGGCGGTCGAGCTCGACGCCGTCGGCCAGGGCATGGTCGTGGGCGACGCCGTCAACACGGCGGCGCGGATCCAGGCGCTCGCGGCGCCCGGCACGGTCCTCGTCGACGACGTGACCCGGCAGGCGACCGAGCAGGCCCTGGCCTTCGAGGATGCCGGCACGCACCTCGTCAAGGGCCGCAGCCAGCCGGTCCGCGTGTGGCGCGCGCTGCGGGTCCTCGCCAACGTGGGCGGCGTCGGCCGCTCGGAGGCGATCGAGGCGCCCTTCGTCGGGCGCACCGCCCAGCTGCAGGCGGTCAAGGATGCGCTGGCCGCGGCGATGGAGCCAGGCGCCCGCCTGCGCGTCATGACCGTGCAGGGCGAGGCCGGCCTCGGCAAGTCGCGGCTGGCCTGGGAGCTCGAGAAGCACTCCGATGGCCTTGCCGGCACCGTGCTGTGGCACCGCGGCCGGTGCCTCAGCTTCGGCGAGGGCGTCGGCTCGTGGCCGATCGCGGAGATGGTCCGCATGCGCGCGCGGATCGCGCAGGACGAGCCGGCCGGGCAGCAGCGCGAGCGCCTGGACGCGCTGCTCGACGACGTGTTCGCCGACGATCCCGACAGCCGGGCGCGAGCCGACCGCGCGCTTTCACGGCTGCTCGCGCTCGACGGCGCCTCCGGCCCGGTCGACCGCGGCGAGCTGTTCTCCTCCTGGCGGCTGCTGTTCGATCGACTCGCCAGGCGGGCGCCCGTCGTGATGGTGCTCGAGGACGTTCACTGGGCCGACCAGTCCGTCGTCGACTTCATCCTCCACCTCGCCGAGTGGTCCGCGGCCTCGCCGCTGCTGATCATGGCCTTCGGGCGCCCGAGCGAGCAGATGGCCCAGCTCGCGCGGGCCGGCGACGGCATCGAGCTCGAGCCGCTCAGCGACGTGGACGTGGACGCGCTGGTCAGCGGAGCGGTGGTCGATGCCCCGGCGCCGCTCCTGAATCGTGTGCGCGCGCAGGCGGACGGCGTCCCGCTCTACGCGGTCGAGACGCTGCGCATGCTCGCCGACCGCGGCGTGCTGGCGGCCGCCGGAAGCCGCTACGAGGTGCGCGCCGACGTCAGCCATCTCGAGGTGCCGCCGACGATCCGTGCGCTCGTCGCGTCGCGGCTCGACGCGCTCGGGCCGCTCGAGCGCCGGGTCCTGCTCGACGGCGCCGTGATCGGCCAGCGCTTCGAGGCCGCCGCCGTCGCGGCGCTCGGCGCGGTCGCCGAGGCCGATGCGCGAGCGCTGCTCGACGGGCTCGTCGCCAAGCAGTGGCTCACCGTCGACCGCGATCCGCACTCTCCCGAGCGCGGGCGCTATGGCTTCCTGCAGGCCGTGGCGCAACGCGTGGCCTACGAGACGATCGCGCGGCGCGAGCGCAAGGCGCGCCATCTCGCGGTCGTCGAGCACCTCGGCGGAGCCCATGACCCGGAGCTCGTCCCGATCCTCGCCGGGCACCTGCTCGCGGCCGCCGCCGCCGAGCCGGAGGCCGCCGACGCCGCGGAGATCCGCGAGCGCGCCCTCGCCCTCGTGACCGAGGCCGCGGAGCGCTCGGTCGGGCTCGGGGCGATCGCCGACGGCATCGCACTGTACGAGCGGGCGGTCGAGATGGAGCCCGACGCCTGCCTCCGCGCCGGGCTGCTCGAGCGCGCCGCGGCCGCGAGCGACGTGCTCGGCGAGCAGACCGCCGCCGCGGCGCGCTACGGCAGGGCCGCCGAGCTCTACCGGGGCGAGGGCGACGAGCGCGAGGCGCTGCGCATGGCGGCGCTGGAGCTCACGGTGCAGGACTCCCTGCCCCTCGACGAGGCGCTCGAGCGCGGCCGGGCACTCTACGAGGCGGCGGGCGGGCGACCCGATGCGGCGTTCGCGGTGGCCGCCGCGACGTACTGCTTCATCCTCTACCGGGCCGGGCGGTCGGGCGAGTCGATCGTCGTCGCCGACCGCGCCGCAGCGGCCGCGGAGCACGTCGGCGACCTCGAGCTGCTCGCTGAGGCGGTGAACCGGCGCTCGGGTGCCCTGCTGGCGGTCGGCCGGGTCGCCGAGGCGGTCGCGCTGGGGCACTTCTCGCTCGACCTCGCGCGGCGGACGGGATCGAGCCGCACGCCGGTCTTCGCCGTCAACCTCGCGGTCGCCCTCTGTGCGGCCGGCCGCTACGCCGAGGCCGCCGCGGCGGCCGAGAGCGCGTGCAGGCTCGCCGAGCGGGCGGCCAACCGCGCCGTGCTCGCGCACGGCCGGACCACGCTGGCCCGCGTGCAGGCGTTCGAAGGACGCCTGGAGGAGGCGGCCGCGACCGCCGCCGCCGCCTGGGCGGCGGGTCGCGAGCACGGGAACGGGGCGATGGTCCTCTCGGTTTCGCTCTACGTCGCTCTGCAGCGCGGCGACCGCGAAACCGCGGCCGAGCTCATCGACGAGGTGGACCGGCTCAGGCAGGAACCCGAGTCGGGCTACTACGAGCCGGACATCCGCATGGCGGTCGCCGTCGCCGACGCGTTCGTCCGATCGGATCCGGCACTGGCCCACCGGCTGATCCCGGACGCGGACGCCCTCGACTTCAGCGAATGGCCCGCCTGGCTCGTCGGTGCCGTCGACCTGCTGCTCGAGCATCCCGACGACGACGCGATCGCGGCGGCACGGCGCCGGCTCGCCGAACTCCCCCGCTCCCAGCTCACGCCGCTCGTCGTCGTCCAGGACGCGCGGCTCGCCGAGCGGCAAGCCGAGCGCGCCGGCGACGCGCTGGCCGCCGCCCGCCATCGCGCACGCGCCGCCCAGGCGGCGGCCGCCGCCGGTCTCGGGGGAGCCGCGGGCGCCGCGAGTGAGACGCCGGTGCGCGCGGCGCCGAACGCGGCCTGACGCACCTGCTCACGAACTGGGCGGCGGATTCAGAAGCCCGGGCCGCCGCCCTGCGGGACCTGCAGCGTGGCGACCGAGCCGTCGGCGGCCTTGAAGCCCAGCTTGTCGAGCGCCGACTGCAGCGACTGCGTGTAGCTGGCGCTCGTGAACGTCGCGCCGCTGACGGCGTCGACGTTGGCCGTCTGCTTGCTCAGGACCTCCTGCTGGAGGACGGGCTCAGCCGACGAGGAGATCTGCAGCGAGCGGGGATCGTTGCCCTGCAGCTGCAGCGCCTGGACCTTGACGATCTTGCCGCCCTTGACCGTGACGCGGACCTGAGCGGCGCCGTACTGCGTGGCGACCGCGTCGCCGGTTGCGGTTCCCGATACGCGCTTCGAGGACGAGGAGGAGGACGAGGACGCCTTCGAGGTACTCGTGTCGCTGCTCGAGACCGGCGTCGCCGGACTGCTCGAGGCGGCCGCGGTCGCGGCCGCCGGCGCATGCGTGTGGAAGGCGAGGACGCCGGCGGTGCCGGCGACCGTCGCGGTGAGGATGATCGGGGATCGGCGCATCGATTGGGCTCCGTCTCAGAAGGTGAAGGACTCGAAGTGGATCCGCGCCGCCGGGACGCCGGCTCGTCGCAGCTCGGCGGCGAGCTGGTGCGAGAGGGCATCGGGGCCGCACAGGTAGACCTCGCGGCGGCGCACGTCGGGGACGAGCTCCCGCAGCGCGGCGGCATCGAGGCGCACGCGATCGCGCGAGCCGACGAGCTCCAGCAGACGCCCGCCGCGATGGGTCACCTCGTCGGCGACCTCGTCGCGCAGCACGAGCTCGGCATGCGTCGAGGCGCGCAGCAGCACGGTCACGTCGGTCTCCTCGGGCAGCTCCTCGAGCAGCGCCAGGACCGGCGTGATCCCGACGCCGGCGCCGATCAGCAGCAGCCGGTCGTGCTCGGCGGTGTCCGCGGTGAAGGTCCCGTACGGACCCTCGATCGCCACGCGCGTCCCCGGCCGCAGCGAGGCCAGGCCGGCGCTGTGGTCGCCGAGGTCCTTGACCGTGATGCGCAGCTCATCGCCCCACGGCGCCGCGGACAGGGAATACGGATGCGCCTGCCACCAGAGCCCGCGGCGCAGGAACCGCCACTGGAAGAACTGGCCGCCCGCGACCGGCAGCCGGTCGAGCCTGCGGCCGCGCAAGAGCACCGAGATCACGTCCGGTCCCTCCCGCATCACGGCGACGACCCGCACCCGGTGGCGCAGCGACCGCCACAGCGGCAGCCCGATCCGCGTACCGACCACGATCGCCAGCGTCCCGACCCACAGCGCGGTCCACCAGAAGCGCGCGACGGGATGGCCGACGAACGACGCGCCCGTGCCGACCTGATGCGAGAACGACAACAACAGCGCGAGGTAGGTGTAGAGGTGCACCGACCACCAGGTCTCGTAGGCCATCCGCCGGCGCGCGCGCCGGTAGGACGAGATGCCGGCAGCGAACAGCAACAGCCCGCCGACGGTCGCCGCGAGGATCCCGGGATACGTCCACAGCAGCTGCCCGAACTGGTGCAGCACGCCGTCCTTGGCCTGGCGCGCGTAGCCGACCGTGATGAGCACCGCATGCGCCACCAGCAGGTACAGCGGCCACGGCCCGAGCCGGCGATGCCAGGCCACGAGCCGGTCCTGGCCGATCGCACGCTCCAGCGGCGGTATCCGCGCCACGAGCAGGACCACGATCACCATCGCGTAGGCGGCCAGAAGTCCCGCCAGGCGGCCGAGCGCGGTGGCGACGCCACCGGGCGCGCTCAGCGACCCGGCGCTCTCGGCGGTCACCGCGAGGCCGATCGTGAGGCCCAGGCCGATCCCCGCCGCGGCGGCGAGCACGTCCACCACCACGGGGCGGCCCCGTCGCGGGCGCAGCCGCGCAGGATCCGGGGCGACGGGCGAACGGGCCGGCGCGCGGGCATCGGGCCGCAGCGAAGTCGTCGTCATGGCGGGCAGCTTCGGCGGCCGGCGTCCGAATCGGCTTGACGGACGCTGAGAGATCCCTGAGCGTGTCTCCCAGGCGGCTCACAGCCGTCGGGCCGATCCTGACGCCATGAGCGAGACCGCAGTCCGCCAGATCATGGGCATGCCGATCGGCATCGACGTGCGCGATCCCGCGGGTGTCCACCTCGAGCCGGCGTTCGAATGGCTCCGCGAGGTCGACGCGACGTTCAGCACCTACCGCGACGGCAGCGACATCAGCCGCCTCGACCGCGGCGAGCTGGCCGTCGCCGACTGCCGCCCGGAGGTCGACGAGGTCCTCGTCCGGTGCATGGCGCTGCAGCGCGCGACGCGCGGCTACTTCTCGGTCCGGGCCGCCGGACGTCTCGATCCGTCGGGCTTCGTCAAGGGCTGGGCCGTCGACCGCGTCGCCGACCGGCTCACCGGCGCAGGAGCCAAGAGCTTCTGCGTCAACGCCGGCGGTGACGTCTTCGCGCGCGGACGTCCGGCGGCGGACCGGCTCTGGCAGGTCGGCATCCGCCACCCTGAGGACCCCGAGCGGCTCGCCGCCGTGGTCGCCGTCGAGGACCTGGCCGTCGCGACCTCGGGTGCGTACGAACGGGGGTCCCACATCTTCGACCCCCACACCGGCCGTCCACCGGCCGGTCTGCTCTCGGTGACGATCGTCGGACCGGAGCTGGCGACGGCTGACGCCTACGCGACGGCCGCCTTCGCCATGGGCGCCGACGGTCCGCGCTGGACCGCGACCCTTGCCGGCTATGACGCCATGTGCATCACGAGCGATCGCCGCGTCCTGTCGACGCCCGGCTTCGCCCGCCACCGCGTGAGCTGATCAGTCAGGCCACTCCGCGGGAGCGGGCTGTCCGTCGCCACCCTCGGGCTTCGGCCCGCCGACGGCGATCAGCTCGAGCCCGTCGGGACCCGCCTCGAAGGCGCGCACCACCTCGGGCGCGACCCGGACGGCATCCCACTGGCGCAGCTCCACCAGCTCGCCGTCGAGCAGCACGCGGCCCGCGCCGGCCACGACCACGTAGGCCTCCTCCTGCTCGCGGTGGGTGTGCGCCATCGTGCTGCGGAACCCCGGCGCATAGCGGAAGTGGCTCACGCCCAGGTCTCGCGTCCCGAGCTTCGTCCGCCCGAAGCGCCCCTCGATCTCCGGCGCTCGATCCCCGACCGCGTCCTCGAGCTCGAGCAGGTTCAGCTTCGTGTAGTTCGGCATGCGGCGGACCGTACCGCCATCGCGTCGTCCCGGGAGGTCCGCCGCCGATCGCCATCAGCTCGCCGACGCCTGCTGCGTTTCCGCGGTCAGCGTCACGTGCAGCGTGATCCGTCTGCCGCCGCGCACGACGGTGAGGGTCGTGTGGTCCCCGGGGTGGTGCGTCGCGGTCGCGGCCACGAGGTCGCTGACGCCCGTGATCTTCGTGGCGCCCAGGGCGACGATCCGATCACCGGTGTGAACGCCGGCGGCCGCGGCGGCGCCGCCCGCGGGCGCCGACTGCACGACCGCGCCGATCGCACCCGAGCCGTTGCTGGCGTCGGTGGCGCTGACGCCGAGGGAGGCGTGCGCCGGCGTGGCTCCGCGCTCGAGCTGGCCGAGCTCGGAGCTGGCGATGTCGATCGGCAGCGCGAAGCCCACGCCCGTGGAGCTGTCGGCGCCGCTGTTGCCGGTCGCGATCTGGTCTGCGATGCCGATGACGCGGCCACCTGCGTCGAGGACGGGGCCGCCGGAGTTGCCCGGGTTCATGGCCGCGTCGGTCTGGATGGCGTGTGGGATGGTGAAGCCGTTGGGCGCCTGGATCGAGCGGTCGAGTCCCGATGCGACGCCAGTGCTGAGGCTGCGCTGGACGTCGAAGGGGTCGCCGATGACGG
>JAXDHR010000179.1:0-5656 GCA_034664425.1 Solirubrobacteraceae bacterium
GCGCCGGCGCCTTCGACCTGCTGCTGCTGCACAACCCCGACCGGACCGGCTACACGAGCGAGGCGGTGTGGGACGCGCTCGAGGCGGTGCGCGACGCAGGGCTGACCGCGCGCCTGGGCGTCGCCCCCGGCCCGGCCAACGGCTTCACGCTCGACCTGATCGACTGCTTCGAGCGCTTCGGCCCGCGCATCGACTGGGCGATGGTGATCCTCAACCCGCTCGAGCCGTGGCCCGGCGAGCTCGTGCTCGACGCCGCCGCCCGCCACGGCGTGCGGCTGATCACCCGCGTCGTCGACTACGGCGGGCTCTTCCACGACGACGTCCTGCCCGGTCACGAGTTCCCGAAGTACGACCACCGCCGCTTCCGCCCGGCCGGCTGGGTCGAGCGCGGGCGCGCGCGCATGGCTGCGATGGCGCCGATCGCCGCCCGCCACGGACTGACGCCGCTGCAGCTGGCATGCCAATGGAACCTCGCGCACGCGCCCGTCGCCTGCGTCGCGCCGACGCTGATCCAGGAGGAGGGCCCGGGCGCGCGTCCGATCGAGGACAAGCGCGCCGAGCTCGCCGCCGTCCCGGCCGAGGTGCTGCTCAGCGCGGAGGAGGTCGCGGAGATCCGCGCGCTCGGCGACAACACGGGCTCGATGGCGCTCAAGGGCGCCGCGCCCGACCACGAGGGCGACGCCCAGCCGGATCGCTGGGCGCTCACCCCCGAGCTCGACGCCCTCGCCGGCCGCTGGGGGATCGATCCCCGGCGCGACCTGGCGAAGGCGCTCGCCTAGCTCGCTCGCCCTACGGGCCGAGCTCGACCGCCTGCTGCCACGTGCCGCGGTCGAAGAACTTCAGCGGCGGGCTGCCGCCAAGTCCGACGGCGCCCACCTTGTACATCGGGCGCGGATCGCGCCAGCTCGCCGGGTCGGCGTTGCCGAAGCGCTTGGTCAGCGCCGCGGCGGCGGTCGCCGCCGCCTTGCGCAGGTCACCCGGACCGGCCTCGAGCAGCGCCGTGCCGGCCGCCCCGCCCGCGTCCTCCTGGTGCGAGGTGCCGGGCGCGCCGAGCCACCCGCGCGCCGCCGCCGGCAGCTCGCGCTTGACCAGGGCGGCCTTGAGCGCGTTCCAGGCGGCGAGGCCCGGGTCGACGGTGTTGTTGGCGTCCACGCGGTCGTAGGAGCCGTCCCAGGCGAGGATCGTGTCCAGCAGGGACTTGGCGGTGCCCGACGCGCCCGTGTCGGCAGCCCGCAGCTGCGTCGCGTAGAGCGGGCGCTGCTGGGCGATCGTGCCGCTCGAGCGGTCGACTGCCTTGACAGCGTCGAAGCTCGGGTGCTTCGCGGCCTTGGCCACCAGCCGTGCGAGGTAGTTCGCACGGTGCAGGCGTCCGATGACGCGCTCCTTGGCCTCGGCGTCGCCATTGGTCCAGCCCGCGGACGGCAGGTTGTTCCAGTTGGCGAGCCAGCCCTGCTTCGGGTTGACGACGTGCGGGGTCTGCTTGAACTTCAGCAGCCCACGCCACTCGGCGCTGCCGTTGCCGGGCATCGGCAGCCGCTCGTCCCAGCGCAGCGGCTTGTTCGGCAGCCGCCCCGGATGCCACCAGCCGATGTTGCCCTTGTCGTCGGCGACCATCGAGTTCTCGTTCCACGAGACCTTCGCGATCGCCTTGCCGGCCTGCTTGACCGACGACGCCTCGTTGAGCTGCGCCAGGCCGGTGAGCGTGTCCAGCTCGTGGCCCCAGATCGCGTAGCGGCGCGCGAACGCCCACTTCGTGCCCGATCGTTCCTGGACCGGGCCGTGGACCGTGCGGCAGAGCTTGATCCTCCGGGTCGGGGCGTCGGAGGACTTGAAGGCTTCGGTCCGGCAGCTCATGCGGCGGACCTTGCCCTTGTAGACGTAGCGGTCGGCGCCCTTGAGCTTCTCGACGTAGAGGTCGTCGTCGTCGGAGAGCCCGCTCGTCTCGGCCCAGGCGATGTGCGCGTTGCGGCCGATGCCGATCACGGGCAGCCCGGGCGCGGTGACGCCGCGGACGTCCAGGCCCGGGCGGTGAACCTCGAGCTCGACGAGCGTGTCCGGCACCGAGAAGCCGAGCTGCGGGCCGTGGAACAGGTAGCTCTTGTGACCGGGGCCGCGGACGGCCCAGGCATTGGAGCCGCCGTGTGCCGGCAGCTGGCCGGGCGGGGCGCTGACGCTTGCGGCGCTCGCGCTCGGCTTCGGCGGGGTGACGTGCTTGAGGAAGGCGCGGGTCCTGGCAAAGCCCTTGCGCTCGTCGGCGCGGGTGCGACCCGGTGTCGACGGGAAGCGGCCGTAGCGGGCGGGGACGGTGGTGAGCTCGCCCTTGCGCCGCACCGGCAGCAGCGTGTCGAAGCGCTTGGCGCCGAGCTTGCGCAGCGCGGTCCAGTTGCCGAGCTCGGCGCCGTCGGAGGACGGGATCGTGCGGGCGAGCTGGATGCCGATCCGTACCGAGTCGAGCGCCGTCCACTTCGCGAACTTGAGCTTGAGCAGCGTGAACTCCTTCGGCTCCAGCGCGGGGTTGGCGGCGACCTTCGCGGCGTAGGCGTTGATGCCGTCGGCGTAGGCGCCGAATCGCGCCCGTAGCTGGCTCGGGACCTGCTTGAGCATCCGCCGCAGCTCGGCGTCGGTGTAGTAGTCGCGGCGCGCCTCGATGTCCGCCAGCAGCTCGGTCTTGCCGAGCACCTCGGCGAGCGTTCCCTTGGTGCCGCGGCGGAAGAGCTCGAGCTGCACGAGGCGATCCTCGGCGATCGCGTAGCCCGCGCCGAACCAGGCGTCGCGGTCGTTGGCGCCGTGGACGTCCGGGACGTCGTAGGCGTCGCGGGTGATCGTCACGCCGGCCTTCGGGGCCTCCACCGCACCCGGCTGGTCGAAGCCGGCCGGCTTGAAGCCGAAGCGCTCGAAGAGCGGGATCTGGTCGTACAGGTGGGGGTTGGTGCCCGCGTTGGGCACGAAGCCCGACTGACCGGGCGGGAGCACCGTCTGCGCGGTGATCACCCTGCCCTGGGCGGCCACCGGCGCCGCCAGCGCCGCGGCGACCGCCACGATCGCCGTCCCCGCCGTCCTCGCTCTCATGCTCTCTCCTCGTCCGTGACCCTGACGGCGCGCGAGCTTACCGGCCACAATGAGCAGGCCATGCCCGAATCGCTCCGCGGCAAGCTCCTGATCGCCGGGCCGACGCTCCTTGACCCGAACTTCGCGCGCACGGTGGTGCTGATCGCCGAGCACACCGACGAGGGCGCGATGGGGCTCGTGTTGAACCGCCCGGCCGAGACGCTCGTCGACGAGGCGGTGCCCGATCTCGGTTGGATGTCGAGCGACGACGCGCGCGTATGGGTCGGCGGACCGGTCGCCGAGACGGCGGTGATCGTGCTCGCCGAGTGGGACCGCCCGGAGCTCGCCGGCGCGCTCGTCGAGCCCGACCTCGGCTTCGTCGGCGCCGAGGTCGACCAGCCGGCTCAGCTCGACGGCGCGATCCGCCGCGCCCGCGTGTTCGCGGGACACGCCGGCTGGGGACCCGGACAGCTCGAGTCCGAGCTCGCCGAGGAGTCCTGGATCGTCGAGGCCCCCCTGCGCGAGGAGATCTTCACCCTCGATCCCGACGCGCTGTGGGCCGGCGTGCTGCGGCGCAAGGGCAGCCGCTTCGCCCTGCTGGCCACGATGCCGCTGGATCCGTCGGTGAACTAGCGCGTCCCGGTCCGCCTCGGGGGTGGTAGCAAGGCGGTCCTTCACGGTCGCGGGTCACCGAGTGGTGAGTTGGCCGGCTGTGACCGGAGTGACTCGCCACTCGACGCGCCACGCCCGACGCGAGCGACCCGCGGCTACGACGCGAGCCGGTAGCCCGACCCGCGAACCGTCTCGAGCTGGGTGACGCCGAAGGGGCGGTCGATCTTGTCGCGCAGGTAGCGGACGTAGACGTCGACGATGTTCGAGCGGTTCTCGTAGTCGTAGTCCCACGCCTGCTCGAGCAGCTGGTAGCGCGTGAGCACCTCGCCCGGATGACGCATGAAGACCTCGAGTAGCCGGAACTCCTTCGCCGACAGCGAGACCTCGGTGTCGCCCCGCCAGGCGCGGCGGGCGGCCGGGTCGAGCCTGAGGTCGCGGACCTCGAGCACCGCGGGGCGCTCGATCGCGCCGCGCCGGGCGAGCGCGCGCAGGCGGGCGAGCAGCTCGGCGAACGAGAACGGCTTCGTGAGGTAGTCGTCGGCGCCGCCGTCGAGGCCCGCGACCCGGTCCTCGATGCCGTCGCGCGCCGTGAGCATGATCACCGGCGACCAGATGCCGTCACCGCGCAGGCGCTTGCACGTCTCGAAGCCGTCGATACCCGGCAGCATGACGTCGAGCACGATCGCGTCGTAGGCCGTCGCGGCGGCCATCCAGAGCGCGTCCTCGCCGTTGATCGCGACATCCGCGGCCAGTCCCTCACCGCGCAGACCGCGGCGCATGAGGCTGGCCATCTTGATCTCGTCCTCGACCACCAGAACACGCATCGGTTCCTCTCGATCGTACGCCTCCGGTTGACGGCCGCGGCTTGCGCGTGCGGACGAGGTCGGCGCGGTCATGGCATGGCTGGGTCATTCATCGCCCCAGCAGGATCGACCACCTCAGTGAGCCAAAGATGAGAGCTCGTCGGGGAGCTCGAGCCAGACGTCGGCGCCGCCGCCTCCCACGTTCGCGGCGTGGGCCGATCCACCGTGCGCCGTCGCGATCGCCGCGGTGATCGCGAGCCCGAGCCCCGTGCCGCCGCGCGAGCGCGCCTCGTCCGCGCGCGTGAAGCGCTCGAAGGCCTTGGGCAGGAACTCCTCCGGGAAGCCGGGGCCGTCGTCGCGCACGTGCAGGAGGACCTGCCCGTCGCGGGATTCCGCGCTCAGGCGAATCGTCCCGCGGCCATAGCGCAGCGCGTTCTCGACCATGTTGCCCAGCGCCTGCTCGAGCCGCATCGGATCGCCCTCGAGCTCGACGCCCGGCGCCGGCTCGGCGAGCAGCCGGCGCTGCTCGGCGTCCGAGCGCGTCGCGAAGCGACGCGCGAGCCGGTCGAGCAGGTCGTCGGCGTGCAGCGGTCGCGGCCGGATCGGCAGCTGCCCCTGATCCGCACGCGCGATCACGAGCAGATCCTCCGCGAGCGCGCTCAGGCGGTCGGTCTCCTCGGCCGCGGAGCGCACCGCGGCCTCGAGCTCCTCGCGCTCGCGGTCGCCGCGCAGGGCGAGCTCGAGCTCCGTGCGCAGGATCGCCAGCGGCGTGCGCAGCTCGTGGCTCGCATCGGATACGAACGCCCGCTCGCGCGCGAAGGCGGCGTCGAGGCGGTCGAGCATCTCGTTGAGCGTGCGCCCGAGCCGTCCGATCTCGTCGTTGGACGCCGGCACGGGCAGGCGCCGGCCCCCGGGCGTCGCCTTGATCGCGGCCGCCCGGCGGCGCATCCGCTCCACCGGCCGCAGCGCGAACGCAGCGAGCGCCGAGCCGACCAGCGACGCGAGCAGCAGCGCCATGGGACCGCCGACCACCAGCAGGGCGTGCAAGCTCTCGAGCGACTGCTCCCGCTGCGCGAGCGACTCGCCGATCACGAGCACCTTCGGCCCGGTGAGCGTGTGCACGGCACGCGCGAAGAGCCGCACCTCCTCGTTGTCGGTCGACAGCCGCCGGTCGCCGATGATGCCGTCGGTCG
>JAXDHR010000180.1:0-4599 GCA_034664425.1 Solirubrobacteraceae bacterium
CGCTCGCCGGCGCCCTGCGCTCGGCGATCGCCGACGGCGAGATCATTCTCTACTTCCAGCCGAAGGCCGACCTGCGCACGGGCAGGATCGTCGGCGTCGAGGCGCTCGCGCGCTGGCAGCATCCGGAACTGGGGCTCATCGGGCCCACCGAATTCGTGCCGATCGCCGAGCAGACCGGTCTGATCGGCCCGCTGACCTCCCACGTGCTCGACGAGGCCCTGCGGCAGGTGCGCGAGTGGGACGAAGCGGAGCTCCATCTCGACGTCGCGGTCAACCTCTCCGCCCGCTCGTTCCTCGACGCGCAGCTCGCCGTCGAGATCCCGCGCCTGCTCGAGCGTCGCGGGGTGGAGGCCACGCGCCTCGAGCTCGAGATCACCGAGAGCATGCTGATGCTCGATCCCGGTCGTGCCAAGGCGACGCTCGACCGCCTCAGCGCGATCGGGCTGTCGCTGTCGGTCGACGACTTCGGGACCGGCTACTCGTCGCTCGCGAACCTCAAGCGGCTCCCGGTCGACGGCATCAAGATCGACAAGTCGTTCGTCATGGACATGGCCCATGACGCGTCGGACGCCGCGATCGTGCATTCGACGATCGGCCTCGCCCACAACCTCGGCCTGCGTGTGGTCGCCGAGGGCGTCGAGAATCAGGAGTCCTGGCGCGTGCTGCGCGACCAGGGCTGCGACCTCGCGCAGGGCTTCCACGTGTCGCGCCCGCTCCCCGGCCGCGAGCTCGGCCGCCTGATCGTCGCCCACGAGGCGGCCCGCATCAGCGACGAGCTGCCCGAGCCGCCGCGCGCGCTGCGCGTCGTCGGCGGTGGCGTACCCGCCTCGTAGCTGAGGCGTCCAGCACGTTACAGCCGGCCCGCGTCGAGCAGGCGGCGCAGGAAGCGCTGCGTCTCCGGTCGCTCGGGCGCGGAGAAGATCCGCTCGGGCTCGCCGCGCTCGACGATCGCGCCATCGTGCAGGAAGCAGACCTGGTCGGCGACCTCGCGGGCGAAGCCCATCTCGTGGGTGGCGATCAGCATCGTCATCCCGTCGCGCTTGAGCTCGCGCACCAGATCGAGCACCTCCCCGACGAGCTCGGGGTCGAGCGCCGACGTGATCTCGTCGAGCAGCAGCGCGCGCGGGCGCCCGGTGAGCGCGCGGGCGATCGCGACCCGCTGCTGCTGGCCGCCCGAGAGCCGGTCGGGCGGGTCGTCCTCGCGCCCGGCGAGCCCGAAGCGGGTGAGCAGCTCGCGCGCCTGCTCCTGCGCCTGCGCGCGCGGCACGCCGAACGCGCGCACCGGCGCGAGCACCACGTTGTCGAGCACGCTCAGGTGCGGGAACAGGTTGAACGACTGGAAGACCATCCCGAGGCGGCGGCGGTCGGCGACGGGGTCGCGTCCGGGCTCCGTGATCACCTCGCCGTCGAGCAGCACGTCGCCGTCGTCGATCTCCTCGAGCCGGTCGACGCACCGCAGCAGCGTCGACTTGCCCGAGCCGGAGGCGCCGATCAGCGCGATCGCCTCGTGCTCCTCGACGGCGAGGTCGATCCCGCGCAGCACCGCCCGATCGCCATAGGCCTTCGAGACTCCGCGCAGCTCGAGGACGCTCACACCGGCACCCCGACGCCGAGCGCCATCCGCCGGCGCCGCTGCATTCCGTCGAGCACGCGGGCGAGCGGCACGGTGACGCAGACGTAGAGCAATGCGGCGGCGACCAGCGGCGTGTAGATGAAGTTCTGCGCCGCCTCGATCTGGGCCACGCGGAAGGCCTCGAGCGGGCCGAGGATCGAGACCAGCGCGACGTCCTTCTGCAGCGAGATGAAGTCGTTGAGCAGCGGCGGCAGCACGCTGCGGATCGCCTGGGGGAGGACGACGTGGCGGGTCGCCTGGCGCGGCGTCAACCCGACCGCGAGCGCGGCGGCGCGCTGGCTCGGGTGCACCGACTCGATCCCGGCGCGGTAGACCTCGGAGACGTAGGCGGAGTAGCTCAGCGTCAGGGCGATCCCGGCGAGCACGAGCGTGCTCGTCGGCACGCCGGTGAGCCCGAGGGCGGGGATCGCGAAGCCGAACAGGAACACGACGAGCACGGTCGGGATGCCGCGCAGCAGATCGACGAACACGGTCGCCAGCAGGCGCAGCGGGAACAGCGCCGGCGCGCGCGAGGTGCGCAGCAGCGCGATCACCAGCCCGACCGCGAGCACCGCGACCTCGACCGCGCAGAACAGCCGCACGTCGAGCCAGAAGCCCTTCAGCACGGCCGGGAACGAGGCCTTGAAGTCGCTCCAGGAGAAGAACGAGTCGCGCACGTCCGGCCAGCCCGGACTCGTGAGGACGAGCAGCGCGAGGCCGCCGATCACGACGACCGAGGACCCCACGGAGATCAGCGCGCCGCGCCGCGCCTCGCGCCGCCGCGCCGCCTCGCGTACGAGGCGGCGCGCGGACGGGCTCGCCTCCACTACCCGAGGGTGGGCGCGCCGGCCTTGCCGCCCATCCAGCGCTCGGTCAGGCGGTTGAGCGTGCCGTTGGCCTTGAGCGTGTCGACGGCCCGCGTGAGGCAGCCCGTGAGCTTCGAGCCCTTCTCGGCGAGCAGGCCCCAGGAGTCGCCGCCCGGCGCGTCGAACTTGCCGACGATCTTCGCCGACGGCACCTGCGCGGCGGTGATGTAGAAGGCGGTCGGGAGGTCGACGACGATCGCGTCGACGCGGGCGATCTTGAGTGCGCGCACCGTGTCGTTGGAGTCGTTGAAGACCTGGGGCTGGCTCGTCGGCTTGACCGTCTGCGTGATCGCGTCGAGGCTCGTGGTCCCGAGCTGGACGCCGAGCTTGGCCGACTTGAGGTCCGCCAGCGAGGTCGCGCTCGCGGCCTTCGAGCTCTTGAGCGCGACGACCGCCTGCGGCGCCGTGTAGTAGCTCGAGGAGAAGTCGACCCGCTTGGCGCGCTTCGGCGTGATCGAGATCTCGTTGATGTCGAAGTCGAAGTCCTTCGAGCCCGGCGCGTAGGAGGCGTTGAAGGGGACGGTCTTCCACGTCACCTGCGAGGGGGCGAAGCCGAGCTGCTTGGCGACCGCGTAGGCGACGGCGCTCTCGAAGCCCTTGCCGTTCGTCGGGTCGTTGTCGGCGAAGTACGGCGGGTACGCGGGCTTGTCGGTCCCGACGGTCAGCGTGCCGGAGCTCTTGACGGCGAGCTTGTCCTTTGTGCATGCGTTCGCGGTCGGCTTCGCCGACGAGGATCCGGACGAGGAGGACGACGAGGAGCTCGAGCCGCAGGCGGTGAGGGCGACGGCGAGCAGGGGGACCAGGAGGAGGCGCTTGGACACGCCGCCGATCCTACTTCTGTCCGGCCCAGGCCAGGAGATCCGGCAGCGGATCGATCGGGGTGGATCCCTTGGCGTACCAGCCGTGGGGCCAGATCTCGAAGTGCAGGTGCGGGCCGGTGGACTCACCCGTGCTGCCCGCGCGGCCGATCAGCTGGCCGGCCGAGAGGACCTGGCCCTTGACGACGGCGGTCGACCCGGCCTCGAGGTGCATGAAGACGTAGTCGCGGCCGTCGTCGCCGCGGACGACGACGTAGTAGCCCGCGCCGCCGGCCTGGTAGCTGACCCAGTACACCGACCCCGCGCGCGGGGAGACGATCGGCGTCCCCTCCGCGCAGACGATGTCCTGGCCCTCGTGGGTGTGACCCGAGCGCGGCGCGCCGAAGCGGGCGTCCGGGCCACCGAAGTTGTAGGCGCCCCGGACGGGGAACACGCCCGTGCTCGACCCGGCGACCGGCGTCGAGGGGGCGGTAACCGGCGGCGCGGCGACCGTCAGCGAGGACGCCGAGCTGACACGCGCGGTGTGACGGGCCTGGACGGCGCTCGCCCGCAGCCGGGCGGTGTAGGTGCCGGGGGCGAGGCTCGGCTTCCAGGCCAAGCGCCCGGTGCGGTTCGTGCGCCGAGTGCCCAGCCTCAGGGTCGCGACGCGATGACCGCCCGTGCTCAGCGTGACCCGCATCGTGGCGCGCGTCGCGCGGCCGTCGACGCGCCACGCGAGCTGGAGCGCCGCACCGCGTACGACCGTGCGCGGAGACACCGTGAACGTGCGCGCCCGCAGCAGCGGGGCACGCTGGAAGGTGGAGCCGCCGGTCGTGGTCGCCTTCGTCTTGGTCGAACCTCCGGAGGAGGGTGCGACGGCCCCGCCGGTGTCGGCGGAGGCGGTGCTGGGCACGGCGAGCAGGACCAGTGCGGCGAGCGGCAGGAGCCGGCGGCGCATGCAAGGAGGATCGGTGACTGCCCGGACGGTCTCGAACGCTGCACGCCATCCTGCGGGTGCTCTGACCTACGAGTCGGCGGCGAGCATGCGGCCCATCAGCTCCACGCAGCCGGCCTTGGCGAGCGGCTCGTTGAGGTTGCCGCACTTCGGTGACTGCACGCACGACGGGCAGCCGCGCTCGCACGGGCACTCGGAGACGAGCCGGTGGGCGTCGTCGACGAGCGCCTCGAACGCCTCGAAGCCGCGGCGGGTGATCCCGATCCCGCCCGGGTGGCCGTCGTAGATGAAGATCGTCGCCCCACCGGTCTGCGGGTGCAGGTTCGTCGAGAGCCCGCCGATGTCCCAGCGATCGCACATCGCCAGCAG
>JAXDHR010000181.1:0-14380 GCA_034664425.1 Solirubrobacteraceae bacterium
CGCTCGCCAGCGAGGCGACGGACGCCTACGAGGGCGCGCGCGAGAGGATCGCCGCGTTCACCGGCTCCGCCGCCGACGAGACCGTCTTCACCCGCAACGCGACCGAGGCGCTCAACCTCGTCGCGCAGGGCTGGGGCCGCCGGCACGTGGGACCCGACGACCTCGTGCTCGTCACCCGCATGGAGCATCACTCGAACCTCGTCCCGTGGCAGATGCTCGGCTGCCGGCTCGCCTACGTCGAGATCGACGACGAGGGCCGGCTCGACCTCGACGGGCTCGATGCGCTGCTCGCGCAGGGGCCCAAGGCGGTCGCCGTCGCGCATGTGTCCAACGTGCTGGGCACGATCAACCCGATCGAGGAGATCGCCCGGCGCGCGCACGCCGCGGGGGCGATCGTCGTCGTCGACGGCTCGCAGGCCGTCCCGCACCTGCCGGTCGACGTCGGTGCGCTCGGCGCGGACTTCTACGCGTGGACCGGCCACAAGGCCTACGGGCCGACCGGCATCGGCATCCTGCACGGCCGCCGCGAGCTGCTGGCGGTGACCGAGCCGCTGCTCGGCGGCGGGCACATGATCTCCAAGGTCGACGACTTCTCCTCGACGTGGGCCGAGGCGCCCGCGAAGTTCGAGGCCGGCACGATGCCGATCGCCGAGGCGATCGGGCTCGGCGCCGCGGTCGAGTTCCTCGCCGGCATCGGCATGGAGCACGTGCGCGACCATGCTCGCGACGTCGTCGCCTACGCGCTCGACCGGCTCACCGAGGTCGGCGGCCTGACGCTCCACGGTCCGCACGACGCCGACAGCCGCGGCGCGGTCTGCTCGTTCACGCTCGACGGCATCCACCCCCACGACGTCGCCGAGATCCTGGGTCGCCGCGGGGTCTGCGTGCGCGCCGGCCACCACTGCGCGCAGCCGCTGATGCGCCGCCTCGGCGCGCCGGCGACGACCCGCGCGTCGTTCGCCGTCCATTCCACCCACGACGAGGTCGACCAGCTGATCGACGGCCTTGCCGCGGTCCAGGAGGTCTTCGCCTGATGGACGACCTGTACCGGGAGAACATCCTCCAGCACTACAAGCGGCCGCATCACTGGGGCGAGTGGCCCGAGGCCGACTTCGAGGCCGAGGACAACAACCCGCTCTGCGGCGACGAGCTCAAGGTGCAGCTGCGCGTGGGCGAGGACGGCCGCGTGGCCGACGTCGCCTTCTCGGGCCACGGCTGCGCGATCTCGCAGGCCGCGGCGTCGATGGCCTCCGACGAGGTCGTCGGCATGCCGGTCGACGACCTGCTGCGGCTCGACCGCGAGTTCATCCTCGACTTGCTCGGGATCGACATCTCGGCCACGCGGATGAAGTGCGCGCTGCTCTCGCTCAAGGTCCTCAAGAGCGCCGGGCTCGGTCACGCGGCCGCGTGGGAGTCAGAGACGCCCCCGAGCGCCGCCGAGACCGGCGAGGGCGTGCCGGGAACGCAGAGCTTCGGCGCGAGCGCCCGCGGCGCCTAGCTGCACTTCCTCGGAGGGTTCGTCACAGACGAGCGCCCTGTCTCGTCTCCCTTGCAGATGACGAGCAGACCTGAGGAGATGACGACATGCTGATCGCGGTCACGGGCGGGACCGGCGCCCTCGGGCGCGAGGTGGTCGCCGCGCTGACGGCGCGCGGGCACGACGTGCGCTCGCTCTCGCGCTCGGCGCCGGCGCGGCTGCCGGCGGGGGTCGAGCACGTCCGCGCCGACCTGCTCGACGGCTCCGGGCTCGGGGCGGGGCTCGCCGGCGCGGACGCGGTGATCGACGCCGCCAACGCGGTCGCGAAGGCGCCCGCGCGCGCCCTGCTGATCGGCGGCACACGGCGGCTGCTGGCCGCCGAGGCGCGCGCGGGTGTCGCGCACCACGTCGCGGTCTCGATCGTCGGCGCCGACCGCGTGCCCTACGGCTACAACCGGATCAAGCTCGAGCAGGAGGAGGTCGTGCGCGGCGGCGACGTGCCGTGGACGGTCGTGCGCGCGACCCAGTTCCACGGGCTGGTCGACCGCTACCTCGGGCAGTCGGCGCGCTTCGGCATGCTTCCCGGCGGCGCGGTGCCGCTGCAGCCGGTCGACGTTCGCGAGGTCGCCCACGTGCTCGCCGACACGGTCGAGGCCGAGCCGTCGGGCGCGATCACGCAGTTCGCCGGGCCCGAGATCGTCTCGCTGGGCGAGCTCGCGTGGCTGTGGCGCGACGCGCGCGACCGCCGCGCCGTCGTCGTCCCCGTGCCCGCGAGGCTGCTCGGCGGCGCGGGGCGCGCGCTCGCCACGGGCGGACTCACGAATCCGGGCGCCTGGCGCGGGCGCATCGGGTTCGCCGCCTGGCTGCGGGACGGCGCGCCGTTGTCTGACGCCGCGCGCGGTGCCGCGCCCGTCGGGAGCGCCGGATGACCGCCGCGGAGGCGCTCGCGGAGGCCTTCGAGGTCCAGCGGCCGCACCTGCTGCGCGTCGCCTACGGGCAGCTCGGCTCGCGCGCCGAAGCCGAGGACGTGGTGCAGGAGGCCTGGCTCCGGCTCGAGCGTGCGGGCGCCGACGACATCCGCGACCTGCGCGCCTGGCTCACCACGACCGTCAACCGGCTCGCGCTCGACACGCTGCGCTCGGCGCGCGTGCGGCGCGAGCGCTACGTCGGACCGTGGCTGCCCGAGCCCGTCGTCGACGCCGATCCGGCGGACCGCGTCACGCTCGACGAGTCGATCGGCACCGCGCTGCTCGTCGTACTCGAGACGCTCTCGCCCGGCGAGCGCGTCGCCTTCGTCATGCATGACGTCTTCGGCTACGACTTCGCGGCGGTGGCCGAGGTGCTCGGCACCACGCCCGAGGCGGCGCGCCAGCAGGCATCGCGAGGGCGCCGGCGCGTGCGCGACGGCCGCCCCCGCTTCCCGGCGACGCGCGAGCAGCAGCAGCGGATCGTCGCGGCGTTCCTGCTCGCGGCCGCGGAGGGAGACGCCGATGCGCTGGTCGCCCTCCTGCATCCCGACGCGGTGATGCGCGCGGACGGCGGTGGCGTGGTCAACGCGCCGCGCAAGCCGATCGAGGGTGCGGGGAGGGTGGCCCGGACGACGATCGCCCTGGCTCGCCACGGCGGCGACGCCGCGGGCGCTCGCATCGTCGACGTCAACGGGATGCCCGGTGTGATCTTCCATGGCGCGGACGGCATCCCCGGCGTGGTCTCGTTCACGGTCGACGATGGCCGCATCACCGCGATCGATGTCGTGCGCAACCCCGACAAGCTGCGTGAGCTCCCGAGCTCGGTGCTGCGGGCCGCCCCGACGTCACGCGCCGACGAGCGCGGCGGGGGTGCGCCGGGCGAGCGCTGACGCGATCGCCGCCGCCTGGGCGCGGATCTCGGGCACGGCGGTCGTCTCCCACAGCTCGCCGCGGCGCAGCGCGCCGAGCGTGTAGAGGCCCGGCGAGCGCGCTCCCGAGGCGTCGAGGAGCGCACCGTCGCCGTCGGTCGCCAGCCCCATGCGCAGCGGGCCGGGCGCCGCCAGCCCACGGCGCAGCAGCGAGCGCAGGAGCGGATCGGGGGAGCGGCGCGGATCGAAGGCCGGGCCCGTGGCGTTCACGAGGCCGTCGACGACCACGCGCTCCTCGCCGCGCGGGCTGGCCAGCGTCGCGGCGATCGCGCCGGCGCCGGCCGGCTCGAGGGCGATCACCGACGCGTCGCGGACCTGCACCGAGCCCGACCGGCGTAGCCAGCGCAGGCGGTCCGCGATCTCGGGGGCCATCCGGTGGCGGTGCACGTCCCAGCGACGCCCGTGGTGCTCGACGAGGCGCCGGCGCTCGACCGGCGGCAGCGCGCGCCACAGTTGCTGAGCCTGGGGGCGCAGCCCGTCGACGACCGCGCGCCAGTCACCGCCCGCCGCGCTCGCGCTGCGCATCGCCGTCTCGATGCGGGCGGCGAGCTCGTCGGCCGTGCGGACGCGCCCGAGCGCCGGCGCCGAGCCCGCGCTGCCGGGCACGGTCCGGTGCGCGCGCGGCAGCAGCCCGTGGCGCGACACTGCCAGCAGCTGCGGGCCAGCGCGCTCGCCGGCGCGCAAGGCGAGCGCCACGTCGACCATCGTCAGCCCCGTGCCGACGACGAGCACGCGCCGTGAACCGGCGAGCCGCTCCAGCTGCGCCCAGTCGCACGGGTCGGCGACGTAACGCGGGTGGTCGCGCAGCGCCGGGGAGAGGCCCGGTGGATGTGCAGGCGCCGGCAGGCCCAGCGCGAGCACGACCGCGTCCGCGCGCAGCCGCTCGCCCGTCGCGGTGACCAGCGTCGGACATCGGCCCGGCAGCACGTCGACCGCGGTGTCGTGGCGCCGGCCCACCGAGACGCCACCGCTGCGGGCGTCGCGCTCGGCCTCGGCGAGCCGGTCGCGTACGTAGCGGCCGAAGTCGCGCCGCGGGACGAAGCAGCGCGGCGATGTGCCCGGACGGTGCTGCCCAGTCCATTCGAGGAAGTCCCCGGGCCGGTCCTCGAGCAGGCTCATCGCCGCCGCGGGGACGTTCAGCAGGTGGTCGGGGTACGGCGTCGCGTAGGCGACGCCGGCGCCGTAGCGGCCGGACCGCTCGATCAGGTCGAGAGCGAGGGGTCCGCCCGTCCACGATCGCAGCAGCGCGACTGCCGTCGCCGAGCCGGCGAAGCCCATGCCGACTACCGCGATGCGCCATACCCCATTGTCAACCATGTTGGTCGACAATATAGGGCAGGAGCCAAAGGTGAGTGCTCAGGCGCCGTGCTGCTGCAGCCAGAGCTCGAGCAGCCCGACCTGCCAGAGCGTCGAGCCGTCGAGGTTCGTGCGCGCGGCGTTGGGGTCCGCGAGCATCGCGTCGACGACGTCCGTCCGGAACAGCCCGCGGTCGCGCGCCGCATCCGAGCGCAGCGCGTCGCCGACGAGCTCCACCACGGGCGCCTCGAGGTGCGTGAGCGCCGGCACGGGGAAGTAGCCCTTCTCGCGGTCGATCACCGCGTCCGGCACGAGCCCGCGGGCGAGTCGCTTCAGCACCCCCTTGCCGCCCTCCGCGAGCTTGAGCTCGGGCGGGCACGCGGCGGCGAGCTCGACCAGGTCATGGTCGAGGAACGGGACCCGCGCCTCGAGACCGTGCGCCATCGTCATGTTGTCGACGCGCTTGACGGGGTCGTCGACGAGCATGATCTCGGTGTCGATCCGCAGTGCGCGGTCGACCGGGGAGTCGGCGCCCTCGCGCGCGAACCACTCCTCGGCGAACATGCGCGAGACGTCCTCCGAGGCGACCGTTCCCGGCGCCGCCAGGCCGAGCACGCCGTCGTGGTCGCGGTCGAAGAACTCGCGCCGGTAGTCGTCGACGCCGGTGCCCGCGCCGGAGTCCTCCTGCGCGAGCGGCCGGTACCACGAGTAGCCCGCGAAGACCTCGTCGGCGCCCTGCCCGGACTGGACGACCTTGCGGGTGCGCGCGACGACCTCCGAGAGCATGAAGAAGGCGACGGCGTCGTGGGAGATCATCGGCTCGCTCATCGCAGCGATCGCACGCGGGAGCGCGCCGAGCAGGTCCTCGCGCGTCGCCTCGATGCGCTCGTGCTCGGTGGCGAACTCGCGCGCCATCAGGTCGGAGTAGCGGAACTCGTTGCCCTCGCGCCCGGCGACGTCGGGGAAGCCGATCGAGAACGTCGCCAGCCCGCGCTGACCCTGATCCGCCAGCATCGCCACGATCAGGCTCGAGTCCAGGCCGCCCGAGAGCAGGACGCCGACGGGCACGTCGGCGACCATCCGCCGGCGCACTGCAACCTCCAGCGCCGTCCGCACGGCATCCGTCCAGTCCTCCGGCGTCCACGCCGCGCGGCCCGGGTCGCGCGCGAACGGGGGGTCCCAGTAGCGGTGCTCGCGGCGGGCGCCGTCGGGCTCGACGACGAGCACGGTCGCCGGCGCGAGCTTGCGCACGCCGCGCAGGATCGTGCGGGGCGCCGGGACGACCGAGTGCCAGGACAGGTAGTGGTGCAGGGCGACCGGGTCGATCGTGGTGTCGACGCCGCCGCCCTCGAGCAGCGCGGGCAGCGTCGAGGCGGCACGCAGGCCGCCGCCCGGCAGCTCCGCGAGGTAGAGCGGTTTGATGCCGAGCCGGTCGCGCACGAGCACGAGCCGGCCCGTGCGCTCCTCGAGCAGCGCGAAGGCGAACATGCCCTTCAAGCGCGCGAGCAGCCCCTCGCCCCACTGCGCCCAGCCGAGCAGCAGCACCTCGGTGTCGCTGGTCGAGCGGAACGCGTGGCCGAGCCCCTCGAGCTCGGCGCGCAGATCGTGGTGGTTGTAGATGCAGCCGTTGAAGACGATCGTCGTGTCCGTGCGCGGGTCGTGCATCGGCTGCGCGCCGCGCTCGGAGAGGTCGATGATCTTCAGCCGCCGGTGGATCAGGCCGGCGCCGCCGATCAGGCGCTCGCCCTCGCCGTCGGGGCCGCGCGGCTCGAGCACCGCCGCCATCGCGCGCAGCGCCTCGCGATCGGCGTCGCCGTCACGGCGCAGCTCGGCGGCGAACCCGCACATGTCCGGGTCAGGCCGCCCGCTGGTTGGCGCTCGCGCTCGCCGCCTCGATCAGCGCCTCGAACAGACGCGCGTGCTCCGGGCGGTCGAACAGCGTCTCGGCGTGCCACTGCACGCCCAGCAGGAAGGGGCGCTCGGGGTCCTCGAGCCCCTCGATGACGCCGTCCGGGGACCATGCGACCGGGCGCAGGCCGCTCCCGATGCGATCGGCGGCCTGGTGATGGAAGGAGTTGACCTCCGCGTGCGTGTCGCCGACGATCGCCGCCAGCAGCGAGCCGGGCGCGATGTCGGCGACGTGCGTCGGCTGCCAGCCGGGCACGGCCTGCCGGTGCGCGATCTCGCCGTCGGTGACGTCGGGCAGGTGCTGGTGCAGCGTCCCGCCCCGCGCGACGTTGAGCACCTGGCAGCCGCGGCAGATGCCGAGGATCGGCAGTCCGTGCGCCTCCGCCTGCTGGGTCAGGGCGATCTCCCAGCGGTCGAGGTCGGGCTCGATCGGCCCGAGCTCCGCGTGGGCGCGGGCGTCGTAGGCCGCGGGGTCCAGGTCCGGCCCGCCCGACAGGCACAGCCCTTCCAGGCGGCCGATCAGCTCGGGCACCTCCTGCGGCGCGAGCGGCGGTAGGACGACCGGCATCCCGCCCGCGCGCTGGACCGCGCGCGCGTAGACCATGCCGAGCACCATCTCGTTCTGGGCCGGATCCGCCTCGGCCATCGGCCGCGCGCTCTCGGATCTGCGTACCTCGGAGGTCGTGACCCCGATCAGGGGGCGCCGCCTGAACCCTCGAGCACCCACGTGTCCTTCGCTCCTCCGTTCCGCGTCGAGTTGACCACCATGGCCCCCGCTTCCAGCGCTACCCGCGTGAGCCCGCCGGGCAGCACGCGGGCGTCGGTCGGGCTGTGCAGGAACACGAACGGTCGCAGGTCGACATGACGTTCCTCCAGCCGGCCGTCGACGACGGTCGCGTGGGTGGACAGCGCGACGAGCGGCTGGGCGATGTGATCGCCCGGCGCGGCGCGCAGGCTGCGGCGCAGCGCGTCCAGCTCGTGGGGCCCTGCCTGGGCGCAGATCACGACGCCGTGGCCGCCGTGCCCGTCGCGCGGCTTGATCACGAGCTCGTCGAGCGTGTCGAGCGCCTGCTCGAGCACCTCGGGCACGCCGAGATCCAGCGTCGGGACCGACGGCAGCAGCGGCCGCTCGCCGAGGTAGTACTCGACCATCGTCTCGACGTACGCGTGCGCGAGCTTGTCGTCGGCGACGCCGGTGCCGAAGCCGTTGATGACGCCGACCGTGCCCGAGCGGACCGCGGGTGCGAGCAGCTCGCCGACCCGCGTGTCGAGCCGGTCGGCGTCCGTGCGCCGGTAGATGACGGCGATCGGCTCGCCGTGCAGCGTCAGGCCGTCGCCGGCGCACGTGAGGCTGCTCGGCGTCACGAGTGGGATCCCGAGCGTGCGGGCCAGCCATGCGTGCTCCCAGTGCGCGGAGTTGCGCGGGCCGTCGGTCAGCAGCACGGCGAGCCCGGCTCCCGTCCCGCCCGGGCGCGCGTTCTCGAGCGTGCCCGCGAGCAGCTCGGGCAGCCCGTCGAGCGGCACGGGCGAGCCATCGACGTGCGCGGCGACGGCGCCGCGCGCAGCGGCCGCGTACGCCATCCCGCTCGGGGTCATCGCGTTGTCCTCGAGCACGAGGAAGCGTCCCTCGGGGTCGCGCACCAGGTCGAGTCCGGCGATGCCGATCCAGACGCCGCCGGGCGGCGTGACGCCGCGCATCGCCGGCTCGTGGTTGGCCGCCTCGAGCAGCCGGCCGGGGACGGCGCCGTCGGCGAAGATCCGGCGCTCGCCGTAGACATCGGCGACGAAGGCGTTGAGCGCGCGCACGCGCTGCCCCAGCCCGCGCTCCAGCCCCGCCCATTCCTGCGCGGCGATCACGCGCGGCACGGGATCGATGTGGAACTCGACCTGCCCGTCGGCCGAGCGGAAGCCGACGCCGCGCAGCGCGACCTCCGCGCGCACGGCGGCGGCCAGCGCGGGCAGGTCGTGCTCGGCCACCTCGTCGGCGCCGGGCTCCTGGTAGGGCTGGGTGTCCGCGGCCATCGCTCAGGCGGGGACGGCCGGGCTGATCGTACCGGCGAAGCGCGGGCGGCAGAAGTCGCCGCACAGCGCCTGGACCACGCCCGGCACGCCGGCGGGGTCGCCGGCGATCGCGCGCTGGCGCTTGGCGCCGAAGTCGGCGGCGAGATGTGCCGCGCTGGCCAGCTCGCGCTCGCAGCCGAGTGCGCGGGCGTGCACCCAGCAGGCGCCGACGACGGCCGCCAGCCGGCTCGCGGCCGGAACGGCGCGGTCGCGCGCCGGGTCGAGGAAGTGCGCGTCCATGCCGTCGCGGGCGGCGAGGAAGCGGTTCTCGTCGAGCGCCTCGGGCGCTTGGAGCAGCGCCTCCTCGGCCATGCCCTCGCCCGCCTCGAGGCGCACGAGGCTCTGGACGAGCGCCGCAAGCGCCGCCGTGTCGCGCAGCCGGGTCTGGGCGTCCATCACGCGCACCTCCAAGGTCCCGTACCCGGGTTGCAGCCGCGCGTCCCACCAGACGAACGTGTGCTCGGGAATCGCACCGCAGCGCAGCAGCACGTCGACCGCCTCGACATAGGCGGCGTAGGAGCCGAAGCGGCGCGGGATCCCGACGCGCGGGAACGCCTGGAACAGCGGCGTGCGGATCGAGGCCATGCCCGTGTCGCGGCCGCCCTGGTAGGGCGAGTTCGCCGACAGCGCGAGCAGCAGCGGCAGGTGTGCCCGGATGCGGTCGAGCGCCCGCGTCGCGCTCCACGGGTCAGGGACCGCGACGTGGACGTGCAGGCCGAAGGTCGGCTCGCGCCGGGCCAGCTCGCGCAGCGAGTCGTGCAGGTACTGATAGCGGGCGCCCGGCGAGATCTCGGTGTCCTCCGGGCGCGCCGTCGGGTGGGTGCCGGCGACCGCCGCCGCGAGCCCCAGCGGCTCGAGCGCGGTGCGCAGCCCTGCCCGCAGCGCGCCGAGCTGGCGCACCGCCTCACCGACGGTCTGATGCGGATCGGTTGCGAGCTCGAGCGCGGAGCCGTGCGTCTCGGCGCGGGCGTGGCCGGCGATGGACTCAGGCAGCGAGGCGAGCACCTCCTCCGAGCGCGAGGCGAGCTCGTTCGTCGCGGGGTCGATCAGCATCACCTCCTCCTCGACACCGATCGTCCACGGGCTGCGCGCACCCGAGTCGGACCACAGCGCCCAGGCGGGGATGTCTGCCTCTCCGCGGATCA
Organism: Solirubrobacteraceae bacterium; assembly: GCA_034664425.1. Lineage (GTDB taxonomy): Bacteria > Actinomycetota > Thermoleophilia > Solirubrobacterales > Solirubrobacteraceae > DATBDM01. The sequence continues at coordinate 9,785 of JAXDHR010000181.1, forward strand.
TGGTGGACAGCCTGCCTGCGTGGCGGCGGGCGTTCCTTCGCCCCTCGTCCAAGGTTCGGCGGCCGCCCTTGGACCGGCGTCGGAGCATCACGAGCGCCCCGCCGTCTGCCCGCCGTCCTCGAGTGTCGCAATGGCGAGCACGTTCTCCCTTACCCGGGGCGGGCCGGGCTCAGGCGACGGGCAGCGGCTCGAGGCGGCTGCGGAACGTCACGAGCGGCTCGCGCGTGTCGTCGGCGACGCCGGTGTGCAGCACGCGGCCGAGGACGATCGCGTGGTCGCCGGCGAGGAGGACGTCATGGACGGCGCAGTCGAGCGTCGCGAGCGCCGCGGGCAGCAGCGGCGCGCCCGTGCGCGCGACCGCGGGCGGTACGTCGCCCCACCCCTCGCACGGTCCGGGCTGAGCGAACGCGAGCGCCAGCTCGCCCTGCTCGGCCCCGAGCACGTTGAGGGCGAAGGCCTCGTGGCGGCGCAGCGCGGCGAGCGTCTGGCTCGTGTGCGCGAGGCAGACGAGCACGAGCGGCGGGTCGAGCGAGACCGAGGCCACGGCGCTCGCGGTCGTGCCGAGCGGCTCCCCGTCCTCGCCGCGCGTGCTCACCACCGTGACGCCGGTGGCGAAGCGGCCCATCGCGCCGCGCAGGTCCACGTCGCTCACGCGGGCACCCGCGCGCCGAGCGCGGCGCGCAGCGCCGGCCCCGCCAGCTCGAGCCAGGGGGCGATCGCCGCGGCGGAGTCGGCGAGCCGCGCCTCCTCGACGAACAGCCCGGGGGTGGGGCACGTCGCGCCGAGCTCGATCAGCAGGGGCCGCAGGTGCACCTCGACGGCGAGCGCGTGCGCGCGGTCGGCCGCGACCATCACGGGCACGGCGATCACGCCTCGCAGCGCCGCCGGCCCGAAGCCGTCGACGAAGCTCTTGAGCAGCCCGGTGTAGGTCGCCTTGTACGTCGGGCTGGCCACGACGGCGACCTCGGCAGCGGCGAGGATGGCGCGCAGGTCCTCGTCGGAGGAGGCGCGGTTCGCGAGGTCCATCTCGACGACCGGACCGGCCGGGCCGAGGTCGACGATCGAGCGCGCGAGGGTCAGGGCGAGCGCGGCCGTCCGCGACCTGGGTCGCGGATTGCCGCTGAGGGCGACGACGGAGCGGGACATGCTCCGCGACTATAGACGACTAAGACGATCGAGAAAGTACAAAATCAATTCACGGCTTGCTCCGCGCGATGCCCAGCATGCCCCGACGCCCCTTCGAGGCCCCTGTCGCCGCTGCTGGTGTGCCGCCTCAGCAGCTGCAGCGCGTGCTCGACCGCGCGCAGCCGGGGGCCTTCCAGGTCAACGCAGCGCGCGACCGGATGGCGGCCGAGACGCTGATCCGCGGGCGCGACGCCGACGGCGCGCTCGTCCCGCCCGAGCGACCGCTCGGCCGCGTGCTGCTCGTCCTCTCCTGGGCCGTGGCGGCGGCGCTGCCGCTGGTCGGCTTCCTGTCGCTGCTGCTGCCTCGCAGCTCGACCCGAATCTCTCGAGCCCGAAGCTGCACCCCGTGCGCTTCTCGGGGTCGGCGCCGGCCTGCTGATCTCGGCGGGGCTCGGCGGTGGCGGTGACGGGCGAGCGCGCCTGGCATGCGAGCTGATGGGAGTGGCACGGTCCGATCGTGACCGCCTACCTCGTCGGGTACGCGGCCCGGCGGGAGTGGCGCCACGAGCGCTTCCGCGACTCCTACCTCGCCACGACGCGCTCCCGGCTCGAGGGCCAGGCCCCCGTGGGCCGCGTCCTGATCCGGCAGCGGACCTACGCGCTGCTTCCGGACGCCACCGAGCGGAGCCGGTCCGCGGCGTCCGCGTGAAGGGCAGGGAGGATGCGCTCGACGCCTACATCCTCCGCCCCCTGCCGCGCTTCTGAGGCCACGGCACGGAGCCCGCCCGCGACGGAGCGCGTGTTCTAGACTCAATACCTACCTTCCAAGTCGGACTTTTGAGCCCCCTGATCGACATCTGCCGCATCGAAGAGCTGTCCCCCGGCGAGCATCGCCTCGTCGAATGGGAGGACCTCGAGATCGGCGTCTTCAACTGCAACGGCGACCTCGTCGCCGTCGAGGACCGCTGCTCGCACGACGACGGGCAGCTGCTGGAGGGCGACCTCGACCAGACTGCCTGCACGATCGAGTGCCCCCGGCACGGCTCGGTCTTCGATCTGCGCACCGGAAAGCCCCTGAACCTGCCTGCGTACGTGCCGATCGACACCTTCGAGGTGTCGGTCGCGGACGGCGTGATTCGAGTGGAGGTCGACTGACCTGATGGCTACTCCCGAAGTGATCGCCGAGCAGCAGGCGCTGACCGGCATCAACGCCGACTACAAGGAGAAGTTCGGGTTCCACGACCCGGAGAGCGGCTACGCGTTCAAGGCCCCCAAGGGGCTGTCGCGTGAGCTCGTGGAGCAGATCTCCGCCTTCAAGAACGAGCCGCAGTGGATGCTGGAGTTCCGCCTCAAGGCGCTCGAGCACTTCCTCTCGCGCCCGCAGCCGACGTGGGGCTCGCCGATGCTGGCCGAGGTCGACTACGACGACATCCACTACTTCGTGCGCGCCTCCGAGAAGTCTTCGCGCACGTGGGACGATGTCCCCGACGACATCAAGCGCACGTTCGACCGCCTCGGCATCCCCGAGGCCGAGCGCAAGTTCCTCTCCGGCGTCGGCGCCCAGTACGAGTCCGAGGTCGTCTACCACCAGGTCCGCGAGGACCTCGAGAAGCAGGGCGTCGTGTTCATGGACATGGACTCGGGCCTGCGCGAGCACGAGGAGCTCGTGCGCGAGTACTTCGCCACGATCATCCCGGCCAACGACAACAAGCTCGCCGCACTGAACTCCGCGGTGTGGTCGGGCGGCTCGTTCGTCTACGTCCCGCCGGGCGTGCACGTCGAGATGCCGCTGCAGGCCTACTTCCGCATCAACACCGAGAACATGGGCCAGTTCGAGCGGACGCTGATCATCGCCGACGAGGGCTCCTACGTGCACTACGTCGAGGGCTGCACCGCCCCGGTGTGGACGTCGGACTCGCTGCACTCGGCGGTCGTCGAGCTGATCGCCAAGCCCGGCTCGCGGATCCGCTACACGACCGTGCAGAACTGGTCGCAGAACGTCTACAACCTCGTCACGAAGCGCGCGGTCGCCGAGACGGACGCCACGGTCGAGTGGGTCGACTGCAACCTCGGCTCCAAGCTCACGATGAAGTACCCGAGCGTCTATCTGACCGGCGAGCGTGCCCACGGCGAGGTGCTCTCGATCGCCTTCGCGGGCCATGGCCAGCACCAGGACGCGGGCGCGAAGATCATCCATGCGGCGCCGAACACGACGTCGAACATCTTCGCGAAGTCGATCTCCAAGGACGGCGGGCGCTCCTCCTACCGCGGCCTGCTCGAGGTGGCCAAGGGCGCGCACGGCTCCAAGTCCAAGGTCGTCTGCGACGCGCTGCTGCTCGACGAGCACTCGCGCTCGGACACCTACCCGACGATCCGCATCGGCGAGGACGACGTCGACGTCGGCCATGAGGCCTCGGTCTCGAAGATCGGCGAGGAGCAGCTCTTCTACCTCCAGTCCCGCGGCATCCCGGAGGAGGAGGCGTCCAAGCTGATCGTCAACGGCTTCATCGAGCCGATCGTGAAGGAGCTCCCGATGGAGTACGCGGTCGAGATGAACCGGCTGATCGAGCTGCAGATGGAGGGCTCGATCGGATGACCGCCCTGGCCGACGTCCGCGAGCCCGAGTGGCTGAAGGCGCGCCGCAGCCGCGGCGCGCAGGCCGCATCCGGGCTCGGGCTGCCCCAGTACAAGGGCCGCGCCGGCTGGGAGTTCACCGACCTCGGCAAGCTGTCGCTCGACGCCTACGCGCCGGCGCGGCCCGGAGCCGGCGACGCCGGCGCGGCCGACCGCGTCGAAACGCTGCTGACCGCCCCCGAGGGCGCGCTCGCGCTCGAGCAGGTCGACGGTCGCATCGTCCAGGAGCCCGCTGAGACGGGCCAGGCGCTCGTGCTGCCGCTGACGCTCGCCGTCGAGCGCCATCCCGAGCTGGTCGAGCCGCACCTCGGGCGCATCGTCGACACCGAGGGCGACGTGTTCGCCGCGGCCAACGACGCGAGCTGGACCGGCGGCGCCTTCGTCTACGTCCCGCGCGGCGTCCGCGTCGAGGCGCCCGTGCTGCTGACCGCGATCTCCGACGCCGCGGCGACCAGCCTCCACCGGCGCACGCTCGTCGTGCTCGAGGAGGGGGCCGAGGCCGAGGTCTGGGAGCAGTACCTGTCCGGCTCGCCCGAGGCCGATGCGCTCGTCAACACGGTCGTCGAGCTCGTCGTCGGACAGAACGCGCGCCTGCGCTTCGTCACCGCGCAGGACATGAACGAGAGATCCTGGATCTTCGGCTCGATGCGCGCCGAGGTGGCGCGCGACGGCGTCCTCGACTGGGTCGTCGCCGGCTTCGGCTCGGCGCGCGGCAAGGTGCGAACGGAGACGCTGCTGGCCGGCGAGGGCGCCGAGGGCAAGGTCACGGGCGCCTACGCACCCCACGGCCGCCAGCACATCGACTACGACACCACCCAGGAGCACGCGGCGCCGAAC
>JAXDHR010000182.1:0-7107 GCA_034664425.1 Solirubrobacteraceae bacterium
CGAGCGCCAGTGCGAAGGCGTCGTCGACGGGGTCGGCGAGGTAGTCGTGCAGCAGCGCGGCCTTGTCGCCGGCGACGCCGACCATCGTCTCCTCGAGCTGCATCTCGATCAGCCGGCCCTCGGAGCCCAGCTCGACGATGTAGCGCTCGATCTCGACGGCCATGCGCGTCACGAGCTCGGAGCGCTGGAGGACCGTGAGCACGTCGTGCAGTGTGACGCCGCCCTCGAACTCGAGGGCGGTGAGGCGGGTGGAGACCTGGTCGAGGCGCGAGCGGTACTTGTCGAGCGTCGCGAGCGCCTGGTTGGCCTTCGCGAGGACGGCCGGGATGTCCTCGAGGATGTACTTCGTGCCGTCGATGTAGAGCGACACGACGTCACGGCGCTGGGATACGGCGATCACCAGCGCGTCCGTCTGCTTGGACACGCGCTCCGCGGTGCGATGGCGGGTGCCCGACTCCGACGAGAGGATCGTCGGGTCCGGCATGAGCTGGACGTTGCTCCAGGCGATCTTCGTCGCGTTGCCGTTCAGCGCGATCGCGCCGTCCATCTTCGCGAGCTGGTAGAGGATCGACGCCGAGTAGTCGATGTCGAGCTTGATCCCGCCCGAGAAGAGGAACGAGAGCTCGTCCGGGTCGCCGATGACGATCAGCCCGCCGGTGCGCGCGTGGACGATGTTGTCGATCCCCTCGCGGACGGCGGTGCCCGGTGCGACCATCTCGAGCGCCTTGACCAGGCGGGGCTCCTGACGCGCCTCGAGCTCGTTGAGCTCATCCCCTGATCGCGACGTCATCACCCAGTGAGTTTAGCATTTGGCTAAACCATCGCTAAACGGTCTTCCGGCTGCGATTGCCAGGTTTTGGCCGTCCGCTCGGGCCGTCCGCTCGGGCCGTCCGCTCAGGCCGCCGCGCGCGGGCGCGGCCTCTCCTCGCCGGTGCCGCCGCGCGGCAGCACCGCCCGCAGGGCGTGGCGCAGGCTGGCGACCTCCGTCGCGGACCCGCCGCTCTCGCGGGGCGCGACCACGGGCTGCAGCCCGAACTTCGCGGCCTCCGCCAGCCGGCGATCCGGATGCGCGACCGTCCGCAGCTCGCCGGTGAGACCGACCTCGCCGAAGCAGGCCACGGGCCCTGGCGCGTCCTCGCCCCCGAGAGGCGTGCCGCGGGCGGCGCTGGCGACGGCGAGCGCCACCGCCAGGTCAGCGCCCGGCTCGTCCACGCGGACGCCGCCGGCGACGTTGACGAAGACGTCGGCGCTGCCGACGCCGACGCCGCCGTGGCGCGCCAGGACGGCGAGCACGAGCGCAAGCCGGTTGCGGTCGATGCCGTTGGCGATCCGCCGCGGTGGCACCAGCTCGGAAGGCGAGACGAGCGCCTGCACCTCGACGAGCAGCGGGCGCGAGCCCTCCATCGCGGCGAGCACGACGCTGCCGGGGGCGCGCGTCGCCTCACCGACGAAGCGCGCCGAGGCGTCGGCGACCTCCACCAGTCCGCCCTGGCGCATCTCGAAGACCCCGACGTCGTTGGTCGAGCCGAAGCGATTCTTGAGCGCGCGCAGCGTGCGGTAGGTCCGCTCTCGCTCGCCCTCGAACTGCAGCACGCAGTCGACGAGGTGCTCGAGCACGCGCGGGCCGGCGAGCGCTCCCTCCTTGGTGACGTGGCCGACGAGCAGGATCGCGATCCCGCGGGCCTTCGCGAGCCGTGTGATGCGGTCGGCGACCTCGCGCACCTGGCCGACGGAGCCGGCCGCGCCGGTCAGATCGGCGGCGTGCAGGGTCTGCACCGAGTCGACGACGCAGACCTCCGGACGCTCGGCGTCCATCGTCGCGAGCACCGTGTCGAGGTCGGTCTCCGCGAGCACGGGCACCTGCAGCGCCGCGCCTGGGAGGCGCTCGGCGCGCAGGCGGATCTGGGCGGCCGACTCCTCGCCCGAGACGTAGAGCGTCCGCCGCCCCGCGCCCTGCAGGTTGCCGAGCGCCATCGAGGTCAGTGTCGACTTGCCGATGCCGGGCGAGCCGCCGATCAGCACGATCGAGCCCGGCACGACCCCACCGCCGAGGATCCGGTCGAGCTCGCCGATGTGCGTATGCAGCCGCGGGATCCGCGGGGCGACGACGTCGGCGAGCGGGATCGGCTTGGCGGCCGCGGGCCGGCCCTGCGCGCCGGCGCGCCCTGCCCCGCCGGGGCCGCGGGCGGCGACCGGCGCGCGTGACTCCTCGGCGAGCGTGTTCCAGGCGTTGCAGCCTGGGCACTGCCCGTGCCACTTGGCGGACTCGTGGCCGCAGCCCGAGCAGACGAAGACGGTGGTGGAACGCGGGGGCATGGGGTCTGAGGACGGTAGGTCCCCGGCCGGACGAACTCGCCCCCGGTTCGCTGGGCCCCCGGGTGGTGTGTCGCGAGACCGTCGCTATGCGACCGGCGTGCGACTCACCGGGCAGCCCCGCCCGTCACGAGTCGCGCCTCCGCAGCCGGCGACGGCGCCGGCCCGGCGAGCGCGCGGCCCACGCGGCCGACGCCGATCGCGAGCAGGGTGAGGAAGGTCACCGAGAGCGCGAGCACCACGAGGCCGGCGACGCCCCACAGCCGGGCCGGCACGTCCTGCTTGCGCTCGCGCTGGAGCACGCGACGGTCGGCGACCAAGGGCCGCGTCGCCGAGGCGGCCGCAGGGACGCCGTGCACGGGAATCGCCGGATCCGCCGGAAGGTAGACGGGCGCCGCGAGGATCCGGCGTCCCTTCTGGAGGCGAACCATCGCCTTCCAGTCGCCGGTGGCGGGTATCGGCCGCGTCGTGCGCCACGTGTCCGGCCCGGTCCGGCGCAGGCGGTCGACGTGCAGGCCGCCGCCCTGCCACGCGGTGACCGTCAACCAGCTGGGATCGTCGCCGAGCGTCCGCGGCCGCACGCGCACCACGGCCTGCCCCGTGGCGCCGAGCCGGATGCTCGCCGCCGCGCCGCCCGGCGCGGGCGACGTGATCAACCCGTCGACGAGGCACGCCGCGATCGCGAGCCCGGACAGCACGACGGTCGCGCGTGTCAGCCCCCGCGCCGGCAGCCGGCCGCGCAGCCCGAGCGCGAGCAGCGCCCCGAGCAGGCCGCCGGCGATGCCGCCGACGGCGGCGAGCAGGACCGACTCGGGCAGGATGTCCGACGTCCACGGCAGCCGCATCGCCAGCCACGACCAGCCCCACTCCGAGGCCATGCCGAGCGTCCCGATCAGCGCGCCCGCGACGGCGCCCAGCACGAGCGGCCGGCGTGCGAGGGCCAGCGCGGCGAGCTCGACGCACAGCGCCTCGCCGGCGTAGAGCGCGAGCGCCGGCATCGTCCTGCCGAACACGCCGCCGACGATCAGCGAGACGACGCCGCGCACCACGAGGAAGAACCCGGCGGTGCCGAGCGCGCCGCCCGGGCCGCCCCAGAGCCGCCCGCCCACGAGCGCGACGCCCGCGGCGACTCCGATCAGCAACGGGTGCAGGACCATGCGGAACTGCGGCACGCCGAAGTCGAACTCGCCCTGGAAGGTCGAGAGGCCGATCAGCAATCCGCCCATCAGCGCGACGCGCCGGACGGCGGCGACGGCGCCCGGACCGCGCACCGACGGGCGCCCCGCGTCGGTGCGCGCACGGACGCCCTCGGCCAGCAGCACGGCCTGGCCGATCAGCGTCATGCCCGCCCCGCCGATCAGCATCAGGTGCGTCGGGCCCCATAGCGTCACGTCCTGTCCGAACAGACGGTGCCAGAGGTCGTCGAGCGGGAAGCCGATCAGCGCGTAGGCCCCGCACGCCGCGATCAGCAGCCCGCCGACCGGGGCGTACCAGTCGCCGCTCAACCGCACGGCGGCCGGACCCGGCCGCTCGCCGGCGCGCGGCAGCGCCATCGCCAGCACGCCGGCGGTGAAGATGCCGTACAGCCCGATCAGGATCAGGTAATGCGCCGGGTTCGCGAGCGGCCCGGGATCGCGGCCCTTGTCGATGTGGAACGAGATGTCCCAGTACATCCCGAGCAGGGCCGCGAGCAGCGCCCCGCCGCCGAGGCCGGAGGGCAGCGCCGCCCACGGCGGAAGACCCGAGACACGCTGCGCGAAGCGGCCGGCGCGGAGCGAGAGGTCCGCGAACATGACATGGATCAATGTAACACCAGTCTATGGAGCACGGGTACCAGGTACGCTGTCGGGGCATGCCGGACGAGGCCCCGCTGACGATCGACGAGCTCGCGCGCCGCACGGGCATGACGGTCCGCAACCTGCGGGCCCACCAGTCGCGCGGCCTGCTTCCCGCTCCCGAGGTCCGCGGGCGCACCGGCTACTACGGCCCCGAGCACATCGCGCGTGTCGAGTTGATCAAGGAGCTGCAGGCCGACGGCTTCAACCTCGAGGCGATCCGCCGCCTGATCGAGAACGCGGGCGGCTCGACGTCCGAGGTGCTGCGCTTCACGCGTGCCGCGCGCGAGACCTTCGAGGAGGAGGCGCCGGAGATCGTCACGGTCGAGGAGCTCGCCGAGCGCTGGGGCGAGGGCGGTGGCGCGCAGCTGCTGCGGCGGGCGATCGGCCTCGGCCTGCTGCGCCCGCTCGGCGATGGGCGCCTCGAGGAGCGCAGCCCTCGGCTCGGCCGCGCGGGCGCCCAGCTGGCACGGCTCGGCGTGCCCGTGGAGCGCTCGCTCGACACCCTCGAGGCGCTGCGCCGCCATGCCGACGGCGTCGCGCACGCCTACGTCGCGCTCTTCCTCGACGAGATCTGGCGCCCCTTCGACGAGGCCGGCCGGCCTCCGGAGCGCTGGCCCGCCGTGATGGAGGCGCTCGAGCGCCTGCGCCCGCTCGCCACCGAGTCGCTGCTGGCGATGTTCGGGCTGGTCATGACCGATGCCGTCGACGAGGCGGTCGGAGCGCAGCTCACGCTCGAGAGTACGCGCGCACCCGACAACGGACCCTAGCTCGCGGCGTCGAGCGCGGCGAGCACGTCGGCGAGCAGGTCCGCCGTGTCCTCGCAGCCGGCCGAGAGCCGGATGAAGCCCTCCGGCACGTCGTCGGTGCCCCAGCGCGCGCGCCGCTCGGCCGTCGTCTCGACGCCGCCGAAGCTGGTCGCCTCCGCGACGAGCCGGCAGCCGTCGAGGAACGCCTGCGCCGCGTCCGCCGAGCGCAGCGTGAAGCCGACGACGGGGCCGAAGGCGCTCATCTGCGCCGCCGCGACGGGATCGTCGAGCCCGGGGTAGGTGACGCCGGCGACGTCCTCGCGCTCCGCGAGCGCGCGGGCCAGCGCCAGCGCGTTCTCGCCGGTGCGCTGCACGCGCAGCGCGAGCGTCGCGAGCGAGCGGTGCGCGAGCCAGGCCTCGAACGGGCCCGGGATCGCGCCGACGTGGCTGCGGATGCCGCGCAACTCGCCGGCGAGCGCGGCGTCGCGCACGCTGACCACGCCGAGCAGGAGATCCGAATGGCCGCTGAGGAGCTTGGTCGCGCTCGTCACCGCGAGGTCGGCGCCGAGCGCCAGCGGCTGCATGCCCAGCGGGGTGGCCAGCGTGTTGTCGACGGCCAGCAGCGCGCCGGCGGCGTGCGCCGCGGCCGCGACCGCGCGCACGTCGCAGGAGCGCAGGCGCGGGTTCGAGGGCGTCTCGACCCAGAGCATCGTGGCACCCTGCGCCGCCTGCACGAGCGCGTCGGTGTCGGTCTCCACGAAGCGCACGCGCACGCCGGCCGGCTGCAGCCGCTGGGCGGCGAGCGTGCGGATCCCGGGATAGCCGTCGACCGTGGCGACGAGGCGATCCCCCGGCCGCAGCCGCAGGGTCACGGCGGAGACCGCCGCCATGCCCGAGGCGAACGTGACGGCGTCCCCGCCGTCGAGCTCCCCGAGGGCTCGCTCGAGCGCCGTCCAGGTCGGGTTCTGGTCGCGGCCGTAGCCGTACGGCGCCGCGTCCTTGGCGCCGCGCAGGTGGTACGGCGCGGCGAGGACCGGGCCGCCGAGCAGCGGCATGCCCTGCTCGGCCGGCGGGCGTCCGGCATGCACCGCGCGCGTGCTGGGACCGTACGCCGCTCCGCGCGGCGGGCTGGCGGGTTGGTCTGTCATGGATCGACCAAGTCCTCCGGGAGGTAGTGGCACATGAGTTTCAAGCGTCCGTCGCCGGCCATGGTGGTCGCGTGCGTCGCCCTGTTCGTGGCCCTCGGGGGCACGAGCTTCGCGGCGGTGAACTATGCCCGCAACGCGGGCAAGGTGGACGGCAAGGACGCCGTCAACTCCAGCCGATCGCTCAAGTCGGCGGCCGGCAACCTCGTCGCCGCCATCTCGAGCGGCCGTCTCAAGGGCCAGATCGCCAACAAGCACCTCGCCGAGACGCCGCGCGCCCGGCCGTTCGCGCAGTACCTCGCCGTCTCCGACAACGCCGCCTCGGCGCCCGTGCGCCTGGCCGACACCGGCACGGTGGGATCGCTGACGGCGACTTGCAGCGACCAGGCCGCCAAGCCGGGCGTGGCGAACCCGGTGGCCACCATCACGTTCGTCGACGACTCCGGCGGCGCGATCAACATCGCCAAGCGGATCGGCATCGCCCCGGCCGAGGTCGGCAGCCTTCAGAACGGCACGGTCTCATCGGTCACGATCCGCGGCTCGAACACGTTCGAGTTCGACGCCAACCTGTTCGGCGCCGTGACGCAGGTGCAGGGCGTCGTGCGCCAGGACGGCTCAGGCACGCCGAACGCCCACTGCCTGATCTACGGGACCTCGATGCAGGCGGGCGCGCGCTAGGCGGCCGCACCTGCGGTCCGTCGCTGCCCGCTGAACGACCGAGGGCGCCGCACGGGCGCCCTCGGTCAGCGTTCTCGTGTCGCGGAGCTACGACTCGTCGGCCGGCGGCTGCTCGATGGCCGGCTGGTCGAGGGCGCCGTGATCGTCGGCGCCGTCCTCGGCGTCGTCGCCGTCCTTGCGAGCGCCCACGCCCACCGGAGTCGGCTGCTTGGACGGCTTGATGATCGAGAGCTTCATCTCGCCGCCCTCGCCGTCCTTCTGGCCCGGCTCGCCGGGCTCGACCATGACCGTGCCGCCCTCCTCGAGCTCCGCCCGGAGCACGAAGTCGGCCAGCGGGTCCTCGATGTAGCGCTGGATCGCCCGGCGCAGCGGGCGGGCGCCCATCGA
>JAXDHR010000183.1:0-57543 GCA_034664425.1 Solirubrobacteraceae bacterium
AGCCGACACCGCGCGCGAGCAGCGCGGGGCGCGGCATCTGTTCGAGCTGCTCCTCAGCGACGAGGCGCATGCCGACGAGAACCGCGCGCTGCTGGCGCAGTGGCTGGCCAAGTGGGTCCCGGTGAGCGTCGCGGCGGCGCGGCAGTTGCAGCCCGTCTGGTCGCAGGTGTCCGAGCGGGTCGTGAGCTTCGAGGACTCGTTCGGCGCGGCGACGCTCCGGTTCGGCGAGTTGCTCGACGACCTCGGCCTCGAATCCCCCCAGGAGGTCTGAACCGATGACTGCACACGTCGACGACCGCTTCGAATCGAATCCCACGTCGTCCAACCGGGCGGGGATCACGCTGATGAACAACCAGGTCGGATACGTCGTCGCCCAGGTCATGGAGGGCAAGCCCAACGTGATCGTCGAGGACCTCCCCTCGATGATCCGCGTCGACGGCCAGGACAAGATCGACTTCGACTTCGCCGAGATCGCCGAGGCGCTCGGATGGGACGACTTCGGCAACGACGACTTCGAGGAGATCATGTCGACGCACTACGGCCGCATGGTCGTGCTCGACGACCGGGTCCTGCTGTTCGCCAACCCCGAGGACGCGGCGCAGTACATCGGCTTCGACCTCGAGCCGGTCGAGTAGGCGGCCGGCATGTACGAGAGCAACGGCGAGCGCTACTTCATCGTCGACGGCCACGTCGCCTTCTGGGACGCGCGTCCCGAGAACCGCAACCGCTTCGGCGAGGGCTTCATCGCCTGCTTCTACGACTACCAGCGCAACCTGAGCCCGGAGGAGTGGGTCTGGCCGAAGGAGAAGTTCGACCGCTACACGGAGGAGGACCTCCTCCACGACATCTTCGAGGTCGGCTACGCCGACAAGGCGATCTTCCAGCCGACGTACCTGAAGGACTTCTTCCCCGGCGGCTTCAACACCACCGAGCAGGACGCCGTCATCGCCGAGAAGCATCCTGACCGGTTCCTGCTCAACGGGGCGTTCGACCCGCGCGACGGGGACGCCGGTCTGGCCTACCTGGAGGAGATCGCCGAGCGCTACCAGCTCAAGGGCGTGAAGCTCTACACGGCCGAGTGGAAGGGCGACTCGCGTGGGTGGCGGCTCGACTCCGACGAGGCGGCGAGGTACCTGCAGAAGTGCCAGGACCTCGGGATCAAGAACATCCACGTCCACAAGGGGCCGACGATCTGGCCGCTGGACCGGGATGCGTTCGACGTCGCCGACGTCGACGGCGCCGCGACCAGCTTTCCGGAGCTCAACTTCATCGTCGAGCACCTGGGGCTCCCGCGGCTGGAGGACTTCTGCTGGATCGCCACGCAGGAGCCCAACGTGTACGGCGGGCTGTCGGTGGCGATCCCGTTCATCCATTCGCGGCCGCGCTACTTCGCCAAGATCATCGGCGAGCTGTGCTACTGGCTCGGCGCCGATCGGGTGCTGTTCGGCAGCGACTACGCCATCTGGCAGCCGAAGTGGCTGATCGAGCGGTTCGTCGACTTCCAGATCCCCGAGGACCTCACGGGCGAGTACGGCGAGCTGACGCCAGACATCAAGCGCCAGATGCTCGGCCTCAACGCCGCCCGCCTGTACGACATCGAGGTGCCGCCGGAGCTCCGCGCGGAGCCGGTCGGCACGGCCGCCATCGGGTCGGATCCCGTGAGTCCCGCATGATCACCCGTGCCCAGGTCCTGGACGCCCTCGCGGACGTCCGGGACCCCGAGCTCGACGAGCCGCTGGGCGACCTCGGCTTCGTCGACCGCGTGACGGTCGCCGGCGACGCGGTCGCCGTACGCCTGCGGCTGCCCACCTACTTCTGCGCACCCAACTTCGCCTTCCTGATGGTCGACGACGCGCGTGCGGCGGTGCTGGCGCTCGACGGTGTCGGCGAGGTCCGGGTCACGCTCGACGACCACTTCGCATCGTCGGAGATCAACGCGGCGGTGCGCGATGAGCGCGGCTTCGGGGGCGCGTTCCCGGACGAGACCGAGGGCGGCCTCGCGTCGCTGCGCACCCTGTTTCACCGCAAGGCGTTCACCGCCCGCCAGGGGCGGGTCTGCGAGGAGCTGCTCGGCGCGGGCCGCGAGCTGCGCGAGATCGCCTCGATGCGGCTGGCGGAACTGCCGCACGGACCGGATCGAGACCGCCTCCTGGAGCTTCGCCGCGCGCTCGGACTGCCGGTCGCCGATGACTCGCCGGCCGTCGTGCTGCCCGAAGGGCGGAGCCTGGACGCCGCCGGCCTCGATCGCTATCTGCGCATCGCGCGGCTCGTCCGGGTCAGCCTCGAGGGCAACGCGGGGTTGTGCCGATCGCTGCTGAACACCCGCTATGGCGGCGGCGGCCTCGAGGAGATGGCGGCGTGAGGGCCGCCAGGCTTCACCGCTACCGCGAGCCGCTCGCGCTCGACGAGGTCGACGAGCCGCGGGCCATCGGGCCCCTGGACGTCGTCGTGCGGATCGGCGCGGCCGGCCTGTGCCGCACCGACCTGCACATCCGGGAGGGTCAGTGGGCGGAGAAGTCCGGCGTCAAGCTGCCCTACACGCCGGGCCACGAGAACGCCGGCTGGGTGCACGAGGTCGGGGCGGCGGTCACGAACGTCGAGGTCGGCGACACGGTGATCGTGCACCCGTTCATCAGCTGCGGGCTGTGCCGGCCATGCCGCCGCGGCGACGACATGCACTGCCTCAGCGGCTCCTTCCCGGGGATCGACCGCGACGGCGGCTTCGCCGACTTCCTGCTCACGAGCGCGCGCTCGGTGGTCAAGCTCGACCCGTCGCTGCACCCCCGCGACATCGCCGCGCTTGCCGACGCCGGGCTGACCGCGATCCATGCCGTCAAGAAGGCGATCGACGTGCTCGGGCCCGGCACGCGCGCGGTGGTGATCGGGGCCGGCGGCCTCGGCCACATCGGCATCCAGTGCCTGAAGGCGATGACGCCGGCGGAGATCATCGTCGTCGACCCGTCCGAGAAGGCGCTCGCACTCGCCGGCGCGGTGGGAGCCGACCGCACGATCACGGCCGACGGCTCGCACGTCGACACGGTCAAGCAGCTGACCGACGGCCTGGGCGCCGAGGCGATCATCGACTTCGTCGGCGAGAAGGGCGCGATCCAGGACGGCATCGAGATGGTCCAAGACGGTGGCTTCTACTACGTCATCGGCTACGGCGAGAACCTCGACATCCCGACGATCGACGTGATCTCGCGCGAGATCTCCTTCATCGGCAACCTCGTCGGGACCTACGTCGATCTGCAGGACCTGATGACCCTGACGGCCCAGGGCAAGGTGACCCTGCACACGAGCGTCTACCCCCTCGACGCGATCGGGGACGCGATGGCCGACCTCGACGACGGGCGGCTGCAGGGCCGCGGCATCCTCGTCCCCGCCGGCGCGGCCTAGGAGCGCACGCATGGGCAAGATCCTCTACTTCAACCACGCGGCCCGCCGGCGGCTGCAGGCCGGCGTCGACGAGCTCGCCGACACGGTCAAGGTCACGCTCGGGCCGAAGGGCCGCAACGTGGTGCTCGAACGCCTGACCGGTGCGCCGATGATCACCAACGACGGCGTCTCGATCGCGCGGGAGATCGAGCTCGACGACCCGTTCAAGAACATGGGCGCCCAGCTCGTGCGCGAGGTGGCCAGCCGTACGAGCGACCTCACCGGCGACGGCACGACGACGGCGACGGTCCTGGCCCAGGCGATCGTGCGCGAGGGCATGCGCACGATCGACGACGGCGCCAACCCGATGCTGCTGCGGCGCGGGATCGAGGAGGCCGTCGAACGGGTGGTGGCCGATCTGCGCCGCCACGCCCGGCCGCTGGACGGACACGACGAGCTGCGCCACATCGCGACGATCGCCGCGAAGGCCGACGAGCGCATCGGCGAGGCGATCGCCCACGCGCTCGACCGCGTCGGCGAGGACGGCGTCGTGACGATCGAGGAGTCCGCCGTGCCGGGCATCGAGATCCGCTTCGCCGAGGGGATGGTCGTCGAGAACGGGTTCGTCTCGCCCTACATGGCGCGGGACCAGCACCGCATGGAGACGGTGCTCGAGAACCCGTACATCCTCATGACGACGAAGCCCATCACGCATCCGCAGGAGCTGATGCCGGCGATCGGCCAGGTCATGCAGTCCCCGCGACCGCTGATCGTGCTGGCCGAGAAGGTCGACGGCGCGGCGCTCGGCATGCTCGTCCAGAGCACCACCCACGGCACGCTGGAGGCGGTGGCCGTGCGCGCACCCGGCTTCGGCCATCGCCGGATCGCGCACCTGCAGGACCTTGCGGTGCTGACCGGTGGCGAGGTCATCACCGATGAGACGGGTCTGAGCCTGGACAGCGTCGAGCGATCCTGGTTCGGCACGGCGCGCCGCGTCGTCGTCACCGCGGACTCGACCACGTTCATCGACGGTGGAGGCGCCCCCGACGCCGTCGAAGCCCGCCTCGGGCAGATCCGCGCCGAGATCCGGCGAGCGACGCACGACCGCGACCGCGAGATCGCACACGAGCGCCTCGCCACGCTCGCGAGCCGGCTCGGCGTCATCCGGATCGGCGCGGCGACCGACGTCGAGCTCAAGGACAAGCTGCGCCGTGCCGAAGGTGCGCTCGCCGCGACCCGCGCGGCGATGGCCGAGGGCATCGTCCCCGGCGGCGGCACCGCGCTGCTGCGCTCGGAAGCCGCGCTGGACGACCTCCACCTCGACGGCGACTACGGCGTCGGCGCCGGCATCGTCCGGAGCGTGCTCGCCGAGCCGCTCTACTGGATCGCGAGCAACGCGGGCTTCGACGGGCGTGCGGTGATCGATCAGGTACGGGCGGCGCCCGACTCCCACGGCCTCGACGCGCTCACCGGGCAGTTCGGCGACCTCTTCGCGCAGGGCGTCGTCGACCCCGTTCGGGTCGTGCGGCTGAGCCTGGAGCACGCCGCCTCGGTGGCCGCACTGCTGCTGACCACGGAGGCGATCGTCGCCGAGCGGCTCCTCGCGCAGCCGGGAGCGGTCATCGCCCCGAACTTCGGAGACCTTGCCGAGGGCCTGGCACGACCGTCCTCGACGGTCTGAGGGCCGCAGACCTACGCAATCACGAAAAAGGAGACGCGCCATGAGCGACGATCGACGTCGACCGACAACCACGACTGATTCGGGGATCCCGGTCGCCAGCGACGAGCATTCGCTGACGGTGGGGCCGAACGGTCCGACGGTGCTGCAGGACGCCTACACGGTGCAGAAGATGCAGCACTTCAACCGCGAGCGCGTTCCCGAGCGGGTCGTCCACGCCAAGGGCAGCGGCGCGCACGGCTTCTTCGAGGTGACCGAGGACGTCACGCAGTGGACCAACGCGGCGTTCCTCTCGAAGGTCGGCAAGCGCACGCCGATGTTCGCGCGCTTCTCGACCGTCGCCGGCGAGCTGGGCAGTGCCGACACGGTGCGCGACCCGCGCGGCTTCGCACTGAAGTTCTACACCGAGGAGGGCAACTACGACCTCGTCGGCAACAACACGCCGGTCTTCTTCATCCGCGATGCGATCCAGTTCTCGGACTTCATCCACTCACAGAAGCGCATGCCCGACACCGGACTGCGCTCCAACGACATGCAGTGGGACTTCTGGACGCTGACGCCGGAGTCGGCCCACCAGGTGGCGATCCTGATGTCCGACCGCGGCACGCCGCGTTCGCTGCGCCACATGAACGGCTACAGCAGCCACACCTACATGTGGATGAACGCCGCCGGCGAGCGGTTCTGGGTCAAGTACCACTTCAAGACCGTCCAGGGCATCGAGAACTTCACGATGGCCGAGGCGGACGCGATGGTCTCGGAGGATGCCGACTACCACCGCCGCGATCTGTGGGACGCGATCGCCGGCGGCAACGCCCCCGAGTGGCGGCTGGAGATGCAGATCATGCCGTTCGCGGACGCGGCCGACTACCGCTTCAACCCGTTCGACCTCACCAAGGTCTGGCCGCACGCAGACTACCCGCCGATCACGATCGGCCGCATGGTCCTCGACCGCAACCCCGCCAACCACTTCGCGGAGGTCGACCAGGCCGGATTCGCCCCGTCAAACCTCGTTCCCGGGATCGGCCTGAGCCCGGACAAGATGCTCATGGGCCGGATCTTCTCCTACCACGACACGCATCTGCACCGGATCGGCGCCAACTACGAGCAGCTGCCGATCAACGCGCCGAAGTCGCCCGTGCACTCCTACAGCAAGGACGGGCCGATGACCTACGGGCACGCCGGCGACCAGCCCATCTACGCCCCCAACTCCTACGGCGGACCGAAGGCCGACCCGGGCAAGGCGACCCCGGCGTGGTGGGTCGAGGCGGCGGAGCTGGGCCACTACGCCTACCAGGCGCACGCCGACGATGACGACTTCATCCAGGCGGGCACGCTCTACCGCGACGTCCTCAACGACACCGACCGCGAGCACCTCGTGACCAACATCGTCGCGCACGCGAGCGCCGGGGTCACCCCGCCGATCGCCGAGCGCGTGGTCGGGTACTGGACGAACGTCGATCCCGACCTGGGCACGCGTGTCGCCGCGGGCCTCGGGATGCACAACGGCGCGGGACCGCGCGCCGACGGCTCGCCGGCCGTGCGCGCCGCCTGAACGCAGCGGGCCGGCGGTCGCGAATCGCGCGACCGCCGGCCTACCCGCAGCGCGGCCGGAACGCCGGGTTGGCGGGGCCCGGGCGACCGAGCGCGTTCTCGATCCACTGCAGCGCGACCGGGTCGGTGGGGATGCCGAGGTGACCCGTGATGTCCCCCGGGCAGCGCTTCTGCAGCGTGACGTCGGTGACGCGCGCGGGCGGCCCCGACAGGAACGCGGACGTCCACGGGATCACGACGGCGTCGTAGATGGTCTGGATGACCGTGTAGTCGACCGGGCCGGGCGCCTCGATGCCGGAGTTCAGCCGGCGGAGGAACGACGAGCCGGTGGCCTCCTGCTCGGCACACGCGGTGCAGCCCAGCGCGGCGCCTTCGAGCACCAGCGGGTTCTCGGTTCCGTGGTTGGACGGCGAGAGGCCGATCAGGTCGCCCACCTTCGCGGCACCGCCGAGGAACCGGATGTAGTAGCGCGGCATCATCCCGCCCTCGGAATGGCCCACGATCGAGACCTTCTGCGCATGGGTGCGCGCGAGGGTCTTGTCCACGAACGCGGCCAGCTGCTGCGCCGAGCGCGCGATCTCACCCGTGCCGAGATTGCCGTAGCTGAACGTGACCACGCAGTAGCCGCGGCGGGCGAGGGACGGACCGATGAGCTGCCACGACGTCGCCGCGAACGTGCCGTAGACCAGGACGACGGGCTGCGGGTGCTGGGGCGGCGGCCGGCACGCCGGCGAGTTGAGCACCGTCGGCGGTGCCGGCGAGTTGAGCACCGTCGGCGGTGCCGGCGTGACGGAGGAGCTCGGGCGATGCCCGCCGCCGCCGCCGCAGCCGGCGGCGGTGAGCGCGAGCAGCGCGAGCAGGAACCGGCGCACAGCCATGAACAAGCAGCGTGCCGCAGGGCGCGCGCAGGCGGGACTGTCACGTGTGACAGTCCCGCCTGTCCCCGTGCGTCCGCCTCAGCCCAAGTTCAGCGCGGCGGTCAGCGCGGCCGCTCCCTGCTGCCACCCGCTCTCGAGCGCTGCGGCTCCAGCGTTCCAGCCCGTGAGGGCCGCATTGGCTCCGGCCTGCCAGCCGGCCTGCGCGGCGGCGGCTCCCTCCTGCCATGCGGTCTGCCAGCTGGTTGCGGCGGTCTGGGGGGCAGCGACGAGCGGAGCGGCTTGCGCCGCCGGAGCGGCGATCGCGAGTGCTCCGACCATCGCCGCGGCCGCGGCCATGTGACGTCGTCTGATCATGGTGCCTTCCTTTGCCGGCTCCGGCCGCATTGCCGGAGCATCCCTGGAATGCTGGGCTCGACCGGCCGCACCCCCGACTGTCCCGCCGGACGGCCTGACCTGACCGGCTAGTCCACGAGCGCGTGCTCGAGCTGCTTGCGCGACTCGATGCCGAGCTTGGCGAAGATCTTGCTGAGGTGGTACTCGACCGTGCGCGGGCTGATGAACACCTGCGCGCCGATGTCCGCGTTGGACTGGCCTGACCGGGCGAGCCGGGCGATACGCGCCTCCTGGGCGGTGAGGCTGCCGCTCGGCTCGAGACTGCGCTTGCGCGTCGACTCCCCGGCCGCGCGCAGCTCGCGCGCGGCGCGCGCAGCGAACGCGTCGGCGCCCTTGTCAAGGCAGGTCTCGTGTGCACGCCGCAATTGCTCGCGGGCGTCCGTCCGCCGGCCCTGGCCGCGCAGCCACTCGCCGTAGACGAGCCGAGCGCGGGCCAGGTGAAGCGCCGCGCCGCAACGGGCGAGCCGCTCGACCGCCGCCTCGTACAGGGGCTCGGCGACAGCGTCCGGCGCCACCAGCGCGCGCGAGCGCGCGTCCACGCCGAGGGCCCAGTCGCTGCCGCTCAGGCGGGCGCGCTCGGACAGCCGCCGCGCCGCGGTGACCGCGAGCTCGCCGTCGCCGGCACGGACGGCGGCCTCGACCAGCTCCGGAAGCGCGTGCGCGCTGAACATCAGCTCGTCGGCGAGCCACGCGCTCCGGGCCGGCTCGACCGCGGCCGCGTGGTCGCCGAGCCCGTTGTGCAGCACGGCCGCCGCGTACTCCGTGAGCGTGAGCATCCGCCCCTCGCCGCGCAGGTTCGCCTCCTGCACTGCGGACTCGATCAGCGCCGCCGTCTCGTCGACACGGCCGCGCCAGGCGGCGAGCGCCACGGGTCCGTAGGCCATGTCGGGGCTCCCGATCGACGGTGCGATCGGCTGCATCTCCTCGATCAGGGCCGCTGCGGCGGCGAGATCGCCCGTGTGCATGCACTCGGCCACGGAGAGGAAGTTGAGCGCCGGTGGGAGCATCGACAGCGAGCCGGCATCGACCGCGAGTCGGTGTTGGCGCCAGCCGAGCTCGTGCCAGCTCTCGTTGTCCCACAGCTCGGCCGCGGTACGGCAGCCGAGCGTGAACCAGGGACCCGCCGGCTCGTCGCGCAGCGCGCGCAATGCTCGCTTGAGCGTCGGGACCGCCGCCTGCAGTCCCTCCGTGTGCAGCACGGTGTAGCCGTCGAGCAGCAGGTCGCTCGCGCGCTCGGGCCCCGCCGGCGGCGGCGGGGCGCCTGCGGCCGCCTCCGCCATCTGCCGTACATCGCCGAGCCGGCCGACGTAGATGGCAGCCTCGATCGCCTCGAGGTAGGTCTCCCGCGCGGCGGCCGCGTCGACCGGCTCGAGCCTGCGGGCGGCCTTGAGCAGGAGCGCAGGAGCGTCCCGGCCGCGTCGCTGGCAGAACGCGATCTCCGCGCGCAGCCGGTCGACGCGGGCACGTTGGAGCTCGTCGAGCGGACCCGCCTCCGCCGTCGTCAGCAGGTTGAGCGCCGCATCTGGAGCGCCGGCCTCGAGGTCGGCCTGCGCCGCTTCCAGCGCGCGAGCGGAGCGCCGCAGGGGATCGGCCGTCAGACCCGCTGCCGTGGTCAGGAAGGCCGCGGCGGCAGCGACCCCGCCGCGGTCCTGCGCCCGCCCGGCGGAGCGCTCGAGCTCTGCGGCGACACCCTCGTCGAGGGCGCTCGCGGCCTGGGCACGATGCCAGGCCAGGCGATCGGGCTCGCTCTCGGGGTCGGTGACCTCGGCCAGCGTCCGATGCGCGCTCCGTCGCTGCTCCGGCGCCGCGGCCTGATAGACCGCCGAGCGCACGAGCGGATGGCGAAAGCGGACATGCGTGCCGAGCTTGAGCAGGCCGGCCGCCTCCAGCGGTGCGGCCGCCGCGACGTCGAGGCCGAGGCGCTCGGCCGCGCGCCACAGCAGTACCGGATCGCCGAGCGGCTCGGCGGCCGCCACGAGCAGGAGCTGCCGGGACTCGTCCGGAAGCGGCGCGAGCCTTCGCAGGAAGCTCTCCTCGATCCGGCCGATGACCGGCGCCGAGCCACCCTGGCCGAAGCCCGCCGCGAGCTCGGCCCGCGTGAGCCCGCGAGGCAGCTCCAGCAACGCGAGCGGATTGCCTCGCGTCTCGTCGACGATCCGCTCGCTGATCCGCTCGTCCAGCCGCCCGTTGACGACCGAGGACAGCAGCGCGCGCGCGTCGCCTTCACGCAGTCCCTGCAGCACCAGCTCCGGCACCCCGGCCAGCTCGACGCGATCATCGCGCGCGGCGAAGATCATCGCGACCGCCTCGGCACCGAGCCGGCGCGCAGCGAATGCGAGCGCCTGCGCGGAGGCGCGGTCCAGCCAGTGCGCGTCATCGATGACGCAGACCAGCGGTGTCTCGTCGGCGACCTCGGACAGCAGGCCGAGTGCGGCCAGGCCGACGAGGAAGCGGTCCGGCGCCCCGCCGCCGCTGAAGCCGAACGCCGCGGCCAGCGCGTCGCGCTGCGGCGCGGGCAGCTGCCCGAGGCGGTCCAGCATCGGCTGGCAGAGCTGGTGCAGCCCGGCGAAGGGCAGCTCCATCTCGGACTCGACGCCGCTCACCTGGGCGATCCGGCAGCCGTGCGCGCGCTCCAGCGCCTCTTCCAGCAGGGCGGTCTTGCCGACCCCCTCCTCCCCCCGCACGACCAGGGCGCCGCTGCGCCCCGCCCGCACGCCGTCCAGCAGCTGCGCGAGGATGGCTGACTCGCGCTGGCGCCCGCGCAGCCTCGGATGCGGGCGAGCGATGCCGAAGGCGGAGCCGGTCGGGTCCTCCGCGCCGTAGTCGCGCGCCGGCCGTGGGACGGACACGAGCGCCCGACGGTCTAGTGCTCGAGGAGCTTGCGGACCGAGCGGACGTAGGCG
This sequence comes from Solirubrobacteraceae bacterium, assembly GCA_034664425.1. Taxonomy (GTDB): domain Bacteria; phylum Actinomycetota; class Thermoleophilia; order Solirubrobacterales; family Solirubrobacteraceae; genus DATBDM01. The sequence continues at coordinate 10,779 of JAXDHR010000183.1, forward strand.
TCGGCTACGTCGCGGCTCAGGGCGGCCTGCGTCTCGGCGACCGCGACGACGGCCGGGATCTCGACCGCCCGAGCCCTGCTCACGTGGGCGTCGGCAAGCCGCACGACCGCGTCCTGGTAGAGGTCGAGGAGGCGATCCGCAGCGTCGCGCTGCGATGCGCTGCAGCGCGCCGCGAAGGCATGGACGTCGAAGAGGTCCTCGATATCGAGATTGAACGGCGTCTCGGTGCTCATACGGCTGCTCCGTGGATTCGGGGTCTGCGTCAAATCACGGTAGGCGCCCGAGCCCGCCGAACTCAGGTCCGCGTGACTCGATCGACCCGTTCGGGCGATGCCTGCCGGTTCAGGCGAACTCGGCCATCGCAGGCAGCCGCTCGACGTCCGTGGGCGCCGAGATGCCGGCCGTGTGCGCAAGCGCTATCGCCGCTGTGCGGGAGTCCACGTCGAGCTTGCGGAGGATGTTCGAGACGTGGAACTTGACCGTGCGCACGCTGATGAACAGCCGCTCGGCGATCTCGCGATTGCGCAGGCCGGCGATCATCAGCTCGAGCACCTCGCGCTCGCGGTCCCGCAGCGATGCCAGGCGCTTGACCGCGGGCGTCTCGGGGGAAGGGGCGAAGTCGCGCAGGGGAAGCCGGCAGATCAGCGTCGTGCCCCAGCGTGGCTTGGAGTCGAGCTCGAGCTCGGCGTCGAGGCCGCCGATCCGGCGCTCGATCGCGGCGAGCCTCGCGGACGGTTCGGCCTCGCCGAGCCCTGCGCCGTTGTCGGCGACGGTGACGGTCAGCGTCCCGCTGGTCAGGCGCCACAGCACGCGCAGCTTGTCGCTTCCGGGGCGGGCGGTCGCGCGCAGGGCGGCGGACGCGGTGACGATGCGCGCGGCCTGCGCGATCGCCCGCGGCACCTGGACGTCCTCGTCGGCGTCGAGGTCGGCGAGCACGCGCAGCCGCGCGGCGTGCACGATGCCGCGCACCTCGGTCTCGGTCTCGGTGAAGGCTGTCCGCAGGAGTGCCCGGTCGGACTCGTCGTGCAGGGCGTTGAGGGCCTCGAGGTCGAGCAGCGCACGCGATGCGAGATCGATCGCCTCGCTCACCTCGGGCGGTGCGGTGCGCGAGCCGCCCGGCCAGGTCGCGGTCCGCAGGGTCTGCAGCAGGCTCGAGAGCGTCGCGGCATGCCGGCAGTTGAGCTCGGCGCGCACGCGCTCTCGTTCCTGGCTCACGGCACGGGAGAAGGCGAGCGTTCCCGGCGACGGGTCGTGATCGACGCGGCGCGCCCGCGCGGCGGCCAGCATCGCGACGAGCATGGCCGCCTGCTCGGCAGCGGGCTCGATCTCGAGCCGCCCGCGAGCGGCGATGACGAGCGAGACGGTGACCCGCCCGGACGTCGCGACCCAGCCGGCCAGCTCCAGCCCGCTCTCGAGCTCCGGGAGCGCCAGCCGCGCCGCGGTGCCGTCGGCCGCGCCGCCGCCGTCGACCAGACGCCGCCAGTCGATCGCCGCCAGACCTTCCCGCAGACCGCGCGGCGCGGCGATCTGCACGGGGAACCCGGCCGACGCAGGCGTCACCAGCACGAGTGCGTCGTGCGCGAGCATCGGCGCGAGCGCCGCCCGCGCCAGCGCCGCGGCGTCGACGCCCGACGCCGCGACGAGGTCGGCGAGCGCGCCCGGGTCCACCGCCTTGTCGCCGGGCCATGCCGCCGCAGGCAGTGGCTCGACCGCGTGCAACGCTCGCACCCGGGGGGCCGGCAGGACGGAAAGGGTCTGGGCGGTGCGCTGCTCCATGGGCGGGGCCTCGATGCTCGTCGACCGCGGCGGTCCTCACGCGCCGGTGCCGCGTACCGGCTTCTCAGAGGAGGTTGCTCCGACGGCCCCCAGTTCGCATCTGAGGGCCCCGGGTCACCCCCCTAGTCCGACCCCGACCGCGTCCCCAGGGGTCCCCGCGGCCCCCGCGTAGCCGCACCGAAAAGTCCATAGTGCGGCCGAATCGGCTGGTCGCAGGCGGGGCGGACCCACGCCCTTCGGCGGAGGGAGAGTGGGCCCCGCGACGTTCAGTGTGGGCTGATGACCCTGTCCCACCCGGGCCGCACCCTACCGCTGAACCGGCTCGATGAACTGTTCCTGGCCCTGGACGACGGCGACGAGCCATGGAACGTGCACATCGAGGTGCGTTGCCGCGGCCGGTTGGACGTCGACCGGCTCAGGGACGCGGTCCGCGAGGCCGCTCGGCGTCATCCGCTCGCGCGCGCCCGGCTCGCCGATTGGCGCTTCAGCGATCGGGGCTATGGCTGGGAGATCGCCGACGCGCTCGTCGAGGTCCCGCTCGAGGTCGTCGAGTGCGACGGCGCGGCGGCGGTGGCCGCCGCGCGCGAACGGCTCCTCAGCCGCAGCCCCTCGCTCGACGCCGCACCGCCGTTCATGATGCTGCTCGCCCGCGAGCCCGCGACGGACACGTTCGTGCTCAACCTGCACCATGCCGCCTGCGACGGGGTCGGCGCCGCCCGGCTGATGCTCTCGATCCTGCGCGCCTACGCCGGCGCGGACGATCCGACTCCGCCGCTCGACCTGCTCGCGGCGCGCGACGTGCGCGCGCTCGCCGGCGCCACCTCGGTCACGGACCGCATCACGCGCATGCGCGCGCTCGCACGGCACGCCGCGCAGCAATGGACGCGGGCCGCCCGAGTGGCGGTGGACGGCGGTGACGATCGCCCGGGATACGGTGTCGAGCTGCTCGCGCTCTCCAGCGAGGAGACCGCTGCCGTGGTCGCCCTCCGGACCGGCGACACGACCGTCAACGACGTCCTGCTCGCCGCGCTCGCGGTCACCATCCGCCGCTGGAACGCGGGCCGCGGAGAGGATGCGCGGCGCGTCACGCTGTCCATGCCCGTCAATCTCCGCCCGCCCGAGTGGCAGTTCGAGGTCGTGGGCAACTTCGCTTCCTACGTGACCGTCTCCGCGACGACGGCCGACGACCTCCGCTCCTCGCTCGCCGACATCGGCGAGCAGACGCGAGCGATCAAGCGCGAGGGGCTCGGCGGCCTGGTCGTCGACCTGCTCGCCGGCTACAGCACCCTCACCATCGCCGCCAAGCAGCGGCTTCCGGACGTCCTCGCGCTCACCGGACCGCTCGTGATCGACACGGCGAGCCTGTCGAACCTCGGCAGGCTTCCAGATCTCGGTGACGACGTCGAGGGCGTCTGGGTCTCCCCTCCGGGCCGCATGCCGCTGGGCACCGCGCTGGGCGTGGTGACGCACGACGACCGCCTCCATCTCGCGCTTCGCTACCGCCATGCCCAGTTCGACGCCGCGGCCGCCCGCGCGTTCGCCGATCGCTACCGCGAGGTCCTCCTGGCGGGGTGACACCGGGTCCGATCGGCGGGCGCTCCCGACTGGTACTTGGTGCAGGAACCGCGGCTCGCACGGACAGTCCCGCCCGGGCCTCCCACGCACGACGATGCGGCCAAACGACGACCAGGACGTGTGAATCAGCGTGGCGATCAGCGAAACCGAACAGATGCAGGAGCGGGTCGGCGGCGAGCTCGAGGGCCGGGTGGCGCTCGTCACCGGCGGCACCCGTGGCATCGGGGCCGCGATCTCGCGGCGGCTCGCGTCTCACGGGGCGACCGTCGCCGCGGGCTACGGCAGCAACCGCGACCGCGCCGAGCAGCTTCAGACGGAGCTTGCCGCGGCCGGGTTCCCGATCTCCGTCCATGCCGGTGACGTCGGCTCGGCAGGGCACTGCCGCCGGACCGTGCAGGAGGTCATCGACCGCCACGGCCGTCTTGACATCCTCGTCAACAACGCCGGGATCACGGCGGACCGGACCGCCTTGAAGATGAGCGACGACGACTGGAACAACGTCCTCGCCGTCAACCTCTCGGGCGCCTTCTTCATGGCCCAGGCGGCGCTCGCCCACATGCTCGAGCGCGGCAGCGGCCGGATCGTGAACATCTCGTCGATCATCGGCCAGACCGGCAACATCGGCCAGAGCAACTACGCAGCCTCGAAGTCCGGCCTGTTCGGCCTGACCATGTCGCTCGCGAAGGAGGCCGCGTTCGCGCTCAAGCGTTCGGGGAAGCTCACGCCCGACAGCCTGAACGTCACGGTCAACGCCGTCGCGCCGGGGTTCATCGAGACCGAGATGCTCGAATCCGTGCCGGAGAAGGTCCTCGACGGCATCCGCGCCCAGGTCCCGCTGGACCGGCTGGGCCGCCCCGATGAGGTCGCCGAGGTCGTGCGGTTCCTCGCCTCCGACGTGTCCGCCTACGTGACCGGGCAGGTCTGGGCGGTCAACGGCGGCATGGAGATGTGACCGCCGGCGGGACGCAGGCCCCGGGTCAGCCGCTGCAGCTCAAGCTCAGCTCGCCAGCGCCGCGGGTGCGCGACGCGCACCGCGGCCGGCGACGCTGCGCGGCCCGGGGCGGGCGTCGGTGCGGACGAGCCCGAGCTGGTAGGCGATCGCGACGAGCTGGGAGCGGTCGTGCGCGTCGAGCTTGCGCCGCGCGCGGCTGACGTGCGTCTTCACGGTGGCCGGGCTGATGACGAAGCGCTCAGCGATCTCGTCGTTGCGAAGCCCGACGGCCACCAGCGCCATGACCTCGCGCTCGCGCGCCGTCAGCTCATCGAGCTGCTCGGGGCCGGCCACGTGCGGCTGCGGCCGGGTGCGGAACTCCGCGATCAGCCGGCGGGTTGCGCTCGGGGTGAGTAGCGCGTCGCCCCCCGCCAGCACACGCACGGCGTGCACGAGCTCCGCCGGCTCGCTGCTCTTGAGCACGAACCCGAGCGCCCCGGCGAGCAGCGCGCCGAAGAGATCGTCATCGCTGTCGTGCGTCGCGAGGATCATGACGTTGACGTCGTCGCAGTCCGGATCCTCGCGAATCCGCCGCACCGCCTCCAGGCCGCCCGTTCCGCGCAGCTCGAGATCGATGAGCGCCACGTGCGGCCGGAGCTCGGCGGCCATCGAGACCGCCTCCTCCCCGGTGCCCGCGACCCCGGAGACGCCGATGTCCCGCTCGCCTGCCAGCATCGCCCCCAACCCGGCGCGGACGACGGGCTGGCTGTCGGCGATCAGGACGCGAATCGGATCGGGTTCGAGGAGGACGAGTGAGGGGCCGGCGCCATCGAAGTCGCTGACTCCGGCCGCGGCAGACGGGTTCCTGGAGGCCATGGGTCCTTTCACCGCTCGCGGTGAAACGCGACGCCGTTGGAATCCGCGGATCCCGCGGCGCGAATGGTGGATGGCGGGTTCGGTGACATCACGGGGATTGAGCCCGGCCGGCAGCTTGCCGGCGTCTCACATGAGCGTCCCCGAATGCCTCGCGGATCGCATCTGAGAACCCCCAGTCACCGCCCCAGTCCACCGCCAAGCGCCTCGCACGTGGTCTCCAGCGGCGTCGGATCCAGCGTCAGGAGCCTCTCGGGCGCGGCCGGATGAGCGGCACGAGGAAGCCTGGCAACAGGAGCAGCACGATCAGCGCGATGCCCGCGACCGCGATCACCTCCGGTGACGCGCGCCTGATGCCGCGCGTGACGGCGGCATCGCTCGCGACGAGCCCGCGCGCACGCCGGGGTCCCGGAGACGGCTGCGCTGGGCGTCCGAGGTGACCGGCGCGATGGGGCGGCGGTGCCTGCTCGCCCCCGCCGGCGGGGCGCGGCGCGGGCCGATGCGGCGCGCCGCTGCGTGACGACACCGCGCTGGCCGGGGCGATGCGGTGCACCGCGGGCGTGCGATGGACCGCAGTCGCAGCGTGCGCTGCACGGGGGGGAGACCCCGCAGTTGTGCGAGGGACCGCCGGGGCGTGCGCCGTCGGGGCCGGATGCACCGCCGGGGCCCGATGCGCCCCCGCTGCAGTCGGCGCCGCGTGCGCGGGCCGCGGGCGCGCATGGTGCGCAGCGCCGCCGGTGGCGGGCGGCGCGGGTCGCGGCGACGGCCGCGCCGGAGCCGAGCCGGGCCGCGTGCGAGCCGGCCCTCCGACGGGCCGCGGGGGCCGTGCGACGGGCGCAGGACGAACCGGAGGCGCCGGCGGCGGGGGCGGAGTCGGGATCGGCAAGGGTCGCGGTGCCGGCGGTCGGGGGGCACGGTGCGGCCCGCCGTACCCCGGCTGGTGACCCGGCGGGATGCCCGTCCCCCCGTGCGCGGGCTGCTGGCCCGGAGGACCACCCGACCCCCCATGTCCGGGCGCGTCGCCCGACGCGCCATGCCCCGGTGCGCCCGACCCCGGCCCGGGGGGCTCGGGCGGCGCAGGAGGGGGCGGCGGTGCAGGAGGCGGCGGCGGTGCAGGAGGCGGCGGCGGTGCAGGCGCCGGGCCGCCGGCCGGACTCGCGGAGGGCGGCTGACCCTCGGGCCCCGGCTGGGACTCCCCCGGCGCGGCCCCCTGTCCGCCACCGCCCCCGTGCCCGTGGTCGGCGGTCGCGTCGGCGGGGATCGAGGTCAGCGCGACCAGCATCACCGTGATTGCGATCACCGCCCTCAGCGCCGTGAGCAAGCTGCGTGTGGGGTTCTCGCGCGTGGGCATGAGACCATGCTGGGAGCACCCGGGGCGGCCGTGAGCTGTCCGACCGAACAGCCCGCGCTGCCCTCCGCGTGCACCCCCGCGATGGGCTCGGGCGCACCGGCGTGGTGTCAGCCGCGGACGACCAGCGGCTTGCGCTTCGACAAGCCCGCGATGAAGCGGCTGCTGACGTCGATGTGCGCGCGGACCAGCTCCGGTGGCGTCAACGCCAGCCACTGGTTGAGCGACACGTCGGCGTAGCGGTCGCTGCGGAACAGCTCGAGGAACCGCATCGTCGTCGAGCCCGTGTTCTCGACGTAGTGGCCCATGGGACGCGGGACGTAGCCGACGTCGCCCGCCTGGTAGTCGAACGTGTTGGCGACGCCCTGGGCGCCGAACACGGTCATCCGCGCATGGCCCGCGATGTAGTACTGCCATTCGTCGGCGTTCGGGTGCCAGTGCAGCTCGCGCATCCCGCCGGGATCGATGTCGACCAGGGCCGCAGCGATCGTGCTCGCAGCCGGGAAGTTCGACGAGTCGACGATCCGCACCTGCCCCCCCGCCGCCCGGGTCGGCTTCTGCGCCGTGAGCCGGTGCGCGTAGGTGTGCGGCACGACGCCCTGCGGCGAGCGGACCTCGTCGTTGCGCAGCGGGCCGGGCACCTTGCCGGGGAAGATATAGCGCTTGCTCTCGAGGTCGGCCGGGATGCCCTTGAACGCCGCCGTGCCGACCCCGAAGTTCTTCGCCAGGACGTCGCGCGGCGTATGCGTCATCCAATCCGTGAGCAGGAAGGTGTCGAACTCGGAGAAGTCGCCGTCGTCGAAGACGAGCAGGAACTCGCAGCCCTCGCTCAGACCCTGGATCGAGTGTGGGATCCCGGAGGGGAAGTTCCACAGGTCGCCCACGCCGACGTCGGCGACGAAGTTGCGGCCCTGCGCGTCGACCGCGGTGATGCGGGCGCGGCCGCCGAGCATGATCGCCCACTCGGCGGCGCTGTGCCAGTGCAGCTCGCGGATCCCACCGGGATCGAGGCGCATGTTGACGCCCGCGAGCTCGGTGGCGATCGGCAGCTCCTGCGTGGTGACCTGGCGCGCCCAGCCGCCGTCCGTCACGCGCATGTGCGCGAGATCGAACGAGAACTTCAGATTCGGCAGCGCGCCCGCGTCGGTCGCGGGCGGCAGCAGCGAATCGGGGTTCTCGCGCTCCACTGCCGCGTTCCGCGGGCCGAGGTTCGACGCGCCGGCGGCGAACGCGGCCGCTGCGGCGCCGCCGGCGATGAAGTGCCTCCGGCTCACGGGACGCTCGAGCACCCCTGCCTACCGAATCGTGCGCGGCTCGAAGGGCGAGTCGGCCTGCGGCTGGGCGCGCACGACGGCGCGCCGCTCCGCCCGCCGCCGTTCTCCGGCCGGCTCCTCGGCCGGGTGGATCAGGCGGAACGCGTACGCGGCCACCGCGCCTCCGGCGAAGTTCGCCGCGAGGTAGACCCAGATGTGCGACCACGAGAACAGGCCCATCACCGTCGCACCGATGGCGACCGCGGGGTTGAAGGCGCCTCCGGAGACCGCGCCCACCGCGAACGCGCCGGTGGCCAGCGTGAAGCCGATGGCCAGACCGTAGAAGGAGTTGCCCTCGGTCTCCCTGGCCGTCGCGACGTTCAGGACGACATAGGCCAGCGCGAAGGTGAACAGGAACTCGGCGATCAGCATCTTGCCCTCGCCGGCCACCGGCAGCGGCGAGCTCGGGGTGTATCCGAGGATGCTCACGACCCCCGCGGCCACGAGCGCCGCGAGCACCTGGACGACGACGTAGGCGCCGAACTCGTTCGACGTCATCTTCCCGCGCAGGAGCACGGCGGCGCTGACGGCGGGGTTGTAGTGGGCACCCGACACATGGCCCCCCGCGAAGACCATGACCATGAGCACGGCGCCGATCGCCAGCGGCGCGAGCCTGCCGGCGGTCGCCACCGCCATCCCGACGGTGAACACCAGGAAGAAGGTCCCGATGAACTCCACTTCCAGCTTGCGCGCGATGCGCATCGCAGTCTCCTTGCCTCGTACGGTTCTCGAACGACTCGCTCCACATCGTCGCGGCGGCCGCAGCCGCCGCCGCTGTCCCATGTGACGGTCGCGACCGGCCCGCAGATTGGTCCCTGGCCGGAAGGACCGCCGGCACTGTCCGGGCGGCCGGTTGGGCGGGCGGCGGTTGAGCGAGAGGGTGCGGAGGTGTCCGGACCGATGATGGAGCGCGCATGAATTCCAACCCGCCGGTGATCGACGTCGAAGGCGTCGAGAAGTCCTTCGGGTCCACGACCGCGCTGGCCGGCGTCGACCTCGCGGTCGAGACCGGGACCGTGCTGGCCCTCCTCGGCCGCAACGGCGCGGGCAAGACGACGCTCGTGCGGATCATCGCGACGCTGCTCTCCCCAGACGCAGGCCAGGTCCGCCTCGCCGGCGTCGACGTCGTACGCGACGCCCCCGTGGTGCGCTCGATGATCGGCCTCGCCGGCCAGTTCGCCGCCGTCGACGACACGCTGAGCGGCCGCGAGAACCTCGAGCTCGTGGGACGGCTGTACGGGCTGCGACGCCGGGAGGCCAGGACGCGCGCCTACGCGGTTCTCGAGCGTCTCGGGCTCGCCGACGCCGGCGACCGGCTCGTGCGAACCTACTCGGGCGGGATGCGCCGCCGTCTCGATCTGGGCGCGAGCCTGGTGGGACGTCCGCTGGTCCTGATCCTCGACGAGCCGAGCACCGGGCTCGACCCGGCCGCACGCCTCGAGCTCTGGGGCCTCATCGAGGAGCTGGTCGGTGACGGTGCGACCCTGCTGTTGACCACGCAGTACCTGGAGGAGGCCGACCGGCTCGCCGATCGGGTCGCCGTGATCGATCGCGGCAACATGATCGCCGAGGGCACCCCGGACGCCCTCAAGGAGCGCGTCGGCGGGGACGTGCTTGAGGTGCGCGCGACCCGCTCGACCGACCTCGACCGGGTCGTCGGCCTGCTCGGCGGCCTCGGCACCGGTCACCCGGTGGCGGACGTCCGCGCCCAGCGCGTGACGCTGCCGACCGCCGAGCGCGTCGAGACGCTCCTGGCCGCCGCCCGCCGCATCCAGGACGCCGGCGTCGCCGTGACCGACATCGCCATCCGGCGGCCATCGCTCGACGACGTCTTCCTGAGCCTGACCGGCGCCGACGGCGCCGCGCCGCCCGCAGGATCGTGGCCAGTACCGGGACAGTCCCCGGTCGCGCCGGCACCGGACTTCCGCAAGGCGACGGCATGAGCGCGCGGCCGCCCCAGACGATCATCGTCCGGCCGCGTGGCCGGGGTGCCTACACGTTCGTGCCGGACACGCTGCTGCTGACCCGGCGACACCTCCTGCGGACAGCCCGCACCCCGCAGATCATCGTGCTCTCCGCGATCACGCCGATCATGTTCGTGCTGCTGTTCCGCTACGTGTTCGGTGGTGCGATCCACGTTCCCGGCTATGCCAGCTACGTCGATTACCTGATGCCCGGCATCATCGTGCAGACCGCCCTGTTCGGCGGCTCCTCCTCCGCGGTCGGCGTCGCCGAGGAGCTGTCCGCCGGCACCACCGACCGCTTCCGCTCGCTGCCGACCAATCGCGCCGCGATCCTCGCCTCGCGCACACTCGCCGACCTGATCCGCCTCACGTACACGATGGCTCTCGTGGTCAGCGTCGGCCTGCTCGTCGGCTTCCGGCTGCACAACGGCGCGCTGATGGCGCTGGCCGCGCTGGGGATCGCGTTGCTGTTCGGCTACGCCTGTGCCTGGCTGTTCACGCTCCTGGGGCTGGTGGTACGCAATGTGGAAGGCGCCACGCTCGCCGGGTTCCTGCTGACCTTCCCGCTGGTGTTCGCATCCTCGGCGTTCACATCCCCGGCCACCATGCCGGGCTGGCTGCGCGCGTTCGCCGACGCCCAGCCCGTCACGAGCGTCGCCAACGCGCTGCGGGCGCTCACCCATGGCGGTGCGACCGAGCCGGCCGTGCTCCACGCCCTGCTCTGGTCGGGCGGCATCCTGGTCTTGGCGGCGACGCTCGCCACGTGGCGCTTTCGCAAGGGCTGACCGGCCGCGGCCGGATGGCGGCCGGGTCCTCACGACCGGACCCGTTCCGCACGGGCTACGCCGTTCCGGTCGCCGGCGGCAGCCTGCACGTGGCTCGAGCCGGCGCGGCGCCGGACGAGGCGGAGGCGGTCGTGGTCGCGGTCCACGGGATCACGGCCTCGCACGTCGCGTGGCGCGCAGCCGTGCGCGCGCTGCTCGAGCACGCCGACGTCTGCGTGCTCGCGCCCGACCTGCGCGGGCGGGGGCGCAGCGCGCACCTGCCACCGCACGCGCGCTTCGACGTCCACGTCGACGACGTGGTGTCGGTGCTCGACCGGCTCGGCGTCGAGAGGGCGCTGCTGGCCGGGCATTCGATGGGCGCCTACGTGGCCGCCCGAGTCGCGGCGGACCACCCCCGGAGGGCGTCCGGCGTGGTGCTGGTCGACGGGGGCCTGCCGCTTGCGCCGCTCGGGGACGGCGAGGATCCCGACGAGGTGCTGGAGAAGACGCTCGGCCCCGCGCTCGCCCGGTTGCGCATGACGTTCGCCTCCGCCGAGCGCTACGTCGACTTCTGGCGCGAGCACCCGGCGTTCAGCGGGGCGTGGAGCGAGGACCTCGAGGCGTACGTCCGCGCCGACCTCACCGGCGAGCCGGGAGCGCTGCGCAGCCTGACGTCCGAGGCGGCCGCGCGGGTGGACGGCAGGGCGCTGCTGCTCGACGCGCCGACTCGCACCGCCACGGAGCGCGTACGCGCGCCGATCGGCCTGTTGCGCGCGCCGCGCGGGCTGCTCGACGACGACCGCGTGATGATTCCCGACTCGGCGCTCGACGCGTTCCTGGCCAAGCGGCCCGAGGTCGACGCCGAGCTCGTCGCCGACGTCAATCACTACACGCTGCTGATGGGAGCGGGCGCGCCGCGCACCGCCCGCGCCATCACGCGCGCGCTCGCGCGCGCGTAATGCGGAGGCTCAGGCGAGCGCCTTGAGCTCTTCGCTGATCTCGGACACCGAGGACTTGGCGTCGCCGAAGAGCATCGCCGTCTTGTCCCCGTAGAACAGCGGGTTGTCGATGCCGGCGAAGCCGGAGTTCATCGAACGCTTGAGCACGATGACGGAGCGGCTCTCGTCCACGTTGAGGATCGGCATCCCGTAGAGCGGCGAGTCGGCCTTCGTACGCGCATCGGGATTGGTCACGTCGTTGGCGCCGATCACGAGCGAGACGTCGGTCCTGCCGAAGTCCGCGTTCGCGTCGTCCATCTCCTTGAGCTCGTCGTAGGGCACGTCGGCCTCGGCGAGGAGCACGTTCATGTGGCCGGGCATACGGCCCGCCACCGGGTGGATCGCGAAGGAGACGTCGACGCCTCTGGCCTTCAGCTGCTTGGTCATGTCGCGCACGGCGTGCTGGGCCTGGGCGACCGCCATCCCGTAGCCGGGGACGATCACCACACGCCCGGCATAGGCCATCTGCATCGCCGCGTCGGCGGCACTGGTCGAACGCACCGGGCGCTCCATGCCGTCGTCGCTGACGCCGCCCACGGTGACCACGCCGCCGAAGCCGCCGGCCACGATCGCAGGGATCGAGCGGTTCATCGCCTGGGCCATGAGATTGGTCAGGATGGAGCCGCTCGCGCCGACGATCATGCCCGCCACGATCATCGCCGTGTTGTTCAAGGCGACGCCGGTGGCCGCCGCCGACAGCCCCGTGAACGCGTTGAGCAGCGAGATCACGACGGGCATGTCGGCACCGCCGATCGGGAGCACGACGAAGGTGCCCAGCACCGCGGCCGACACCAGCAGCACGATGATCAGGATCTCGGCGTCCGATCCGGTGACGATCGCGACCGCGCTCGCCGCCGCGACCGCGAGCAGCCCGAGGTTCACGAACTGCTGCGCCGACCCGATCGACACCGGGCGGCCGGGGATCAGGCCCTGGAGCTTGCCGAACGCGATGTTCGAGCCCCAGAACGACACGGACCCGACGATCGCGGCGAACAGGCTGAAGATCGCCACGTAGGTCGCGTCGTTCGCATAGCCGCCGCTGTTGCGGAACTCGACCCACGCGATCAGCGCGACCGCCCCTCCGCCGACGCCGTTGAACAGGGCGACCAGCTGCGGGACCCCCGTCATCTTCACCCGGCGCGCCGCGGCGATCCCGACGGCGGTGCCGATCGCCACGCCGACCACGATCAGCCCCCAGTTGCCCATGCCCGGCATGAGCAGCGTGGCCACGACTGCGATCGCCATGCCGACGGCTGCGATCCGGTTGCCGATCACCGCCGTGCGGGGGCCGGTCAACCCCATGAGCCCGTAGATGAACAGAGCGAAGGCGATGATGTAGAGCAGCGCCCCGAGATCGGTGCGGCTCACTCCTCGGCCCCCTCGCGAGGCGCCGGCCTGCTCTTGAACATCTCCAGCATGCGGTCGGTGACGAGGAAGCCGCCGACGACGTTGATCGTCCCGAACGCGATCGCGACGACCAGGAGCAGCTTGCTCAGGACGCCGTGGACCCCGAGTCCGAGCACGGTGATCGCTCCGAGCACGACGATGCCGTGGATCGCGTTGGTGCCCGACATCAGGGGCGTGTGCAGCGTGTTGGGCACCTTCGAAATCGTCAGGAAGCCGGCGAAGCCGGCCAGGACGAGGATCGCCAGGTTGGTGAGCAGCATCAGGCCTCGACCGCCTCTCCCCCGCGCACCACGCAGGCGCCGGCGATAATCGGATCGTCGAAGTCGATCGCCAGGTCGCCGTCGTCGTCGAGCAGCAGCTCGAGCAGTGCCTGGACGTTGCGGGCGTAGAGCCGGCTCGCGTGCTCGGGCATCGTGGCCGGGAGGTTCAGCGGGGAGACGATGGTCACGTTGTGCGCGATGGTCACCTCGCCGGGCTCGGTCAGCTCGCAATTGCCGCCCGTCTCACCGGCCAGGTCGACGATCACCGACCCGGGCCGCATCCCCTCGACCGCCTCGGCGGTCACCATCCTCGGCGCTGGGCGCCCCGGCACGAGTGCGGTGGTGATCACGACGTCGAACCCCTTGATCGCGTCGGTCAGCGCGTCCTGCTGGCGACCCCGCTCCGCGTCGGACAGCTCGCGGGCGTAGCCGCCCTCGCCGGCCGCCTCGATCCCGAGATCGAGCCACCGCGCGCCCAGCGACCGCACCTGCTCAGCCGCCTCGGGACGCACGTCATACCCCGTCGGCTGCGCGCCGAGCCGGCGGGCGGTCGCCAGGGCCTGCAGCCCCGCCACGCCGGCGCCGAGGACCAGCACCTTCGCCGGCGGGATGGTGCCCGCGGCGGTCATCAGCATCGGGAAGAAGCGGGTCGCGTGCTCGGCCCCGAGCAGCGCCGCCTTGTAGCCCGCGACGTTGGCCTGCGAGGAGAGCGCGTCCATCGCCTGCGCGCGCGAGACGCGCGGGATCGCCTCCATCGCGAACGCGGTCACGCCCGCGTCCGCGATCGCGTCGCGCATCCCGGGCCGCGTGGACGCCGCGAGGAACCCGACAAGCGTGGCGCCGCGCGCGAGCCGGCCGATCTCCTCCCGGGTCGGGGGCGCCACCTTCACCACGACCCCTGCGCGCCAGGGATCCCCGATCGTCGCCCCCGCCTCGACGAAGAGCGCGTCGGGGATCAGCGCCGCCTCGCCGGCGCCGGACTCGACGATCACCTCGACCCGGTCGCCCAGCCGCTCGATGACGTCGGGCACGAGCGCGACGCGGCGCTCGCCGGGAGCGCCCTCTCGCGGGACGCCGACCGAGATCATGCGCCGGCTCGGCTCGAGCCGACGGGAGGCGACGGCTCACTGCGCCGGCGCGTGGCGATCTGCGCGTTCCAGGCGTCCTGCCATGCGGCGTGCCAGTCGCTGTACGGACCGTGCTGGAGGTCGCATCGCCGGCAGTGGATCCACCATCGGGTGCTCAGCCCGTCACGCAGCCGCCGCGCGCCCATCACGGTCACGACATGGTCGGTCGGGCGGCAATAGCTCCGGTGTCCAGGCTGTGGCATGGCCCGCAAATGCTCGCCCGGATCAGACTCCCGCGGGTCTGTACGACCGGACGGCGTGATCTGGACCGCGGATCGGCTCGTGGCCCTACCCGACCTTGCGCTCGTGCCCGTCCCACTCGCGGTCGCGCAGCGCGCGCTTCGGGACCTTGCCCGTCGCGGTCCGCTCCAGCACCGTGAACTCGACGGTGTCCGGGCGCATGAAGCCGGGAAGGCGGTCCCTCGCGAACGTCACGATCTCGTCCGCCGTGGCCCGGTTGCCGTCCTTGAGCTCCACGAAGGCCTTCGGCCGCTCGCCCCACTTCTCGTCGGGAGTCGAGACGACCGCGACGGCCGCCACGGCAGGGTGCCCGGCGATCGCCTGCTCGACCTCGATGCTCGAGATGTTCTCGCCGCCTGAGATGATGATGTCCTTCTTGCGGTCCCGCAGCTCGACATATCCGTCCGGGTGGCGCACGCCGAGATCGCCCGAGCGGTACCAGCCATCCGCGAGCGTCGCCGCGGTCTGCTCGGGATCGCGGAAGTAGCCGAGCATCACGGTGTTGCCGCGCATCAGCACCTCGCCGAGCGTGATCCCGTCCGGCTCCACGTCGCGATCGGCCTCATCGACCACCCGCACCGGGCTCGCGACGACGTAGTTCACGCCCTGGCGGCCGAGCAGCGCCGCCTGATCGGCGACGGGCAGGTCCTTCCAGCCGTCCTGCGGCTCGCACACCATGTACGGCCCGTAGAGCTCGGTCGCGCCGTAGACGTGCACCGGCCGGAAGCCCACCTCGGCGAGCCGCACGAACAGCTCGCGGGTCGGTGGGGAACCCGACACCGCGGTGATGATCTCCCGCTCGACCCGGTGGGCCTTCGCATGCCCGAGCACGGCGGCCTGGACCGTGGGAGCGGCGTTGTAGTGCGTGACGCCCTCGGCGTCGATCAGGTCCCAGATTCGCCCCGGATCGACCTTGCGCAGGCACACGTGCCGGCCCCCCACCGCCGTCACCGCCCATGGGAAGCACCAGCCGTTGCAATGGAACATCGGCAGGGTCCAGAGGTGGACCGTGTCCGGCGTCATGCGGGTCTCGATCACCTCGCCGAGCGCGTTGAGGTAGGCGCCGCGATGGCTGTACACCGCACCCTTCGGCCTCCCCGTCGTGCCGGACGTGTAGTTGATCGAGATCGGCTCCTCCTCGTCCTCGAGCAGACTCGCGAGCGGGGCGGCGGAGCCCTGGGCGAGGAACGCCTCGTAGGGATCGCCCGGGGCGCCGGTGTCGTCCACGCGCACGACGGTGAGCTCGCCGCCGCCCTCCACGAGGTGCGCGAACTCGTGATCGACGAACGCGAAGCGGGCTCCCGAGTGCTCCAGGATGCCGGCGATGTCGCGGGCGGTGAGGCGATGGTTGAGCGCGACGAGCACCCCGCCGGCCGCGGGCACACCGAAGTGCGCCTCCAGCAGCGCGGGGATGTTCGGGCAGATGAAGGCGACGCGGTCGCCCTTCTCGAGGCCCGCGCTGCGCAATGCCGACGCGAGCCGGTTCACGCGCGCCCCGAGCTCCCGGTAGCTGTAGCGCCGGTCACCGTGCACCACGGCGACCCGGTCGGGATAGACGAGCGCGCTGCGCTCGAGGAAGCTCACGGGCGTGAGCTCGGCGCGGTTGGCCGGTGGTGCATGGCTCATTCGTCTCGTCCTCCGCTCGTGATCATCGATCAGCCGAGGACGTAGCGGCCGGGCGCGGCGTCGAGCGGCGGGTAGCGGACGCTGCCCAGCGTGGCCGGCGGCTCCTGCTCCTCGCCGGAGCGCGCGATCAGCCACTCGGCGTAGCGCGGCCACCACGAACCGTCCTGGCTCGTGGCCGCCGCCATCCAGTCGTCCGGGTCGGGGCCTGGAGCGCCGGTGAAGTAGCGGGCGCGCGGCTTGCCCGGCGGGTTGACCATCGTCTGGATGTGACCTGTCGATGTCACGACCACCTCGCTGCTCCCACCCAGCAGCCGGCTGGTCATGTATCCGCAGTTCCAGGGGGTGATGTGATCTGTCACCCCCGCGACGACGAAGCTGTCGCACCTGACCTGCCCGAGATCGATCGGCGTGCCGAGGACCGTCACCGAGCCGGCCATCGCGGCGCGGTTGTGCGCGTAGATGTCGAGCATCTCGCCGTAGAACCGCGCCGGCAGGTCCGAGCCGTCGTCGTTCCAGGCGAGGATGTCGAACGCCGGAGGCGCCTCGCCGAGCAGCCAATCGTTGACCACGTAGTTGAACACGAGGTCGTTCGCGCGCAGCCAGGCGAACGTGCGGCCGATGCGCTCGCGGTCGTAGACCTTGCCGGCCGCCGCATCTTTCGCGACCTGGCCCCTGAACTCGTCCGTCGCGAGCATCGACATCGGATTGGGGTTCCTGCTGTCGATCATCGAGATGGCGAACGTCGCCGAGCTGATCGCCTCCGCCTCGCCGGAGGCGGCCAGGTGGCCGAGCATCAGGGCGGTGGTCAGGCCGCCCGCGCAGACGCCCATCAGGCCCAGTTCATCCGAGCCCGAGATCTCCCGCACGACCTCGATCGCGCGCAGCTGCGCGGCCGCGTAGTCGTCGATCCCCCAATCGCCGTCCTCGGCGCCCGGGTTGCGCCACACGAGCGTGAAGTACTGCATCCCG
The DNA here is from genome assembly GCA_034664425.1 of Solirubrobacteraceae bacterium. Taxonomy (GTDB): domain Bacteria; phylum Actinomycetota; class Thermoleophilia; order Solirubrobacterales; family Solirubrobacteraceae; genus DATBDM01. The sequence continues at coordinate 27,950 of JAXDHR010000183.1, forward strand.
CGACCGACGAGGTACTCGACGAGGCTGCGTCCCGGAGCGAGATCGAGGAAGTAGTGCTTGTTGACCTGCGGCGGGATCATCAGGACCGGCCGCGCGCGCACGCGCGCAGTCGCGGGCGCGTACTGGATCAGCTCGAAGAGCTCGTCGCGGTAGACGACAGATCCCGGCGTCGCCGCCAGGTTCTCCCCCACCTCGTACGGACGGCGGTCGACCTGGGACGGCATGCCCCCGCGATGGGAGACGTCGCGCAGCGCGTTGCGCAGGCCGCGCGCGAGGCTGGCGCCTCCGGTCTCGAACGCCCGCTTGATCGCGGCGGGGTTGCCCGGGAGCACGTTCGTCGGCGCCGCCGCCTCGGTGATCAGGTCCGCTGCCAGACGGGCGCGCGCCTCGCGCCTCCAGTCGGCCGGCGAGCGCGGGCGGCTGGCGAGACGCCCGACGGCGTCCGCCCACACCAGATAGCCCTGAGCCCATCGCCGGTACAGCGGGTTCTCGGTCCAGGTGGGGTCGGCGAAGCGCCTGTCCGCCGCCGGCACGGTCACGTCCGAGACGCCCAATGCGATGCGCGCCACCTCCGCCGCGACGCGCGCAGCTTCAGCGGCGAGCGCGCGCGGTTCGGCGAGATCGACAAGCGCGTCGAGCATGTCAGCGTGTTCTAGTTGCGGCGGCGCGACGAGTCCCGCGTTCGCGAGCCGATAGGCCCGAACGGGTGAAGTCACCCGTTGCGGGCTGCGTCTGGGCCGGCGCGGCCCTAACGTCGACGGCCATGTCCACCGCACACCTCCAGGACCGCGAGCGCCGGCAGTGACCCCGATGCGTGGGCGCTCGAGCGGTGGCACGCCGGGGCGGCCGGCGCCGCGACGTTCGGCGAGCGCCGAGGCGGCCGCCATGCGCCGCGGGCTCCTCGACACGGTCTCGACGTTCGAGTCCCCGCCACCGTTCACCGCCGGCGGACACCCTTCCCCCACCCGCCTGTCGGCCCACGCCGAGGGGGCCGCGCTCCGCTGGGAAGAGCAGCACCCCGGCGGGCCGGACTGAGCCGGCCCCGCGGGCTGCTCAGGCGTGGGCGTTCAGGCGTGGGCGCCGTTGCGGATCACTGCGGCCTGCCCCTGCCCGCCGCCGACGCACAGCGATGCGACGCCGCGACCCGCGTTCGTGCGCCGCATCTCGTGGAGCAGGGTGACGAGGATGCGACCGCCGCTGGCGCCGATCGGGTGGCCCATGGCGATCGCGCCGCCATGGGGATTGATCCGGGCGGGATCGATGCCCAGCTCGCGGATGACCGCCAGAGACTGAGCGGCGAAGGCCTCGTTGAGCTCGAAGAGGTCGATGTCGGCGAGCTCGAGGTTCGCCTTCGCAAGCGCCTTGCGCACGGCCGGGACGGGTCCGATCCCCATGATCGCCGGCTCGACCCCGACGGAGGCATAACTCTCGAGGGTGCCGAGCGGTTCGAGCCCTCGCTCGGCCGCCGCGCGCGCCGACATGACGATCACCGCGGCCGCACCATCGTTGATGCCGGACGAGTTCCCCGCCGTGACCGTGCCGCCGTCGCCGATGAACACCGCGCGCAGCCGGGCGAGCGCCGCCGCGGTGATCCCGGGACGAGGCGCCTCGTCGTTGTCGATCACCCGGGTCCCGCGCTTCTCGTGGATCTCGATCGGCACGATCTCGTCGCGGAAGACGCCGTCGCCCACGGCGCGCTCCGCCTTCTGCTGGCTGCGGGCGGCGAAGTCGTCCTGGTCCTCGCGGGTGATCCCGTAGCGCTCGGCGATGTTCTCTGCCGTGACGCCCATGAGGATGTCGTGGAACGCATCCGTGAGGCCGTCGTGCTGCATCGAGTCGATCAGCTTCGCGTCGCCGAGGCGGGCGCCGAAGCGGCCGCTCGGGTCGAGATACGGAGCGCGCGACATGTTCTCCATGCCTCCGGCGACGACGACGCTCGCGTCGCCCGCCCGGATCATCTGCGCTGCGATCGCGACGGACTTCAGGCCCGAGCCGCACAGCATGTTGATCGTCGTCGCGGGGACCTCCTTGGGGATGGCCGCCGAGATCGCCGCCTGGCGGGCGACGTTCTGACCGAGGCCGGCCTGCAGCACGCAGCCCAGCACCACTTCGTCCACGGCGTCACCGGGGAGCCCGGCGCGCTCGAGTGCGGCCTCGATCGCGCGCGCAGCCAGCTCACTGGCCGGGGTGCCCGCGAACTGGCCGCCGAACGTGCCGACCGGCGTGCGGACGGCGCTCACCACCACGGCTTGGTCCATCAGCCGAGCGTACGGGCGCCCCGGCGTGCCGGGGTCTGGCCGTCGGGACAGCCGCCACTGGCCTTCGGGCCACTCGCGCTGGCCTCCCGGCTGGGGGAGCCTGAACCCCTTCGACCGGATTCACGAGGGGGCGATCAGACCATGATGTCGAGCCGGGCGGCGGCGCTCGCCGCGGCCGTCATGCTCGCGGCAGTGCTCGGACAGGGCCCCTCCAATGCCCTGGCCGCCGACGCGGACGCCAGCGCGATCGCCTTGGGGACGGACCCCTCGGACGTGTTCGTCGGCGGCTCGGCGCAGTCCGCGCCCGAGCTGCGCTCGAGCCTCGCCGGCCGCTGGAACGCAGCCCGCGGGAGCTTTGACTGGCTCGAGCGCGTGGACGCCGCACCAGGGGCGGCAGATGCCTTCACGGCGATCGTCCCCGCGGGAGCGTTCCTCTACGGCGTCGGCTCGGCGAACGGACAGCTCGCGGTCGCGAAGATGGACGCCGATACCGGACGGTTGCGGCGTGCGTGCGGCGCGACCGGGGTCCGTGTGAGCTCGCTGGGGCCGGCGGTGCTGCCGGGCAGGGCCGTGGCGGTCGGCGGCCACATCGTCGTCGTCGGCAGGACGCTCGCCCGGCCGATGCGTGGCTTCATCGCCGACGTGGACGGCGGGACCTGCGCAGTCGTGCGCTCGGCGCTGGTCGCCGCCGCGGATCCGGGCGTGGACGTGGGCTTCACCGCGGTCGACGCGGACGCGAGCGGCAACCCCGTCGTGTCCGGGTTCTCCGGCGGCAAGGCGGCCGTCTTCCGCTTCGACCGCAGCCTGATCCCGCGCGGCACGCAGACGTTCGACCTCGGGCGAAGCCCGGGCGCCGTCTTCTCCGACGTGAAGATCGGGCCCGACCGGGGAGTCGCGGTCGCGCGGGCCGGCTCGAGGCTGCTCGCGGCGTGCTTCACCCTGCCCGGCCTGACCCCGGACGCGCGCTGCGGGATGGGCGGCCTGCGCGCGCTGCGCTACCCCGGCCCCGGTGTGCCGGCGGGCGGCGCGACGCTCGCGCGACTCCCGACCGGCAGCTGGCTCGTCGCCGGCGCCCACGCCGGTACGGCCGGGTTCGCGAGCGGCCGGCTCCGCCCGGCGCTCGGAGCGTTCCAGCCGGCCACCCTGGGCGCCGACAGGCATGTGTTCGCACTCGCCGGGACGCAGGGGTTCGATCCGTTCCGGTCCGAGCCCGCCGCCTTCGGCGCCGTGGCGGCATCCTCGACCGGCATCGCGGCCGTCGGCGACAGCGGCCTCCCGGGCTCGCGCAGCCCGTTCCTGTTCTCCGCCCGGCTCGACGGGACCAAGCCCGAGTTCACGCCGCTGCCCGGGATGACGACGGCACCGGCCGCCCGGGTGGAGCCCGCGCCTCCGGCTCCGCCGCAAGCGCCGGCGCCCGTCGGCGGCGTCGCGCCCGTCGCGAGGGAGGTCGCGCCCCTGGCGAGGGCGCGGTTCGGGCGGCTGGCGCACCGCCCCGCGGCGGACGGCACGTTCGGCGTCCTCACGCTCAGCTGCCGGCACGAGTGCACCGCCCGCGGCCGGTACTCGGCGCACGTGCGGCGGCATCGTAGGGCGCGGCTCGGGAGTACCACGGCGCGGCTCGCCGCGAACTGGCACCTCCGGATGAGGCTGACCCTGACGCGCGCGGGCCTCCGACTCCTTGCGCGCGCCGGGCGACTGGAGGTGACGGTGCGGTTCGTCGTGTCCGACCGCGCCGGCGCCGCCCAGCTGCTGCGCCGGACCATGACCCTGCACGCGCGCCGCGCGTCTTGACCGAGCGCGACGGATCCCTGGTCGCGGCCGGCGCGCTGCTGGGGCTCGCCGCGGTTGCCGTGCTGGCCTGGTCGGCGCTGCTCAGCGGCTTCGCGGCCGCGGTCGTGCCGGTCGCCGCCCTCGCCGCACCCGTGCTGGCGGGACGGCGGCCCGCCAGGCTGGCGGCTCGTGCGGTAGCCGTATGGCTGCTGGCCGCGCCGCTCCTCGCCGGTGTCCCGGCCGATCAGCTCGAGCCCCGGGCATGGACCGCGATGCCGGCACGGCTGGCCGGAGGTGTTGCACAGCTCGCGGCGCCGAGCGTCGACCCGGGCGGCGCCGGCGGGTGGCCGCTCGCCGGTGGCCTGGCGCTCGCCGGCACGGCGTGGATCGCGGCAGCGGCGCTCGCGCGTAGACGCATCGACGCGGCGTTCGCCGCCGGCGCCACGCCATGGGTCGCCGCCGCGGTGCTTCATCCGGGGGACACCGCCGTCTGGCAGGGCGCGGCGGTGCTGCTGGTCGGCCTGCTGTGGGCTGCGTGCCGGCACAAGCCGGCGCAGGTGGCCGTCACCGTGAGCGTCGTGGTCGCGCTGGCGTCGGCGATCATCGCCCAGGCCGCTGCGCCTCGGCACCTGTGGCTCGTGCTGCCCGGGTGGAGTGGTCAACCGCCGCCGCCGCGGCTGTTCCAGACCGAGCCGACGTTCGGGCGGCTCGACGACCGGCGAACCGGAGCGCCGATGCTCGAGATCAAGGCCGCGAAGCCGGCGCTCTGGCGTCTGCAGGTGCTCGACATCTTCGATGGACATGGCTGGCGCGCGAGCGGGTTGCTTCCCCGCCTCCCCGAGCCGGCGGGCAAGCCGGTACGGGTCGACGTGCGGGTGCGCGGGCTGCGGAGCGACCTGGTGGCCTCGCCCGGTCCGATCGAGCGCGTCGAGGCCCGCGGCCCCGCACGTCCGTACTCAGGCGCGTCGTGGCGACTCCAGTCGTGGCCGGAGGCGGGCGACGAGTACCGCGTCGACGCCCGGGTGGTGCGCGCGGACGCCGGCGCGCTGCGACGGGCGCGGGCGCCGAGCGACCGCCGGATCGCCGCGTACACGCAGCTCGGGTGGCCCACGTCCCCGCTCCGCCGCGCGCGGTCGGCGCTCCCGCTCTGGCCGCTCGGCCTCCTGCTCGCTGCCCGCTCTTCCCAGCCGCCCGGCTTCCCCGTCGACGTGCCGCCGTTCGGCGACCGGCGCGACCCGGCCGCGACGGGCGCGCTGGCTCGCTCGCCCTACCGCGGCGTTGCGGCGCTCGCGCGACGCCTGGCGTCGGGCGCGCGCACGGAGTGGAAGGTGGTCGCGCGCGTGATCGACTACCTGCGAGGGGGCGACCGCTTCCGCTACACGACGGACGTCGGCCCGCCCGGCCGGTTCCCGCTGGCGGACTTCCTCCTGCACACGCACGCCGGCTACTGCCAGCACTTCGCCGGTGCCGCGGCATTGCTGCTGCGGCTGGCCGGAGTCCCGGCCCGGCTGGTCGCGGGGTTTGCCACCGGGGTGCGCAGGAGCGGACGCTTCGAGGTGCGCGATGTCGACGCCCACGACTGGATCGAGGTGTACTTCCAGGGGTACGGCTGGGTGCCATTCAACCCCACGCCGGCGGTCGCCCCGGCCGCCATCGCGCCCGGCCTCGACCTGCTCGCGCCGGCCGGCCGGCGCGGTCCGATGCTCGGCTGGCGTGCGTGGATGGTCCTCGGCGTGCTCGCGGCGGTCGGACTCGCCGGCTCGCGGGTCCGCCGCCGGCCGCGGGATCTGGGCGATGCCCTCGCACGCCTCGTGCGGACGCCGAGCGGTCCCTCGACCACGCTCGGCGAGCTCGCCGACCAGCTCGCCCGAACGGTCGGCCCGCACACGTCGGCGCTGGCGGCCGAGGCGGAGCGTGATCGCTTCGCCTCGCCCGGCGCGGCGCAGCAGCGGTGGACGAGCGCGCGGATCGCTCGCGCGCTGGCGCGCGACGTGGGTCCCTGGCGGGCGGCGCTGCTGCTCGCCGGTGCAGCCTCAGCTGGCGCTCGGTCCAGCCAACGCAGGACGCGCGAGGAACTAGCGTGAAGCGAGCCGAGCGCGGCACGAACGCGCGGCGGCCACCCCAGAGAAACGGAGAACCACACATGTCCGTCGTCGTCACGGGAGCGTCCGGCCACCTCGGTCGCCTCGTTGCGGAGGAGCTCCTCGAGCGCATCCCCGCGCCCGAGCTGGTGCTCGTCACCCGCCATCCCGATGCGCTCTCCGATCTGGGCGCACGCGGCGTGACGATCCGCCACGGAGATTTCGACGACGCGGATTCGCTCGTCCCGGCGTTCGAGGGCGGTGACAGGATGCTGCTGATCAGCACGCTGGCGGTGGGACGCCGCGTGCCGCAGCATCGCGCCGCCATCGAGGCAGCCTCCGCCGCGGGGATCCGACGCGTGGTGTACACGTCGTTCCCCAAGCCGGTCCCGGACCATCCCGTCGGGCCGATCGCGACCGAGCACGGCGAGACCGAGGCGATCCTGCACGACAGCGGCCTCGACTGGACGGTGCTGCGCAATGCGAGCTACGCCGAGCTGCAGGTCCCGCCCGGCGCGCTGGCGGTGGCGGGCGGCAAGCTCTACACCAACGCCGGGGACGGACGGCTCGTATCCGTCTCACGCCGTGATTGCGCCCGCGCGGCGGCCGTCGTGATGACGACGGACGGGCATGCGGGCAAGACGTACGACGTCACCGGCCAGGAGGCGCTGTCGCAGACCGAGCTGGCGAGCCTGCTCTCGGAGGTCAGCGGCCGCGCCGTCAAGCTTGCCCCCGTGGGCGATCGCATGCTCTCCTGGGGTCTGGCCCGCAACGGAGCGCCCAAGCCGATCGCGCGCGCGATCGTGGCCTTCGGAAAGGCGGTGCGCGAGGGGTACTACGACGTCGTCGATCCGGCGGTGACGACGCTCACCGGAGTCCCTCCCCGCTCGCTGCGAGACGTCCTCATCGCCCATCGGGGCGATCTGCTGGCCTCGGTGTGATCCCGTGCGTGCTACGAGCTCGGTGAACACCAACAGCGCCTACCCGCGCGGCGCCGTCCTGCTCGTCGACGCCTCGGACATCATCCACATCGGCCTGCGCGTCCTGCTGCGCCGGCAGCCGTGGGTCAGCCGCGTGCTGAGCGCTCGCTGCGGCGCGGATGCCGTGCTGCTCGCGGCCCGGCACGAGCCGCGGGTGGCGCTCGTCGATCTCTTCGTCGGCGACGAGTACGGCATCGAGATCTGCGAGGCGATCCGTCATCGCTCGCCGCGCGTGCGCGTCCTCTTGACGTCGAGCTCCGGGACGCTCACCCAGCACGCCGCGCATGTCGCCGGGGCATCGGGCTTCGTCGCCAAGGACGGCGATGCCGGCGACCTGCTCGCGTCGATCCGCACGGCGGCGGACAGCGAGCCCGGCTTCGTCTGGCACCCGGATGCGACGCACGGGTCGCTCTCGTCGCGGCAGCACCAGATCCTCAACCTGATGGCCCGCGGCGCCACCAACCAGGGCATCGCGGACTCCCTCGGGCTGTCCGTCGACACGATCAAGCACCACACGACGCTGATCTACCGGCGCCTCGGCGTCCGCAACCGTGCGGCGGCCGTGCACCTCGGGGAGCGCCTCGGGCTGCTCGCTCGGCCGCCGCGGTCAGACCTCGGCCGGGAACCCCTGGACCCCCAGGCCGCCGCCGACGCGGCCTGAGCCCGGCCGGGCCCGGACCGTCACGCTGCGGCGGCGATCCCCAGGGCGGCGATCGCCGTGGCGACGCGGGAGGGACCGAGCCCGCCGCCCAGCAGCATCGTGTAGTGGTTGACGTCCGGGATCCGCTCGACGCTCGCGGTGGGATGGGTTGCGGCGAACCCCTCGACCAGCAGCGACGGCAGCAGCGGGAAGTCGTTGTGCAGACCGCGCGGAGCCGTGAGCAGGCAAAGCGGGGCCGTGACGCGATCCACCGCCGCGCGCGCGACCTCGCCGTGCACGAGATCCTCGACGTCCGCCCGCACCGCCGCCTCCGAGACCGCGGGCCGCAGCGCGCCCGGCTCCCCGGTCAGCTGATAGCGGACGTAGGCGTCGACGTCGTCGTTCCAGTCGGCGGCGAACGCCGGCGAGGCGCGCCATTCCGCGGCGTAGTCGTCGGCGGACGCGTACGTCCTGCGCGCGTGCTCGAGCGCGCCGGCGACCATGGCGTCGACCAGCTCGTCGGCGTCCGCGTCGAACGGGCTCGGCACGGCGAGGCCACCGTCGAGCAGCACGACGCCCGAGGTGCGCTCGGGGTGGGCAGCGGCGAGCCCGGTGGCGATGTAGGCGCCCATCGAGTGGCCCACCAGCGTGGCTCGCTCGACTCCGGCGTGGTCCAGCGTCGCGAGCAGATCCGCGACGTGCGCGTCGAAGCCGTACGGACCGGGGAGCGCGGCGCTCCCTGCCCGGCCGCGCAGGTCGGGTGCCAGCACGCACGGGTTGACGCGCTCGGACAGCTCGCGCACGGTCGGGCACCAGACCATGTGCGAGGAGCTGATGCCGTGGATCGCGAGCACCACGACGTCGGCTTCCTCCGGCGAGACGGCCGTCCGCGCGACCTCGAGGTCGCCGCCGGACACCGGGACGGCCGTGCGCGCCCCGAAGGGCTGGGCCGCGTGCCGGCCGGTCACCGGCGGTTCCTCGCCGTGCGCTCCCTGGAATCGCTCCGCAGCGCGCGCGCCGCCACCACGACCCGGGCCATCAGGGCCGCCCTGCGCACCTCGAACGGGCGTCCGCACTCGGCGCACTCCGGTCGGGTCGCGTAGGTCGCCGGCGCGTACTGGCGCAGCTGGCAATACGGGCAGCGGATCATCGGCATGGCCGTCGGTCACCTCTCCGGGATCGGGGCGGTCATCGGGCGGGCGCCCCCGTAGAAGTCGTGGAGCAGGCGCCGGGCCGCCTCGGCGCGGGTCCCCCCGCGCCGGACGCAGCGCTGGCCGTCGAGGAGCTCGACGGCCACCCAGTGGCGGCGGGTCAGCCACGTCCGTCCCCACGTGAGACGGGCGCCGCTCTCGGACGCGGCGTCGAGGAGGACGTCCAAGCTGGACGTGAGCACGCCCGCGATGGTCAGGGTCGATGGCATCTCGAACACGGTCACGCCGCGAGCGCCAACGCCGCGCGCCCGCGCACCAGGCGGAGCACCGTCACGTCGTCGTGGACCTTCTCGGCGGCGCGGCCGAGGTCGGCACGGGAGCGCTCCCAGCTGCGGAGATCGCCGATCCATGTCGGGAGCTCGTCGAGGACCGGCTCGGTCAGGCGCGCGCCGTCGCTCGCCAGGACCAGCTCGGAGACGCCGTGCGCGCTGAAGCGCCGGATCACCGGCCGCTCGAAGCGACCCAAGGCGGTCGAGGTCCAGGCGTGCGAGCGACCGAGGAAGGACTCCTCGGCGTCGTGGCGCGCCTCCCGGCCGACGCCGGCGTTGCGGCGCTGCCATTCATCCCAGCGCGCCGCGACCGGCTCCTCCAGCGCGGTGCCGCAGCCGAGCGGAACCCAGCCGTCGGCGGTTCGCGCCCACGCCTCGCAGTCGCCGGCCCGCACGACCTCGACGCGGCCGTCCGGGAAGACGTCGGCCGCCGTCACGCAGGTCTGCACCTGATCGCGCGACCGGGCGACGCCGCCGTCGTGCAGATGCCGGTTCGCCGCCAGGACGCACTCCTCCAGCGAGCTCTCGGAGCGCTGGAGCGCGATGCGTGCGACCGCGGCCGCGTAGATGGGGCCGGCCACGCCGACTACGCTGCGGCAGCTTGTGGTCGGCGTGACCCCGTCGAGCACGGCCACCCGCAGCCGTTGCGCCGCCGGATCGGGCCAGACGAGCTGCGCGTCCTGCGACGCCGCGCTCCCGGAGGGCTGTTCCCACGCCTCGATGCGCCAGCCCATGTTCGCGGTGATCGTGCGATGCATGTCCGAACCGTTCCGGCGCTCTCAGTTGAACTTCAACACGTCGAGCTTGACCTGGTTCACGGTGAAGTCCTCGCCGGCCTTCGTGCACGAGTTGGCGAGGGACGCCGTCACGTGATGCTGCGTGCTGGCGCCGGGCTCGGTGAGCGTGCCGACGACGAGCGGGACCGTCACCGAGGTCGACGGCGGAGTCTGCGGCGCAACGCCGAACGTGGTGGCCGTCCCGTCGACGCTGACCACGAGCGAGTTGCCGAACGAGCCGGTGCACGCCGACGGCGTCTTCAGCGTCACGCTGCCCGCGATCAGATCGAGCTCCCCCGGCGCCTGGGTCCAGCTGCCGCCGGTGAGCGGCACGTTCGTGCTGCTGCCGTGGGGGGCGCCGACGGCCCCGGCGGAGCTGGCCCGCGCGCCGATGTACGCGCCCCCGGCGGGACCGGCCGGACCGGTCGGGCCCGCAGGACCGCGGACGCCTCGCTGTCCCTTGGCGCCGCTCGAGCCCGATGCCCCGAGGACGCCGGCCTTGAAGTCGGCGCCGTTGAGCGAGTGGTTCGCGACGTTCGCGGCGGTGACGCTGTTGGCGGCGAGCTTCTTGTGCGTCACGGCGCCGGTTGCGAGCGCGCGGGTGCGCACGCTCCCGGGCGCGAGGCGCACTGCCGCGTACGACGAGCCTCCGAGTGCGACGAAGAGCGCGAGATAGGCGACGACGTTGTTCCTGACATGGAAGAAGATGCGCTCGGGCATTGACAGAGCCTGGGGATCGCGCACGTTCCTGTCGGCTGTCCGTAGTGCCAGGCGCCGACCGCCTTCGGGCCCGGCGCGCGCGGCGCGATGCCGCCGCATGCTGTCCCGACATGCCCTACGCCCGCAGTGGAGCCCTGCGCGTCTACTACGAGAGCACCGGTCACGGCCCCGCCGTCCTGCTCATCCTCGGGCAAGGGATGTCCCTCGAGGCGGGCTGGCGGACGGTCGAGAGCCTGTCCTCGTCATTCCGTGTGCTGACCTTCGATCATCGCGACGTGGGTCGCAGCGATCGGTCGCCGTGGCCGTACTTCGTGACGCAGATGGCGTCGGACGCCATCGCGGTGCTCGACGCCGCGAACGTGCAGCGAGCGCACCTGTACGGGATCTCGCTCGGGGGGATGGTCGCGCAGGAGATCGCACTCGGCTTCCGCCACCGCGTCGGCGCCCTCGTGCTGGGCGCGACGACGCCGGGTGGGCCGCTCGCGATCCCGCAGGACCCCCAGGCGCTCACCTTCTTCGCCCGCGCCGGCGGGATGGGAAGGGAAGAGGCCGAGTGGGCGGCAGTCCCCTACAGCTACGGCGAGCGAACTCGCCGCAGCCACGGGGATCGCATCGCGGAGGACATTGCGCACCGGCTCAGGCACGGGACCAGCCCGCTCGGGTACCTGCCGGAGACCTTCGCCTACGTGCATCAGGTGACGGCGGCCGCCGCGCACCTGAGCGTCAACCGGCTCGCCCGGATCGCGGCGCCCACCCTCGTCGTCCACGGCGCCCAGGACCGCATTCAGTCGCCCGACAACGCGCGGAACCTGGCGAAGTCGATCCCCGGAGCAGAGCTGGCGCTCTGGCCCGAGGCCGGGCATCTCTACGTGACCGACGAGCCCCAGGCGGATCGCGACGTCGCCCGCTTCCTGGAGCGCCACGCGGCGGCCATCGACGCTCGGTCCGAGTCACGCGTGCAAACACCTGGACGGTAGCCGCCGGGGGATCGCCGGACGGCGGTCGGCGAGCAATACGCCGTGCGGCAGCCTCCGGCCGCCCGGCTGGAGGTCGATCACAGATGTCTGCACTCAGGTGGACGGCGGTGCCGCTGGCGCTCGGTGCGCTCGGCGCGAACGCGGCGTTCGCGGCAGCGGACGAGCCGCCCCAGGCACCCGCGGCCGCGCCCACGGCCGCCGGGACGCCCGAGCTCGGGCCGGCCCCCACTCCGACGCCGATCCCGCCGGTGGCCGGCACGGTCGTCTACATCACGACGGTCACGACGACGACGACCATCGTGAACGCGCCGATCACCGTGGTCGCGGCGCCGATCACGACGACGATCAACAGCAGCAACACGGGCGTCCCCGCGCGTGGCGCGGGAACGCGAGAGCGCTTCGTGATCAACCTCACGGGCTGCGGCGCAGCCCGTGGCGGCTCCGGGAGCGCGCCGCGCGCCGCCGTCGGTCACGCGAAGGTCCGGCTGGCGCCGACCGCGAGCCTGGCCGTTCGGGTGAACGGGAGGCGCGTCACGACGCTGAGACTTCCCGACTCGCTGCGCGGCGTGGCCCTGCGGCTGCGCCTGTCACGACGCGGGATGCTGACGATCCGCCGGCCGTCCGGGCGCGTCCTGTCGGTTCAGGGCTGCACGCCCGCCTGACGCTGTCGGTACCGGCGCGAACGCGCGCGGGACGTTCGATCGACGGCCCGCGTTGCCGCGCCTAGGAGCTCGCCCGGCGGGCTCGGCCGCGATCACCCGGGCGGACCGGGCCGCGGCCGCGCGGCGCTCCGACGCGAGGCCCGGTCTCGCGCGACATCGTTCTGCGCCGGGCGGCTGCGTTCGTGCGGCGCTTGCGTCCGCGGCGCCCGACAGGTCGTGCGCGGCGCCGGCGGTCGCGTGCGATCATCCGGAGTGCGCCCCGGAGGATCTCCGCGTAGCGAATCGACGCCAGCTCCTCGCCGTTGAGCGCCGCTGCGTATGTCGCGAACTCGCGCGCCGGATCACTCGATCCGGCGATCGACCACCGCCGATAGGCGTCGTCGACCGCCACGGAAGCCTGGCGCCATTCGACGTAGGCCTCCATCGCGTCGAGAACGAGCTTGTCGCGTACGACCTTCCGCATGCCTTCGAGTGTCCCGGCGTGGGGGTCGACTTCGCATCGGTGGCCCCCCGGCCGGCACCCCTGGTCGTGCGCGCCAGGGGTCGACGCGACCCTAGGGGCCATCGGCGCACCACGAGGCCGTGGCGCGAGGGGCAGCGCAAACCGTGCGCTGGGACAGCCCGCGCCGCGAGGGTCGAGCGCCACGATGGCACCGATCCTCGGACAACAGGAGGCGCATCCGCCCATGTACGCACCGAAACGGCTCGCCGCCGTGCTGGCCACCGCGGCGACGTTCGCCGCAGCCGCCCCGGCCGCAGCGAGCGCCGCAACCCCGGTCGGCTTCCCGGCCCTTCCCTCGACCTCGAACGTGTGCCTGCCCGGCCTCTTCGACCCGGGCCCGTTCGGGCCCCTCGGACCGTATGGCCCGCTCGGTCCCTACGGCAGCCACGGGCCCCTCCATGGGACCCCGAACCCGCTCGGGAACGTCGCGAGCTGCGGTGGACTCGCCACCTTCATCCTGCGTGGCGGCAACCTGAGCTCGTTCGTCCAGGCGAACCTGAACGCCTCAGGAAACTGACCGGCACCTTCACCGTGGGGCGGCCCGGACACGCCGGGTCGCCCCAGCACGAGCACAAGCTCAGCCGCTGATGCCCGATCAAAGGACCTGACGACATGAACCCCGCACGCAACTCCCAGCCCTCCAGCGACGCGGACCTGCAGGCGACGCGGCAGACGTTCCTCTTCGCCCGCGAGCAGCTCGCCGCGAACACCCGGACGGAGCACCGTCTCGCCACCCGCGCCATGCGCCGCTGGACTCCCGGGCGCTCCGAAACTCCGCATCGGGACGCCGGGGACCCTTCGTAGGGGCGCCACCGAGCCGACGAAACGACAGCTTGAGATGCCCCGTCTGACCATCATCATCGGCTCCACCCGTCCCGGCCGTGCCGGCCTGCCCATCACCGAGTGGTTCGCCGACCGCGCCCGCTCGCACGGAGCCTTCGACGTCGACGTGGTCGACCTCGCCCAGCTGAACCTGCCGCTGCTCGACGAGCCCAACCACCCGCGCCTGCGCCAGTACGTGCACGCGCACACGCGGCGCTGGAGCGCGACCGTCGACGACAGCGACGCCTTCGTGTTCGTCACGCCGGAGTACAACAACGGCTACCCGGCAACGCTCAAGAACGCGATCGACTACCTGCACGAGGAGTGGCACGACAAGCCGGTGGGCTTCGTCTCCTACGGCGGCGTGTCCGCCGGCACGCGCGCCGTCCAGCAGCTCAAGCAGGTCGTGACGACCTTGAAGCTGCTGCCGGTCTTCGAGGCCGTGAGCATCCCGTTCCACCCGCAGTTCATCAACGAGGACGGGCGCGTGGAGGCCAATGAGATCATGGAGCAGGCGGCCGGCGCGATGCTCGACGAGCTCGTGCGCGTTGAATGCGCCCTGCGTCCGCTGCGCCCGCTGCGCGAGCCGCACGCCCGGGCGGCCTGACGCCGGCGTGGCCGGCGCTCGAAGCCGCCCGGGCCGCAGGCTCAGACCTTGATCAGCCCGTTCGGGTCGATCACGAACTTCTTGGCCGCGCCCTTGTCGAAGTCCTCGTAGCCGTGCGGGGCGTCATCGAGCGAGATGACGGTCGCATTGACCGCGTCGGCGATGTGCGCGCGGTCGTTGAGGATCATCTGCATGAGCCCGTGGTTGTATCGCATCACCGGGCACTGCCCCGTGCTCATGGTGTGCGACTTCGACCAGCCCAGGCCGAGCTGCAGCGACAGCGCGCCGTGCCTGGCCGACTCGTCGGCCGCGCCGGGGTCCTCCGTCACGTACAGGCCCGGGATGCCCAGCTTGCCGGCCGGGCCCGTGACGTCCATCAGGGTGTTGAGGACGTCCGCGGGACGCTGCTCCTCGGCGCTGGAGCCATGTCCGCGAGCCTCGAAGCCGACGGCATCGACCGAGGCGTCGACCCACGGCACGCCGAGGACCTCTTCGATCTGGTCCTTCGGGTCGCCCTCACTGACGTCGATCGTCTCGCACCCGAACCGCCGCGCCTGCTCGAGCCGCTCGACGTTGAGGTCGCCGACGATCACGACGGCCGCGCCGAGCAGCATGGCCGAGTACGCGGTGGCGAGGCCGACCGGGCCCGCGCCGGCGACGTACACCGTCGATCCGGACCGGACGCCGGCGGTGTACGCGCCGTGGAAGCCGGTCGGGAAGATGTCCGACAGCATGGTCAGGTCGAGGATCTTCTCCATCGCCAGCTCCTTGTCGGGGAACTTCAGGAGGTTCCAGTCGGCGTAGGGAACCACCACGTACTGCGCCTGGCCGCCGACCCAGCCGCCCATGTCCACGTAGCCGTAGGCCGATCCCGGGCGGTCCGGGTTGACGTTCAGGCACACGCCGGTGTGGCCCTCCTTGCACATCCGGCAGCGGCCGCAGGCGATGTTGAACGGCGTCGAGACCAGGTCGCCCTCCCGGATGAACTCGACGTCACGCCCCGTCTCGACGACTTCACCCGTGATCTCGTGACCGAGCACGAGCCCGGTGGGCGCCGTCGTGCGCCCCCGGACCATGTGCTGGTCGGAACCGCAGACATTCGTCGCCACGAGCCGCACGATCGCGGCGTGCGGCAGCCGCCGCCCAACGTTGGCCGGGCTGACCCCCGGCCCGTCCTTGAGCTCGAACGTCGGGAAGTCGATGTCGTGGACCTCGACCGTGCCCGACCCCATGTAGACCACCCCGCGGTTGTCAGCCATGGCCGTTGCCTTCTCTCTTTCGTCGCCGACACGACCGAGCTTTGACGGCGGAGCCGGTGGAGGCCAGCCGCATAACCCCTCCGCGGCACCAACGGGCACGAGCACCGCGCTCGCCGGAGGACCAGGCGCCGACGGCGGTTGGGACAGTCGCTGCCGGCACGGGCGTGCTCGAGGATCGATATGCAGCGGCGCCCGGCCGGCCGCGAGGCCGGCCGAGCGCCTGAGCGAGAGGGGACGGGTGTCAGGGCATCGGGTGATCCATGAAGAACGCGTACATCGCGCCCGTCTCATCCGGACCGGCCGGGTCCGCGTACCGCGCGCAGCTGCAGCCGCCGGACCAGGCGTGGCCCATGCCGTGGACCAGCCAGGACTGCAGCAGCTCCTTGCCGTGGCCATCGGAGTACTCGGTCACGGTGTAGGAGTGGCCGCCCTGGACGCTTCCCTGTCTCACGCTGGTGGCCTGGACCGGGATCGATCCGTTGTGGCCGCCGTCGTCCGCCAGGTCGTCGGTCACCTGCCACTGCTGGACGATCTGCTGGGCGTTCACCGGCGGCACCGTGGTGTCCTGGTCTCCTTCGAACAGGATCACCGGCATCGGCCTCGCGTGCTGGCCCATCGCCTTGTAGGCCTGCTCGCCCGCCGTGGTTGGATCGGCGCTCTTGTAGCCGGCGCAGGCGGCGGTCGCCGCGTACTCGCAGCCGGAGCCGATGCCCGCGGCCGCGTAGAGATCGGGGTAGGTCGCGGCCATGACCGAGCTCATCGCTCCGCCGGCCGAGAGCCCGGTGACGTAGGTCCGGCGGGCATTGATTGTGTAGTGCTGCTGGACCCAATGGGTGATGCCCGCGATCACGGCCGGCTCGCCCGCGTCGCGGTTCATGTGGGCCGGCTGGAAGAAGTTCCAGCACTTCAGGCTGTTGGCGTTGCTGCTCTGTTGCGGGAACACGACGATGAAGCCCTTGGCCTCGGCCAGCGCGTCCCAGCGCGTCAGCTGACGGAACTCGTCGGCCGACTCGGTGCAGCCGTGCAGGGCCACGACGAGCGGCACGGCCGTACCGGACCGGTACGTGGACGGGACGTAGCCGCGGTAGTCGAGCGACCCGGACGAGTTCGTGAAGGTGCCCGAGAACGCCTTGCCCGGCAGGCTGCTCGTGGTCCCCGATACGGGGGTGGAGCCTGCCGTTCCTCCGCCCCCTGGTGGAGTCGGCGTCGTCCCGCCGAGGCCGGGCAGGTAGGACCACCACGGTTGCGCGAGCGACGGGATCGGGACGGGGATCGTGGGCCACGACGCGGCGCCGGCCGTCGCGGGCGCCAGCCCGAACGCCGCGAGCACCATCAGGCAGAGCAGTGCCGGTCCCCCCCGCCGCCGCCGCCGCCGCTCTGCGCCTGCCGGCCCGACGGGCCGGGTGGCGCGCCCGCACTCCTTCGAGTGGTTGTACGACCCCATCAGTCCACGCTCCTCTCGGGCGTTGAGCCCGGTCGTTCGAACGGACGCGGCAACCCTATGTCGGGCGGCCGCCGCCCAACATGCGCGAAAACCCGAACTTTTGCGCCTCGGCTTCGTAGCCCCTACGAGCGCTCGAGCGCCGACAGCAGCGGCTGGGGCGCGTAGCCGCGCCGTGGACCGCTTCGACCGAGCGGCAGTGCTCGCGATCGCAGAGCAGATCGCGCAGCGGCGCGAGCCGCTCGCGCACCAGATCGTGGAGCGCTTCCGAGACGATGCTGGGGATGGCGAGCGCCGGCCGGACGACCCGCTGGTGGCGGATCAGTACGCCTTCACGCTGGCGAACATCGACGCGTTCGTCGAGATGCTGCGAGGCGGCGAGCCGCTCACCGCCCCCTGGGCCGCCGCGATCCGCGAGGCGGCGGCTCGGCGCGTCCATCAGCGCGTCTCCCTCGGGTTCGTCTCGCACTCGGCGCGGGTCTGGGGCGAGGTGCTCTGGGAGGCGGTGCTGGACAGCGTGCGCGTCACCCGGCCGTCCGAGCGCAACGCGGCGCTCGAGATCGCCTCGCGGCTCATGCACCAGGTCGACGTCCTCTCGAACGTGGCGACGGACGCCTACCTCGACGAGATCACCGATCGCGGCCTGCTCCGTCGCGATCTGCTCAATGCACTCATCTCGGGCCAGGGCGAGGAAGCTGCAGCGCAGGAGCGCGCCCGAGCCCTTCACCTCACGTTCGCGGAGAGCTACATCGTCGTCCTGCTGCGCGACGGCGAGATGCACGGAGCCGTCGGTCAGGACGAGCCGCTGTCGTCCCGCGTCGCGCTCGACCGCATCGTCGCGGCGAGCCGGAGCCGCGTCCGTCCGCCGGCATCGTCAGCGTCGCTGCTGGCCGGCATGCGAAACGGGGATCTCGTCCTGCTCTATCCGGTGAGCGACCCCGTGGAGCTCAAGGCGGTTCGCCGGTATTGCGTGGAGCTCGGCGAGGCGCTGACGCCGGAGCTCAACATCGGCATCAGCGGCTTCCATCGCGGCTTGCGGGCGATCGCGACCGCCTACGCAGAGGCCCGTGACGCCGCGGCACTGGCCAATCGCCTCGACATCCGCGGGCGCGCGCTCGGCCTCGATGAAGTCCTCGTCGACCACATGCTGGACGGCAGCGCCCACGCGCAGCGGATCCTCACGGCGACGCTGCGGCCGGTGTGCGACTACGATCGCGAGCACGGATCGGCGCTGCTCCCGACCCTCCGCGCCTACGTCGAGACGCGCTTCAACCTCACGCGGTCGGCCGAGCTCCTGACCGTCCACCCGAACACGGTGGTCTACCGCCTGCGCCGGATCTGCGAGCTCAGCGGCCGCGACCCGCATGACGTCGACGACCTCATGGTGCTGGTACTCGCCCTCAAGGCCCTGGAGCTGCGGGCTCCGACGGCAGCACAAGAACACGCTGGAGCTCGTGTCGCGAGCTGATGTCGAGCTTGGCGAAGATCTTGGTGAGATGGTACTCGACGGTGCGCGGGCTGAGGAACAGCCGGGCCGCGATCTCGGCGTTCGACAGGCCGTGGCGCGCGAGCCGCGCGATCTCTGCTTCGCGCCCGGTGAGCTGGTCCGCCGATTCGATCGTGCGCTTGCGTGCGGTCGCGCCGGTGGCGAGCAGCTCGCGTCCGGCGCGAGCCGCGAACGCCTCCGCGCCCATCGAGGTGAACAGGTCATGCGCACTGCGCAGCTGCTCGCGCGCCTCGCAACGCCGGCGCCGGCGGCGCAGCCATTCGCCGTAGAGGAGGTGAGCGCGTGCGAGATGGGTGGTGTGCCCTGACCGACGGAGATCTGCGAGGGCAGTGCGGTACTGCGCGTCCGCGCGTTCGGGTTCGACGAGCGCGGTCGAGTAGGCCAGGATGCCTCTCGCGGAATCCGTCGCGGACACGCGGGTGAGGTCCTGCAGCCGCTCGAGCGAGCCGGCGGCGGCGTCGAGGTCGCCCGTGCGCACCGCCGCCTCGATGAGCTCGGGCAGCGCCGGCGAGATGGAGCCGATGTGCTGCAAGGCGCGCCGCGCGGCGCTCAGGGCGGCCGGGTAATCCCCGAGTCCATTGCGCAGCACCGCCGTGCAGAGAGCGCCGAACGGAGGCGGCGAGGCGTCCCGGCGTTCCGTGGCGTGCCCCACCGGCCCGCTCGCCGGCCCCGCTTGAGGCCCGCGGCCCCGCCACCCGGCGAGGACCATCCGCGCCCACGGGCGGCGCGGGCTTTCCGTCGCCGCGGCCAGCGCCTCCGCCTCGTCGGCGAGCGCCTCCGCCTCCGCGAAGTCGCCGGCGTGCGCCCGCGCGATCGCGAGCATCGAGAGCGCGGGCACGAGCGACTGGATGGCGCCGGCCCCGCGAGCCGAGTCGACCTGGCGCGCCGCGATCGCGCCGAGGCGGTCGAGCTCCCACAGCTCCCACGCGACCAGTCCGATGAGCCACGGCCAGTGCGCCCACGTCTCGTCGCGCGTGTCGGCCAGCGAGCGCACGAGGCTCGGCGCGGCCGCGGTATGCCCCTCGGTGATCATCAGCGCGACGCCGTCGAGCAGGCGATCGGCGGCCGTGGCCGCCCCCGCCGGGCGCGGCAGGCGGCGTGCGGCCCGGGCGACATCGGCGAGCTGATCGCGCGGCGTGCCGGCGACCATCGCCGCCTGCAACGCGTCGAGGTAGGTATCGCGCGCGAGCCGTGCGTCGAGCGGCTCGAGCGGTCGCGCCGCCCGCAGCAGCAGCGCCGGTGCCTCGTCCCCGCGTCCGTCGCATGCGAACGCGACCTGCCCACGCAGGCGCTCGACTCGTGCGCGCTGCCACGCCCCCAGGGGCACCGCTTCGGCCATCGCGAGGAATGTCAGCGCCGCCCTCGGCGCTCCGGCCTGAAGCTTGGCCTCCGCGGCGCGTAGCGCTCGCGCCGGCCGGAGCGCAGGCTCACACGAGACGTCTGCGGCGCGTCCGAGGAACGCAGCCGCCGCCGACAGCCCGCCGCGCGCCTGCGCCCGGCCGACCGCGCTCTCGAGCTCGACGGCAACGTCCTCGTCAGGCCCCGCGGTCGAAGTCGCGAGGTGCCACGCACGCCGGTCGGGATCCACGAGCGGATCGATCGCCAGCCCGAGGGCACGATGCGCGTCGCGCAGCTCTGCGGGCGGCGCGGCCCGGTAGACCGCCGAGCGCAGCGATGGATGCTGGAAGGTGACCCGCGCGCCGATCTCGACCAGCCCCGCCCGCGTGATCACGTTGACCGCGTCCCGCGGGATGCCGAGGCGCGCAGCCGCCCTCCACAGATGCGCCGCGTCGCCCACGGGCTCGCAGGCCGCCAGGCCCATCAGGCGGCGTGCGTCGGGCGGCAGCTGCTCGACCCGCTGGCGGAGCTCGTCGTCGATGCGACCGGCCGGCGGCAACCGGTCCGGAGGTACGAACCCACCGGCCAGCTCCGCCGGCGCCAGATCGCCGGGCCACGCCAGCAAGGCCAGCGGATTGCCGCGCGACTCGGCCACGATCCGCTCCAGCATCCGCGGGTCCACCGGTCCCACCAGCGCCGACTCCAGCAGGGTGCGCGCGTCAGGCTCGCGCAACCCGCTCAGCGTCAGCTCGGGTATCCCCTCGAGCTCGTCGCTGACCCGGCGTGTGGCGAACATCAGCGCCACCGACTCCTCTCCCAGCCGCCGCGCGACGGACGCGAGCGCGCGGGCCGACGCAGGATCCAGCCACTGCGCGTCGTCGATCACGCACACCAACGGACGTGCGGTCGCCGCGTCCGAGAGCAACCCGAGCACGGCCAGCGCGACGAAGAGGGGCTGCGGAGCCGCGGCCGCCGACAAGCCGAAGGCCGCCTCGAGGGCGTCGCGCTGCGGGCCGGGCAGCCGATCCAGCCCATCCAGCAGCGGCACGCACAGCTGATGCAGGCCCGCGAACGCCATGTCCATCTCGGATTCGACGCCAGCGGCCGACACCACATGGCAGGTCGGCGACGCCACCGCGATCGCGTGCCGTAACAACGCCGACTTGCCGACACCCGGCTCCCCGCGCATCACGACCGCCCGGCTCTGCCCCGTCCCGACTGCGGCGACGAGCGTGTCCAGCGCCGTGCACTCCTCGAGACGGCCGAGCAGCGACGGGCGTGCGAAGCGGCGTCGCGACGGCTCGGTCAGTCCCGATCGTGGCCGGCCGGCGCGCCCGTTCGTGCGCGGTTCGGCGCGCCTGGCCGCCGACGCGAACCTCGCGACGAACTGCTCCCGTTGCCGCCGGGACTCGCGGCCCTGCGGTCCCTGCGACGACGCCCCCTCGCTGGCCGGCGATGGTCTGTCGCGCATGGTCGAGCGACTTGGGGTTTGGTGCGAGGCCGGCGGCACCGCACCAGGGTGGCGCTGCACGGGCGGTCTGTCTTTGGAGGATCCCACGGAACCGCTCGCAGAACCGTGCATGCTGCACAAGGGGGCGTTGACGCGCCATGCCGGCTACCTAGACTCGATCAGGTGGCCTCCTCCGTCCGATCCGCTCAAGCCATCACGGTCCGGCCCGGCGAGCACGCCTGCTGCCATTTCGCGGACGCCGATGATCGTGAGCGCGTGGCCTTCGCGTTTGTTCGCGACGGCCTGCAGCGCGGGGACAAGGTCGTGTACTTCGCCGACACCGACGCTGCGGGGCCGATGACCTCCGGGCTCGATCCGGCCTTCGAGCCGGCGATCGCGCGCGGGCAGCTCGAGGTCCGGAGCGCCGACGACGCCTACCTTCCCGATGGTCGCTTCGAGCCGGATCGGATGCTGGCGATGCTCCGTGCCGAGCAGGAGCGCGCCCTCGCCGAGGGCTACCTCGGATTGAGCGTGACCGGGGAGATGCCGACGGCCCTCAGCGAGCTGCCGGGCTCCCGCCAGCTCGGTAGCTACGAGGCGCAGATCGCGAGCGATATGGACGCGGCCTCGTGCTCGATCCTGTGTCAGTACGACCACGGGCGATTCGGTCCCGGGGTGCTGTCCGACGTCGTCGAGGCCCACGAGATCGATGCGTCACCCGAGCTGGCGGCCATCGGGCGTGACGGAGAGCTCGCCGCAGCGCGCGACCGTCGCCACGGTGCCCTGCGCCTCGCGGGCGAGCTCGACTTCGGCTGCGCGCAGACGCTGTCGGAGGTGCTCGACGCGCATTTCCACGGCCCGTTGCGACTCGACCTGGCCGATCTGAGCTACGTCGACGTCGCCGGCATGCGCGCGTTGCGCGGACGTACGGGGCAGCGACTCACCATCGCCCCCGCCTCGAACGCGGTCCGGCGACTGCTCGCGCTGCTGGCCTGGGACACGGATCCGGCCATAGAGCTGCTCGAGGGGGCCTGAAGCCCATGCGCCACAGCCTCTTCCTCTATGAGGACGACGAGCGGCTGGTCCGGAAGGTCGCGCCGTTCCTGGAGTCGGGCCTACGTCGCGGCGACCCCGCCATCGTGATCGCCGAGCGCGCGAAGTGCGAGCGGCTCGCCGGCGCGCTCGGATCCCCTGCCGGCGCGGTCTCGTTCGTCGATCGCGACGCGTTCTACACGCGCCCCGAGGCGGCCCTGGCCGGCTATGACGGCAGGGTGCGCCGACTCGTGCGCGACGGCGCGCACGCCATCCGCGTCTACGCCGAGCTGCCGGCTTGCGGGACCGATGCCCAATGGAACCCGTGGATCCGCTACGAGGCGATCGTCAACCGCGCTTTGGTACACCACCCGCTCTGGGTCATGTGCGGCTACGACGCGCGCGAAGTGTCCGAGTGGGTCGTGGACGGCGCGCTCGCGACGCATCCGGAGGTGCTCGCCGATGACTGGGCGCGAAACGCGCACTACCACAGGCCCGAAGAGCTCGTGCGCGCCCGCACGCCGACGCCGGCCCCGATCACCGGCCTTCACCCGCTGCCCGTCGACAGCGACGCGCGAGGCTTCCGCGAGGGGCTGAGCGCGGAGCTCGAAGCAGCCGAGGTGTCCGCGCCCGAGGCGGAGAACATGATCATCGCGGCCGCAGAGGTCCTTGCCAACGCGCGACGGCACGGCGGCCCCGCGGTCAGCGTCAGCGTCGGGCGCGTCGAGGATCGCTTCGTGTGCGAGGTCTCGGACGACGGGCCTGGCATCGACGATCCGCTCACCGGGTACCTGCCGCCGCGGCCGGGACACGCCGGAGGCGCCGGCCTGTGGGTGGCGCGCCAGTTGACCCGGCAGCTCGATCTGGTGCCCGCGCCGCACGGACAGACCGTGCGGCTCTGGACCTAGTACACACCTAGACCGGCGGCCCCGCGACCGTCACGCCGGTACGCACCACGGGCTCGGCGTCATAGGTCAGCGGCTGGTTCTCGACGCCGACGACATGAAGGCGATCGGGATCGGCACCGGCGTGGACGGCAAGCGTCATCGCCGCATCCCGGGCGGCCTCGAGCGCCTCGTGGCGCCGGTCGGGCCGGTCCGCGGAGACTCGGTCCGCGCGACCCGTGACCTCGCCGACGGCCGCGCCGATCGCCGCCGCCACGTCGCCCGTCGCGGGTCGTAGCACGCGGGCGATACGGGGCAGGCGATCGGCCACGAGGGCACTCGAGCGGCCGACTGCGATCACCGGCGGCGACCCGAGGTCCGCACCGGCCCGGTCGACCGCCTCGGCGAGCGCGACGGGCGCCGCATCGCGCGCCAGCCTGCGAACGTCCGGCATCCGGAAGCCCACGCGGATGCCTGCGATCTCGGCCGACGACGGCGCCTCCCGCGGGAGTCCGCGCACCACCGTACCGACGTCCGTCACGATCGAGCCCGCGTCCACCACGACGGCGTCATCCACGCCCGTCAGGTGCACGGCGCCGCGCATGGCGTTGGCCGGGCCGCTGTCGAGCATGAGAACGGGGAAGCGCTCGGCGAACCGAAGCGCCATCAGGGCTCCGTCGCTCCGTGACAGGAACGGCTCGGCGGCGATGCGCGCGCTGCGCAGCGCCTGCTCCAAGGCGGCTGCGAGCCGCTGCGCGGCCCCCGCGAGCGCGGCGTTCAGGACCGCGGCGTTCTCGCGCTCGATCAGCCCCAGCGTCCCGAGCTCGTGGCTCAGCGAGACGCGGACGCCGGGGCCCAGCTCACGATGGACCACCGTGGCGGCGGCGAGCTCCTGGTCCGGCGCCACCGGGGAGAAGATGCCCGTGATCGCGACGGCGTCCACATGCCCGTCGAGCGTCCCGAGGAAGCGAGCGATCGCAGGCTCGTCGAGCGCGGCCGCGGCGCGGCCGTCGTACTCGGCACCGCCGCCGACGAGGACCTCGCCGACCGAGACCGCGTCACGCAGCGCGGCCGGCCAGGCCGCGAGCGGCGGAACCGCATGGGTGAGCGGGCTGCCGATGCGGATCACGGCGACGCGCTGCACGGCGCGGTCGTCGAGAGCGCGGCGGAGCGTGCGGCCGGTCCCGAGCATGACGCGCGTCACGAGCGCGCGATCGACGCCGGCATCAGCGACGAGCTGACGGATCGCGGAGGCGAGCGCGACGCCGGGCTCATCGGTCGTCTCGAGTTGCGCCCGTGCGAGCAGGCGGTCGCGCCCGTCGATCGCCAACGCGTCCGTGGTCGTGTCGCCCAGCGCGACCGCGACCCGTACCTCATCCGCTCGCGTACTCGATGTCATAGCCGAATGCACCCGGGCCGGCGACGGCCAGCCCCTCCTCGGTTCGCCAGACGTCGTTGGCGGCGGCCGCGAGCACCGCGACGCGGTCGCCCACACGCAGTCTCTCAGTCGCGATCGGCGCTGCGGTGTCGGCCGTGAGGACTGCGATGAGGTCCGGGACAGCGGCCGTCACCGCCCCGTCCTCGAGCGCGACGAGGTACTCGCTCTGCAGTTCGATGCGGACCTGGCGGCCCGCGTGCCCGGCCGTACCGTCGATGGTGGCGGAGCTCCGCTCGCGGTCGGTCACACGGCCCTCGATCAGCAAGCGCGCGCCCAGCGCCTCTGCCACGGCGGCCAGCGGGAGCCGGCGCGCCGAGCCGTCGATCGAGTGGCCGAGCGCGACGGCGCGTGAGAGCGATCCTGCGACGGTGCTCGTGCGGGCACGGCGGGCGGTCATGCCATAGGCGGCCGCAGCGCAGACGCCGCCAAGCCCCGTCGCGGCGCTGCGCGCGAGTCTGGCGGCCGATGGGTCGTCCGCGGCGTGAATCACGAGCACGTTGTGCCGCCCGTCGGTCAGGACCACCGGGCTCGCCGGCACGCCGGCGACGTGCATCGCCCGCTGCTGCAGCCCCGGCAGCGCTCGCCCGGCGCCGTCGGCATCGACGACCGGGAGCCCGGCCCGCGCCGCCCAGGCCACGGGGAACAGCCCGTTCGGACCCGCCGTCTCGAAGCACATGAGCGCGCCCACGCGTCTGTCGTGCAGATCCTCCAACGCGCGGCTGAGAACGCGTCCTTCGTCACCGCTGAAGATCCGCTCGTTCGCGATCTGCGGCGCGCCGACGAGCCCGCACGGCACGACGAGCGCATCGTCGGGCAGGTCGTCGAGCGCGACGACGGTCACAGGTCCCAGCGTGTCGACTGCGACGATCGCCATCAGCAGGGCGAGCTCGAGGTCTCCCCCCGCGCCGGCCGCCAGCACGCCGCAGCCGCGAGCCAGAGCCCGGAGGTTCGTCACGTCGAGGCGCAAGGGCACGGTTCGCAGTGGGGTGTGACGGCGGTCGGTCCCGCCTTAGACTAGGCGGTGTGGCCTCGCTCAGGCAGCTCGTCGAGTCGCCGACGCTCGCGCCGCTTCTGGGCTATCTCGTACGCCCGCGATCCGATCCGACCGTCGAGCGTGTGGCACTCATCGAGCAGCCGGGCGACGTGGGAGACGTGGGCGAGCACGCGATCGTGCTGCTCACGCGGGCGGGGTCGGCCGCGGCCGGCACGTACCGCTTCGACATGGCGCTCCGGCTCGCGCGCAGGCGCAGCGTGGCGGCGCTGGCGGTGTCGGCCGACGGCGCGACGGAACTCACGCCGACGTCGGCCGCGATCGCCGATCGGTCCGGCACCGCGATCCTCGTCACCGCCGCTGGGGTCGATCTCGCCGAGCTGGCAGTGGCCATCGGTCGTGAGCTCGCCGGCGACGGCGACATCGCGCTGGTGCGCACGCATGCCGCACTGCGGGCGATCGAGGCGCATCGGCCGGAGGGACGCATCGAGGCGCTCGCCGAACGCGCCGGCGCCGCCCTCGGCGTTCCGATCCGGGCCGCGCACGACGAGCCGGCCAGTGGCCCGCGCGCGCCGATCATCGTCGACAACCACATCGAGGGGTGGCTGCGCGCCGAGCCGCAGGACGGTGACCTCGCGCTGGGCCTCCAGATCGTGATGCAGGCCGCGAGCGCCGCCGCAGGCCATGCGCTGACCGAACGTCGCCGCGCCGAGGAGCTGCCCATCCAGTCCCGCGAGGAGGTGCTCACGGAGCTGCTGGCGGCGCCGATGGAGGGCCGTCCCGCACTCGTGCACCGTGCCCGTACCCTCGGGGTCCCGATCGACGGCTGGCACGTCGTCGTCCGGCTCGACCTGGATCAGCTGGCCTACGGTGGCGACAGCGAGGTCGCCTCCTACCAGGCGCGCCAGCGGCTCGGGCGCGCCACGCTGCAGGCGCTGCGAACGATGGGTGGGGAATGGCACACCGCGCGGGCCGGAGCGCTGCTGCTCGTGCGCATGCATGCCGAGGACCCGGGGATCACGGCATCGAGCATGGTGGCCAAGGAGGTCGACTCGGCGCTCGCGCACGTGCGCACCCGGATCCCGGCGACGCTGACGCGTTGCGGCGTCGGCAGTGCCTACGCCGGCGTCGAGGGCCTGCTCGCCTCGGCAGCCGAGGCCAAGGCAGCCGTCGCCGCCGCGCGCACCTCCGGGCACGCGAACGCGGCCATCGCCTTCGACAGCGCCGGGTTGCGCCGCACGCTCGTCGAGTGGTACGCGTCCGACACGGCACAGGCCGCCGTCGGCACCGTGCTCGCGCCGCTCACCAAGCTCGGACCGGTCCCGGGCGAGCGCCTGATCCGGACGCTGCACGTCTACCTCGACCAGCGCGGATCGCTCACGAAGACGGCCAAGCTGCTCAACCTGCATCGCAACGCGGTCGCCTACCGGATCAACCGGATCTTCGAGCTGCTCGACATCGACCGCACCAACCCGGACGACCTGCTCCTCCTCCAACTGGCATGCCGCGCGCGCGAGCTGGGGTGACCCGCCGGCTCAGCTCAGGATGGTCGGCGCCGGCGCGATCTCCGCGGGCGCGGGCAGCGGCCGCGCCGGGAGCCGTAGGGTGAGGATCGCGCCGCCGTCGGGCGCGTTGCGCGCCTCGACGGAGCCGCCGTGGGTCTCCGCCACCTGGCGGACGATCGCCAGGCCGAGCCCCGTTCCGGGCCGGTTGCGCGACGCCGCGCTGCGGTAGAAGCGGTCGAAGACGTGCTCGAGGTCCTCGGGCGGGATGCCGGCGCCGCGGTCGCGCACGATCACTCCCCCGGCGCCGACCGTGACGTCGATGCAGGCTCCGGTCCCGCCATGCTGGACCGCGTTGTCGAGCAGGTTGTTGATCGCCCGCCCCAGCCGCTCGGGGACGCCCTCGACGGTGACGGGCTGCAGGTCGACGCTGAACCGCGCGCCGGGCGCATGCAGGCGCGCCCGGCCCAGCGCCTCCTCGACCAGGTGGTCGAGCCGGCAGTCCTCGCGCGCAGGCGACGGCGCGGCGTCGCGCGCGAGCTCGATGATGTCCGTGACGAGCGCGCCGAGCTCATCGGCCTGACCGCGCAGGTCGGCGAGCAGCACGGCGAGCTCGCCGGGAGCCAGGCGCGCCGGGTCCGCCTCCTCGAGCAGCTCGATGTTCGCGCGCAGCGCCGTGATCGGCGTGCGCAGCTCGTGCGACGCGTCGGCCACGAGCTGGCGCTGCGCGCCGGCGGAGCGGTCGAGCGCGGCCTGCGAGGTCCGCAGCGTGTCGAGCATGCCGTTGAACTCCGCGGCCAGTTCACCGACCTCGTCCGCGCGGCGAGGCCGGATGCGGCGGTCGAGGTCCTCGGTCTCGGAGATGTGGTGCGCGGCGGCGGCCACCTCGCGGATCGGGCCGACGAGCCGGCGGCCGATCAGGCGCCCGAGCCCGGCCGCGAGACCGACGCCGGCGAGGCAGACGGCCGCCAGCACCAGCCGCAGGCGGCTCAGGACCGAGTCCATCCCGTCCATCGTCCGCCCGAGCTCGAGCGCGCCCCCCGGGGTCGCGACGGCGAGCACGCGCAGGTGCGACCCGTTGACCCATGCGCTTGACAGGTACTGGCCCGTCCCGCCGCGCGCGAGCGCTCGCACCCGCGCATCGACCGGCAGCCGCACCCCGCCGGCGCCGAGCATGCGCGTCGCGCCGCCGGCCGTGACGACCTGGGCGTACGCGATCGGCCCGCCGCGGCGCGGCGGCGGCGCGGGCAGCCGCCGCGCCGGCCGCTGCGCCAGCCCCCGGGCGATCACGAAGCGCGCCTGGGCGGTGAGGGTGCTGTCGATGTCGTGGCGCAAGGCGTCGTGCACGGCGACGTAGGACGCGGTCGACGCCAGCGTGACCGCGATCAGGACCGCGAGCGCGGACAGCAGCGGGACGAGCCGGCGCAGCGTCACGGGTCGCGCAGCGCGTAGCCGACGCCGCGCACCGTGTGCAGCAGCCGCGGCTCGCCTCCGGCCTCCGTCTTGCGGCGCAGGTAGCCCACATAGACGCCGAGCGCGTTCGAGGTCGCGCCGAAGTCGTAGCCCCACACGTGCTCGAAGATCTGCGCGCGCGTCAGGACGCGCCGCGGAAGGCGCATGAACAGCTCGAGCAGCGCGAACTCGGTCTTTGACAGCGCGAGCGGGCGGTCGCCCCGCCATGCCTCGTAGGTCCCGGTGTCGAGCGCGAGCCCGGCGAAGCGCAGCAGCTCCGGCTGATCGGCCGGACGGGCTCGCCGCAGCAGCGCGCGGACGCGAGCCCGCATCTCCTTGACCGAGAACGGCTTCACGAGGTAGTCGTCTGCGCCGGAGTCCAGGCCGAGGATGCGGTCGTCGACGCCGTCGCGTGCCGTGAGGACGAGGATCGGGGTGCGGTCCCCGGCCTCCCGCAGCCGCCGGCACAGCTCGATGCCGTCGAGCCGCGGCATCATCCGGTCGAGCACGATGGCGTCCGGCCCGAACGCGGCCAGCCGGTCGAGCGCGTCGAGCCCGTCCTCGGCCACCTCGACGTCGTAGCCGTCGAGGGACAGGGCTCGCTCCAGCGTGCCACGCACCGCCGGCTCGTCATCGACGACCAGGATCCGCATCGGCGCCATGGTCACGGCCGATCCTGAGATCGGCCTGTGAATCGTCATCCGCCCGAGCCCGAGCCCGAGCCGAGTGCTCCTCCTCCCTGCTGGCCGCCGAAGCGCCCGGCGCCGCCGAAGCCCCCGAACCCGCCGAACCCGCCGGGCGTGACGCCGTTCGCGGTCGCGGTGATCTGCGCGGCGGTGACCGTGCCGTTCGCCCGTGTCGAGCCCGTGATCACGACGCTGTCACCCGGGTGGACGGCGCGGACCCCGCTCTTCGCCGTTCGCGTCACCTTCACGGACGACCCCGGGCGGACCTTGACGGTGGTGCCCTGACTCGTGGTCACGTAGAGCGTCCTGCCGTCGACGCTCGAGACCTTGCCGGCCACG
>JAXDHR010000184.1:0-2954 GCA_034664425.1 Solirubrobacteraceae bacterium
GGATCTGGGGCACCGTGCTCACGGTGATCGCGCTCGTGGTGCTGATCCTCGCCTTCGCCGGTCGCCGCGAGGCCGTCCAGTCGAGCGCGATCCTCTTCGGCCTGATGGTCCTGCAGAACATCCTCGGCGGCGTCGGCGACGACGTGCCGGTGCTCGGCGCGCTGCATCCCGTGGTCGGCCTGATCGTGCTCGGCGCGGCGATGACCGCAGCATCGGGCACGCGCTTCGGACCGCCGCACGGCGCGCGCGGACGTTGATGTAGCGCCGCGCAATGGGTACAAGACCTCTGGAAGGGAGGACGCTGACGCTCGCCGCGCGGCCGATCGGCGTGGCGCTGTTCGGCTACTGGGCCGACAAGCGCGGCCGGCGCACACCGCTGCTGGTCGACGTCATCTTCTAGTCGGCGATCGAGTTCCTCACCGGCTTCTCGAGCTCGCTGACGATGCTGCTGGTGCTGCGCTGCCTCTACGGCATCGGGATGGGCGGCGAGTGGGCCTGGGCGCCTCGCTGGCGATGGAGAAGATCCCGCCGGAGAAGCGCGGCTCTGGTCGGGCCTGCTGCAGCAGGGCTACCCCGCCGGTTACATTTTCGCCGCGCTCGCGTTCTTCGTCATCACGCCGTGGGCGGGCTGGCGCGGGCTGTTCTTCTTCGGGGCCCTCCCGGCGCTGCTCGCCATCTTCATCCGCATGCGCGTCGGCGAGTCGGAGGCGTGGGAGGAGACCAGGCGCCGCGAGCGACAGACGCGTCGGCTTCCGCGCGGTCTTCCTGCAGCCGAAGGTGCTGCGCCGCTTCGTCTACCTCGTGCTGCTGATGAGCGCGTTCAACTTCATGAGCCACGGCACGCAGGACTTCTTCCCGACGTTCCTCGAAGACGACTTCAACGCCACGACCACGACGACGACGATCGTGGCGATCGTCGACAACATCGGCGCGATCATCGGCGGCGCCTACTTCGGCGCGCTGTCGCAGCGCTTCGGCCGCCGCAGGACCGTGATCCTCTGCGCGGTCCTCGCCCTTTGCTCGTGCCGCTGTTCGCGTTCGCGCCGACGCTCGGGCTGATCACGGCGGGTGCGTTGCTGATGCAGCTGTTCGTGCAGGGCGCGTGGGGCGTCATCCCCGCGCATCTCTCCGAGCTCTCCCCCGACGAGGTCCGCGGCTTCTACCCCGGCGTGACCTACCAGCTCGGCAACCTGCTGGCGGCGCTCAACCTGCCGATCCAGACCTCGCTGGCCGACTCGCACAGCGGTGGATTCGCGCTCGCCGTGGTGATCGTCCCGGTGCTCCTGATCGTGATCCTGCTGACCGCGCTCGGCGGCGAGAACCGCGGCGCGCGCTTCGGGCGCGCCGGGACGGGTGATGCCGACGTCGCGCGCGCGGCCGGCGGGCGCTTCGCCCGGACGGGTGAGCGCGAGCGCGTGCGTGGCGCGCCGTAGGTCCCCCCGAAGGTCGTGCCAGCCGTATCGCCGTCGCGCGCGCGGTCCGTCACACTAGGTGGCGACGGATCGATGAGCTTCGAACCGAGCACACCCGGACTGCGTGCCTCCGACGCCGACCGCGAGGCGGTCGTCGAGCGCCTGCATCGCGCCGCGGTCGAGGGCCGTCTCGACGCCGACGAGCTCGAAGAGCGAGTCTCGACGGCCTACGCGGCGAAGTTCTGCACCGACCTCGACGGCCTGATCGCCGACGTCACCCCGCCGGCTGCGCGAGCCCCGGCGCCGACGCGCCCGCTCTTCGTCACGCGGCGCTCACGCATCAACGGCCTCGCCGTCGCGTCGCTGGTCACGTCGCTGCTGTGGATGGGCGGGCTCGGCTCGGTGCTCGGGATCGTCCTCGGGCATGCCGCGCTGCGCCAGATCCGGCGTTCCGGGGGTCGCGAGCACGGAAGCGCCCTCGCCTACTCGGGGCTGGCGATCGGCTACGCGGCCGTGCTGATCGCCGCGCTGGTGATCCTCGGCGCCAGCGCCTGGCACTGACCCCCGGCGACGACGCGGCGATGCGCCGCGAGCTCGCCGCGGCGCGGTCGTCCTCGACGAGCGGCGCGGGCACGGCGCCGCTGAGCCCGTGCGCGTGCAGATGGGGAGCAGTCTCGCGACGAAGTCGTCAGGTCCGCGTCTTGAATCGTTGCGGCGGGTGCGCCGATCGTCCGCTCATGCCCCCGCCCGACCACGACGAGTGGCGAGTTATTCGGCCCAGAGCCGAACAAGTCGCCACTCGGTCCCTGGGTGGTTGCACCGTCGATATCGCGGCGTCTACGTCGTCGGCCACCCCAAGACCGCCTGTCGAGGGCGAATGGCTCGCGGCGGTGAAGGCGTGCGGGCACGGCGCTGTCCTCAGCCATCACGCCGCCGCGGCTCTCTGGGGCATCCTCGAGTGGGACGGCCGTCATCCGGCGGTGACGGTCCGCCGGGCCGGCGGCCGTGCGCACTCCGGGATCCGCATCCACCGCAGCTCACTCGATGCCAGAGACGTCACCCGTCATCGCGGGATTCCGGTCACGAGCCCCATCCGCACCCTGATCGATCTCGCCGCCACGCTGCCGCCTCGCCCCCTCCGACGCGCCGTACGACACGCGCTGGCGCTGCGTCTCGTCCACCAGCGCGCGCTGGCAGATCGCCACGCCACGGCAGGGCGCCGCCGGGGCGTTCGGGCTCTACGCGCCATCGCCTCCGGCGGCGCCGCCTGGCACGAGGATCCGCTCGCGCGCGCCGACGACGCCGAGCGCCAGGCGCTGCTCGAGGCGCACGGGGAGCGCGTGTTGCGCGTCAGCTGGCGTCAGGCGGTGGGACGCCCGGCCCAGACCCTCGCTCGGATCGGCGCCGCAGCCAGTCAGGTGCAAGCTAGCCTTGAACGCCCGTGATCAGCACCAACCAGTTCAAGAACGGCAACCACATCGAGGTCGAGGGCACGATCTTCAAGCTCCTCGAGTTCCAGCACGTCAAGCCCGGCAAGGGCGG
>JAXDHR010000185.1:0-12600 GCA_034664425.1 Solirubrobacteraceae bacterium
CGTAGCTCGTCGAGATCACGACGTTCTGGTGGGCCTCGTTGCGCAGGTGGAAGCCGATCAGCGGGTTCTCGATCGCCTCGTGGAAGGCGAACTCCGCGCATAGCATCATCTCGGTGTCCTGCGGAAGTGTCGCCACGCGCTCGCCGCCGGGGCCCTCGAACCAGGCGCCGACGATCTCGGCGACCTTGTGGTCGCCGGCCCGCACGCCGTCGGCGTCGCCCTGCGGCATGCGGTTGAAGTTCATCTCGTTGTAGGCGCGCGCGATCACGCGCGGGGCGTCGAGCGTGACGACGCGGCCGCGCTCCATCAGCACCGCGCGGTCGCAGAAGCGCTCGACCGCGCTCATGTCATGCGTCACGAAGACGATCGTGCGGCCCGCGTCGCGCATGCGGTGGAACTGCTGGAAGCACTTCTGCTGGAAGGCGGCATCGCCGACCGCCAGCACCTCGTCGACGAGCAGCACCTCGGCGTCGACCTGCACCGCGACCGAGAACGCCAGCCGCACGCTCATGCCCGACGAGTAGTTCTTGAGCTTGAGGTCGAGGAAGTCCTCGAGCTCGGCGAAGGCGATGATCTCGTCGAAGCGCTCCGCCGCCTGCTTGCGCGTGAGGCCCAGCATGATCGCGTTGATGAAGACGTTCTCGCGCGCCGTCAGCTCGGGGTTGAAGCCCACGCCGAGCTCGATGAACGGCGACAGCCGGCCGTGAACGAGCGTGTGCCCCTGGTCGGCCGTGTAGATGCCCGCGAGGCACTTGAGCAGCGTGCTCTTGCCCGAGCCGTTGCGCCCGACGATGCCGAAGAACTCGCCCTTGCGCACGGTGAAGGAGACGTCGTCGACCGCGTGCAGCTCGTCGAAGGTGCGCGAGCGCAGCGGGTGCAGCGCCCGCTCCTTGAAGGTGCTGTAGCGGTGATGCGGGAGCCGGAACGTCTTCGAGAGCCGCTCGACCTCCACCGCCGTCGGGGCCTCGGCGAGCAGCTCGGCGCGCGCACGCGGCGACGTGAGGACGGTGGACGACACGACGCGAGAACGCTAGCAACGGGTCCCGGCGCAGCGGTGGAGCCGTTGCTAGCGTCCCGCGCATGTGCCCCCCGCGGCCGCGGATCGTCCTCGTCTCTCGCGAGCTGCATCCCTTCGACGGCGGCGGGATCGCACCCTGCGTCGCGGCCCTCGCGACCCAGCTCGCGTCGATCGCCGACGTCACGCTGGTCACCCACGAGGGCCACCGCGCGGCCGCCGCGGCGCGCGGCGGGCCGGAAGCGCTCTACGGCCCCGGCGTCGAGCTGCTGTTTGCCTCCGACACCCGGCCCGAGGGGCCGGAGGCGGAGGCGTGGGCCGCCTACCCGCACACGTGGAGCGGGCGCGTGTTCGAGCTGCTCGCTGAGCGCTTCGCGGACGCACGACCGGACCTGATCGAGTTCTGCGACTACCTGGGCGAGGGCTTCGTCACGCTGCAGGCGCGCCGGACCGGGGAGCGGTTCCTGCGCGACACCCGCATCGCGGTGCGCGCGCACACCACCTCCGAGCTGGCCGCCGTGCTCAACGGCGCGCTGCGCGACGACAACGCCACCGTCGCCGTCGGGGAGATCGAGCGCTACGCGCTGCGCCACGCCGACGTCCTGCTGTACTCGGGCGGCGACGTCGGGCGCAGCTACGAGCGCTTCTACGGCGCCGATGCACTCGCGCCGCGCCGCCAAGTGCTCGACGCGTTCCGTCGCGACCGCGTCGCACTCGTCAAGCGCGCTCCGGTGCAGGACGACGGCCTGCTGCGGCTGCTGTACATCGGGCGCATGGAACGGCGCAAGGGGGTGCAGAACCTCGTGCGGGCGGTGACCGCCACCGATGTCGGTGGCTGGACGCTCTCACTGCTCGGGGGCGATACCAAGACGGCGCCCCTCGGACAGAGCATGCGCGAGCACCTTGAGCTTGCGGTTCGGGGCGACGAGCGCGTCCGTCTGCTCGACGCGGTGCCGCGCGAGCACGTCGGCGCGGTGATCGATGACCACGACGTCGTCGTGGTCCCGTCTCTATGGGAGTGCTGGCCGAACGTGATCCGCGAGGCGTTCTTGCACAACCGCCCCGTGCTGGCTACACCGACGGGCGGCATGGTCGAGCTCGTCGAGCACGGCGTGAGCGGATGGCTTGCCGAGGACGCGTCGGCAGAGGCGCTTCGGCGGTCCCTCGAACAGATCGTCGCGCGGCCCGCGGCGGTGGCCGGGCTGATTGCCGCCGGCGCGCCCCGTGCCGCGTTCGACCGCGTGGTCGACCCCGACCGGACCCGCCGCGAGTACCTGGCGCTGCTGGACGGCCCGACCCGGCGATCGCCTCGCCCGGGCCGGCCCCCGGCGGTCAGCGTCGTCGTGCCCTACTACGAGATGGACGCGCACGTGGAGGAGACGCTCGACTCCATCACGTCGCAGACGGCGCCGGTCCACGAGGTCGTGATCGTCAACGACGGGTCCCTGCGCGCACGGGACGGCATCGTCGACCGACTCGCCTCCGAGCGGGAAGTGCTGCTGGTGACGCAGCCCAACACGGGCCTCGGTGCTGCCCGCAACCTCGGCATCCGCGTGGCTTCCGGACGCCTGGTCCTACCGCTCGATTCGGACGACATGCTCGAGCCTGAGTTCGTCGAACGGTGCCTCCATGCGCTCGAGCGCGACGAGCGCCTCGCCTACGCCACGACCTGGACGCGATGGGTCGACGAGGACGGGCGACCGCTCGGGGACGGGCAGCTCGGCCACCAGCCGCTGGGCAATTGGACCCGGCTCGTCGAGCGCAATAACTGGGCGGGCACGGCCAGCGCGCTGATCCGCCGTGAGGTGTTCGACCGCGGGCTGGCATATAGCGTCGAGCTCACGAGCTACGAGGACTGGCTGCTCTATCGCCGCATGCGTCGCGCCGGGTTGCACGGCGATGTGATCCCGAGGCGGCTGTTCCGCAATCGGATCCGCCGCGCCTCGATGGTCCGCACGATCGGACACGAACACGTCGCGCGGATCTATGACGAGATGAACGCCCGGATCGCGGAAGGCGAGATGACGTGGACGGCATGACCGGCGACGCGACGGAGCTCGAGGCCCGCCTGCGCCGGCTCGAGCAGGCCAACGCGGAGCTGCGGGCGGTCAACCTGCGGCTCGCACGCGGCCGGCTCGGGTCCTCGGAGGCGGCCGCCGCGACCGCGCAATCGCGCATGCAGGCGCTCCGCGACGAGATCGCGACGCTGCGCGAGACGCTGCAGGCGCGCGAGCGGCGCATCGAGGAGCTGACGGAGGTCGCCGCCCGCAACGATGCGCTCTACCAGATGCAGCTCGCCTGGAACGACGCCGCGCGCTACCGGACGGCCGATCGCGCCGTCGAGCTGCTCGGCCGCTTCGCCGTGCTGCGCGCGCTCGTGCGCGCCGGCCGCTGGCTCGACGCGCACGTCGGGCGCTGAGCGATTGCCACAATGGTGCCTCGCATGCGTGCCCGCCTGTCGATCTCGCCCCGGGCCTACGCGGCCGTCGCCGTCGCGGCCCAGGTGATCCTCGTGATCATCGTCGTCTCGGGCGCCGGCGTGCGCACGAGCGGCTCCGGCCTCGGCTGCCCCGACTGGCCCGACTGCCGCGGCACCTTCGTGCCGGCGCTCGACTACCACACGTGGATGGAGTACGGGAACCGGCTCCTGTCGACGGCGGTCGGCGTCGTCTGCGTCGCCGCCGGCGTGCTCGTCTTCCTGCGCCGGCCGTTCCGGCGCGACCTCGTGCGCCCGGCGCTCGTGCTGCCCTTCGGCGTCTGCGCCGAGGGCGCGCTCGGCGCCTGTGCGGTCATCTTCGACCTCTCCTGGCCGGTCGTCATCGCCCACTACCTGCTCTCGCTGGGCCTGCTCGTCGCCGCCACCGTCCTCGTCTGGCGCATCCGCCGCGACCCTGACGGGGGGCGGGCGGGGCCGGTTCACAGTGACGCGCTGACCGTGATCGCGACCCGCACCCTCGTTGCCTTCGGCGGCCTCGTGATCGTGCTCGGGACCTTCGCGACCGCCGCGGGCCCGCACTCCGGCGGCGCGGGCACCGGCGACGTCGTGCGCCGGCTCGACGCCTTCGGCCCCCACACGTTGCGCTCGCTGATCCACCTGCACGGGCACCTCGCCGCGGCGCTCGGGTTCGTCGCGATCGCGGTCTGGGCGATCGCCCGGCAGCGGCGAGCGAACGGCCCGCTGCGGCGCTCGCTGACCGCGGTCTGCCTGCTGGTCGCCGTGCAGGGCGCGATCGGGCTGTGGCAGTACCACACGAACCTGCCCGCGGGCGTGGTCTGGCTGCATGCCTCGCTCCCCGCTGCGCTGTGGGGCGTGCTCGTCTGGAGCTGGCTGGCCGCGGGGCGCCCCATGCGGGAGGCGAGCCCGGCACCGGGCGCGCCCGGCGCGCCCGTGGAAGTCCCGGCGCTGCGCTGACGTTAGGCTCCTCGCCCGATGAAGACCTTGAAGGGGCTGATCCTGTCGGGAGGACGCGGGACGCGTTTGCGTCCCATCACCTTCACCTCCGCCAAGCAGCTCGTCCCCGTCGCCAACAAGCCCGTGCTCTTCTACGGCATCGAGGCGATGGCCGAGGCGGGCATCCGCGAGATCGGGATCGTCATCGCGCCCGAGACCGGTGACGAGATCCGCGAGGTCACCGGCGACGGATCGCGCTTCGGCGTCGAGCTGACCTACATCGTTCAGGACGAGCCCGCCGGCCTCGCGCATGCGGTCCTCACCGCCGAGCCGTTCCTCGGCGACGCGCCCTTCGTGATGTACCTCGGCGACAACCTGCTCCAGGGCGGGATCGCCGAGCTCGTCCGGTGCTTCGCGGCTTCGGAGCCCGACGCGCTGATCCTGCTCACGCCGGTGGCCGACCCGCAGCACTACGGCATCGCTGAGCTCGATGGCGATGGCGCCGTCGCCCGCCTGGTGGAGAAGCCGCCGGAGCCGCGCTCGGACCTGGCGCTGGTGGGCGTCTACATGTTCACCGCGCTGATCCACGAGGCGGCGCGCGCGATCCGGCCCTCCGCGCGCGGTGAGCTCGAGATCACCGACGCGATCCAGTGGATCGTCGACGAGGGTCGCCGGGTGGACCCACACGTCGTCCGCGGCTGGTGGAAGGACACGGGCCGGCTCGAGGACATGCTCGAGGCCAACCGCCTGATCCTCGACACGATCGAGCGCCGCATCGACGGCGAGCTGCTCGACGCGCAGGTCGACGGGCGGGTCATCGTCGAGGCCGGCGCGCGGCTCGAGCACACGACCGTCCGCGGCCCCGCCGTGATCGGCGCCGGCGCCGTCGTGCGCAACGCCTACATCGGTCCCTACACGGCGATCGGGCGCCGCTGCGAGATCGACGGCGCGGAGATCGAGCACTCGATCCTGCTCGAGGGCGCGTCGGTCCGCGGGCTCGACGGGCGCATGGAGTCCTCGCTGCTCGGGCGCGACGTATCGATCGCGCGCACCACGACACAACCGCGCGCCTACCGCTTCATGGTCGGCGACCAGTCCGAGATCGGGATCCTCTGATGCGCCTGCTGGTCACCGGCGCTGCAGGCATGCTCGGCTCCGACCTGTGCGAGCTCGCCGCCGCCCGCGGGCACGCGGTGACCGGGCTGGCGCGTGCCCGGCTCGACGTGACCGATGCGCCCGCGGTCGCCGCGGCGGTGGCGGGCGCGGCCCCGGAGGTGGTGGTCAACTGCGCCGGCTGGACCGACGTCGACGGCGCCGAGACCGCCGAGGCGGCCGCGACCGCGATCAACGGCGACGGCGCCGGGCACGTCGCCGCGGCCGCGCGCGACGCCGGCGCGCTGTGCGTGCACATCTCCTCCGACTACGTGTTCGACGGCGCCGCGGCGGACGGCTACGTCGAGGACGATCCGACCGGCCCGATCGGCGCCTACGGGCGCTCCAAGCTCGCCGGCGAGCGCGCGGTGCTCGCGGGGGGCGGTGACGCGCTGGTGGTGCGCGCGAGCTGGCTCTTCGGGCGTCACGGCCGCAACTTCGTCGCCACCATGCTGCGCCTCGGCGCCGAGCGCGACGCCGTCAGCGTCGTCGACGACCAGGTCGGCTGCCCGACGTGGACCGGGCATCTGGCGCTCGGGCTGCTGGAGGCGGCCGAGCGGCGGCTGAGCGGCGTGCTGCACCTGGCCGGAGCGGGCGCCTGCTCGTGGTTCGAGCTGGCGCAGGCGACCTTCGCCGCGGCCGGGATCGACTGCGAGGTGCGCCCGCAGAGCACGGCCGAGCTCGGCCGCCCAGCACCGCGGCCGGCGAACTCGGTGCTGCGCTCCGCGCGGACCGGCGCACCCGTGCTGCCGGACTGGCACGAGGGACTCGCCGGCTACCTCGCCCACGTGACCGCAGAGGTCTCCCCGTGAAGCTGCTCGTCTGCGGCGGAGCCGGGTTCATCGGCTCCAACTTCGTCCGCCAGCGCGTCCGCGAGCAGGGCGACGCCGTCACCGTGCTCGACAAGCTGACCTACGCAGGTCGTCGCGAGAACCTCGCCGACCTCGAGGTGCCGCTGATCGTGGGCGGTGTCGAGGACGCGGCCGCCGTCGCCGAGGCCGTCGATGGCGCCGAGGCGATCGTCAACTTCGCGGCGGAGACGCACGTGGACCGCTCGATCGCCGAGCCGGACGCGTTCGTGACCACGCACGCGCAGGGCACGTACGTGCTGCTCGAGGCGGCCCGCGCGCGCGGGCTGCGCTACGTGCAGGTCTCCACCGACGAGGTCTACGGCTCGATCGAGTCGGGCTCGTTCACCGAGGTCTCGCCGCTGGCGCCGTCGTCGCCGTACTCGGCGACCAAGGCCGGGGCGGACCTGCTCGTCGCCTCGTATCACCACACCTACGGGCTCGAGTCGCTGATCTGCCGCGGATCGAACAACTACGGGCCCTACCAGTACCCCGAGAAGCTGATCCCGCTGATGGTCCTCAACGCGCTGCACGGCGACCGGCTGCCGGTCTACGGCGACGGGATGCAGGTGCGCAACTGGATCTTCGTGGAGGACTTCGCGCGCGGCATCGGCACGGTTCTGGAGCGCGGGAAGCCGGGCGAGGTCTACAACGTCGGCGGCCCCGACGAGGCGCCGAACCTCGAGGTCGTCCGCTCGATCATCGAGTACACCGGGGCGAGCCCGGACCTGATCGAGTACGTCACCGACCGTCCGGGGCACGACCGCCGCTACTCGCTCGCCTCCGAGAAGGTCCGCGCCCTCGGCTGGGAGGCGCAGGTGCGCTTCTCGGATGGCCTGCGCCGGACCGTCGACTGGTACGCGCAGCACCGCGACTGGTGGGAGCCGATCCGCTCGGGCGACTACCGCGCGTACTACGAGCGCCAGTACGGCCGCGCGCTCGGCTGAGGACCCGGCAACTAGCGGCGCCGCTGCGGGCCATTGCGGCCGATCCGCGGTCCCTGCCGGCGATGCGCGCCGGCGGCGTGGCTCGGCGCGACGGGGGCGCCCCCGTCGGCGCCGCGCGGCAGGCGCGGCTCCCCCCGCGGCTTGGGCTCGGGCGGGGGAGGCGGCGGCGCCTCATCGGGCCAGTAGCCGTGCGCGTCGAAGTAGGTCCGCGCCGCCTCCTCGCGGTCGCGGTCGCGATCTCCGGCGACGCCGGCGCGGAACAGCACGTTGAGCAGCAGCAGCGCCATCGCGGCGCCGGCCCCCGCGCAGAAGCCCTCGATCCCGGTCGAGTTGGGCTGGATCACGAGGAAGCCGATGCCGACCAGCAGCAGCACGATCGGAAGGCCGTAGCGCACGAACCGCATGAGAACGTTGTAGCGCCCTGGCTAGCCTGGGATTCGTGGACTTCCGCCGGATCGTCAAGTTCGCCGGCGTGTCGGGCGCGGGGCTGTGCCTGGACTACGCCGTCTACACGCTGCTGTGCTCGACCGGGCTCGACGCGGGCCTGGCGAACCTCGTCTCCGCCGCCTGCGGCGTGACCTTCGTGTTCCTCGCGTCGGCGCGCCACATCTTCGAGGGAGGCGACGGCTTCATGCTGCGGCTCTTCGCGCTCTACGCCGCCTACCAGGTCGTCGCGATCGCGCTCGCCTCAGGCGCCGTGCACGAGGCCACGGGGCTCTTCGGCGGCCGCTACCTGCTCGGCAAGACGGCGATCCTGCCCTTCTCGTTCACGGCGAACTACCTGTTCATGAGCTGGCTGTTCGCCGCCCGCGGGCGCCTGGCCCCCGTCACTGAGGGATAATCTAGGCTCCTCCTGCGAGCCGGAGGAGAGGAGCTTCCATGCAGGGCTTGATGTCGTCGTTCCCGCTGACCCTGCCGCACGTGTTCCATCGCGCGGAGCGGCTGTTCGGCGACAAGCGCATCACCACGGTGACCGCGACGGGGCGCGAGCGGGCGACCTACGCGCAGTGGGCGCAGCGCACGCGCCGGCTCGCCGGCGCGCTCGACACGCTCGGCATCTCCGCGGACGGCCGCGTGGCGACGTTCGCCTGGAACAGCGCCCGCCACCTCGAGCTCTACTTCGCCGCGCCGTGCAGCGGCCGCGTCCTGCACACGCTCAATATCCGCCTCTTCCCCGAGCAGCTGCGCTACATCGTCGACCACGCCGAGGACGAGGTGATCTTCGCCGACCGGTCGCTGATGAAGCTGCTCGCGCCGCACCTCGACTCGTTCTCGACCGTGCGCCACATCGTCGTGCTCGACGACGGCGCCGGCGAGCTGCCCGAAGACGACCGGATCGTCGACTACGAGGAGCTGATCGGCTCCGCCGAGCCCGCGTCGTTCGCCGACGGCGACGAGCAGCGCGCCGCGGCCATGTGCTACACGAGCGGCACGACGGGCAACCCCAAGGGCGTCGTCTACTCGCACCGCTCGACCGTGCTGCACTCGGTCGGGGCGATGCTCGCCGATTCGCTCGGGGTCTGCGAGCGCGACGTGATCCTGCCGGTCGTACCGATGTTCCACGCCAACGCGTGGGGCCTCGGGCAGGCCGGCGTGATGGCCGGCGCCGACTTCGTGATGCCGGGTCCGGATCTCTCTCCCGGCGCGATCGCCGACCTGATGGAGACCGAGGGCGTCACCCTCGCCGCCGGCGTGCCGACGATCTGGCTCGGCGTCCTCGACGAGCTCGAGGGGCGTACGTTCCCGGCGCTCACGCGGATCGTGTGCGGCGGATCGGCCGTTCCGCGCGCGCTCTCGGAGGCCTACCGGGAACGGCTCGGCATGCCGCTCCTGCAGGCGTGGGGGATGACGGAGACGAGCCCGCTCGGATCGGTCGCCCGGATCCGCTCGACGCTCCTCGACCGCCCCGAGGAGGAGCTGGCCGGCTTCCGCGCGTCGCAGGGGATCGCGTCGCCGCTGATCGAGATCCGCATCGTCGACCCCGAGTCCGGCGAGGAGCGCGCGTGGGACGGCGAGGAGAGTGGCGAGCTACAGGCGCGCGGTCCCTGGGTCGCCGCGGGCTACTACGACGACGAGCGCTCGGCCGAGTCGTTCACCGAGGATGGCTGGCTGCGCACGGGCGACGTCGCGACGATCTCTCCCGAGGGCTACATCCGGCTCGTCGACC
Organism: Solirubrobacteraceae bacterium; assembly: GCA_034664425.1. GTDB lineage: Bacteria > Actinomycetota > Thermoleophilia > Solirubrobacterales > Solirubrobacteraceae > DATBDM01. Next base: position 9,521 of record JAXDHR010000185.1, read on the forward strand.
GTACCAAGGACGTGGTCAAGTCCGGGGGCGAATGGATCTCCTCGGTCGAGCTCGAGAACGAGATCATGGCGCACCCGAAGGTGCGCGAAGCGGCCGTCATCGGCCTTCCCGACGAGCGTTGGGGCGAACGTCCCTGCGCCTGCGTGGTGCCCGAGCCGGGCGCCGAGCTCGACGCCGACGAGGTGCGCGACTTCCTCGAAGGGCGCGTGGTCCGCTGGTGGATTCCCGAGCGCGTCGAGTTCATCGAGGAGGTCCCGAAGACCTCGGTCGGCAAGTTCTCGAAGAAGACGCTGCGGGAGCGCTTCGCCGCAGAGGGTCAGAGCGATGTCACCGCCGCCGAGGCGTCCGGGGCCGCAGGGTAGCCCCCGGGGATGGACGTCAATCCCATCGAGCTGCAGAAGTACCTCAAGGGCGCGGACTACCCCGCCGACAAGGGCGAGCTCGCCCAGCTGGCGGAGTCCAACGGCGCACCGAGCGAGATCGTCGACGCGATCCGCTCGGCGTCACAGGAGTCCTTCGACGGCCCCAGCGGCGTGCAGAAGTCGCTGGCCTGAGGGGCTGGCCGCCGGCCTGATCGCCGCCGTCGCCAGCGGCGCGCCGTCGACCGCATGGACGCTCGCGCGCCGCGAGCCGCTGCTCGAGTCCGGGCGCGCCGCGGGCTCGCTGCTGCTGCGGCGCGAGGGCGCCGGCGACGCCGCGCTGCTCGCCGCCGCCGTCCCGGTGCATCTCGCCCTCTCGCTGGGCTGGGCGTCGGTCCTCTCCCGCGCCGTCCCGCGCGGCCGCGAGCTGCCGGGCGGCGTGCTCGGGGCGATGGCCATCGCCGCACTCGACCTGGGTGTCATCGCGCCGCGCTGGGCGCCCCGCGTCCGCGCGCTGCCGCAGGGCCGTCAGTGGGCGGACCACCTCGCGTTCGGCGCCACCGTGGGCTGGGTGTTGAGAGAATGCCGGCGGAGGTAGTTGCATGAGCAATCATAGGCGCTAGACTGCGTTCACCCGCATCCGAGGAGCCAGTCAATGCAGCTCGAAGGCATCCATCACATCTCGTGCATCACCGGCGACGCGCCGGGCAACGTCGACTTCTACGTCGGCGTCCTCGGCATGCGCCTGGCCAAGAAGACCGTCAACCAGGACGATCCGAGCGTCTACCACCTCTTCTACGGCGACGAGCACGGCTCCCCGGGCTATGACCTGACCTTCTTCGAGTACCCCGGCGCGCGTCCCGGGCGAGCGGGGGCGGGCATGGTCCACCGCATCCAGCTGCGCGTCGCGGACGACGCCGCGCTGGACTTCTGGGCCGAGCGGCTCGGCGCCCGCGGCATCGCCGTCGAGCGCGCCGACACGTCGCTGCGCTTCGCCGATCCCGAGGGCCTCGGGCTCGAGCTCGTGATCGACGAGTCCGGCGACGAGCCGCTGCTCGCGCAATCCGCCGGGATCCCGTCGGAGCACGCGATCCGCGGCTTCGCCGGCGTCCGCGCGTACGGCGATCCCGCCGTCACCCGGCCCGTGGTCGAGGAGCTGCTCGGCTTCGCGCCGCAGGGCGCGGGCGCGTGGGAGGTCCGCGGCACGCGACGCGGCGGCACCTACGTCGTCGATCCGGCGCCGGCCGACCACGGCATCCCGGGCGCGGGCACCGTCCATCACATCGCCTTCGCGATGGAGATGGCCGACGAGGACAGCTGGCACGGCAAGGTCACCCGCGCGGGCCAACGGCCGTCGCCGCTGATCGACCGCTTCTACTTCCACTCGATCTACTTCCGCGCGCCGGGCGGCGTGCTCTTCGAGCTGGCCACGATGGGCCCCGGCTTCACCGCCGACCAGCCCGAGTCCGAGCTCGGCTCGACCCTCGCGCTGCCGCCGTTCCTCGAGCCGCACCGCGCGCAGATCGAGGCCGTGCTCACCCCGCTCCCCGATCCGCGCGCCGCTCAGGCGAACGCCTGATCGCCTCCGTGCTACCTTGGTGCCCAGTGGTCGGCGCTTCCGCCGGCCGCGAGGCAGCTCGCACGGGTCCCGCCATTGCGCGGTTCGGGTCAGCAGTCTCCCCGAACCACCGCGGCCCTTGCGTCGCCTCATAGTCCGCGGCCAGCAGAGCCGCAAGGAGTTCCGATGTCTTCCGTAACCTTCGCCGACCTGGGCGTCTCGCCCGGCGTCAGCGCCGCCCTCGAGCGTCGCGACATCACGTCGCCGTTCGCCATCCAGTCGCTCGTCCTGCCCGACGTCCTCGCCGGCCGCGACGTGCTCGCCAAGTCCCCGACGGGCTCGGGCAAGACCCTCGCCTTCGGCCTCGGCCTCGTCGAGCGCATCGACCCGCAGGGCGCCCGCCCCGCCGCGCTCGTGCTCGCCCCGACCCGTGAGCTCGCCACGCAGATCGTCGACGAGCTCGCCGCCGTCGCCAAGCCGCGCGGCCTGCGCATCACCCCGGTCTACGGGGGCGTCGGCTTGCACGCCCAAGCCAAGGACGCCGCCCGCGCGCACATCGTCGTGGCCACCCCCGGCCGCCTCGAGGACCAGCTCAACCGCCGCGCCTTCACACTCGACGCCGTCTCGATCCTCGTCCTCGACGAGGCCGACCGCATGCTCGACATGGGCTTCCGGCCCGCGATCGACCGCATCGTCGCGCTCTGCCCGCCGAAGCGCCAGACGCTGTTCTTCTCGGCCACGCTCGACGGCGAGGCGGGCAAGATCGCCACGTCCTACACGCACGACGCCGCGACGCACGAGCACCGCCCGACCGAGAAGCGCATCACGGACGTCGAGCACCGCTTCCGCGCCGTCGAGCGCGACTTCCGACTCGACGCGCTCGTGGACGAGCTCAAGGCCGAGCGCGAGCTCGCGCTCGTCTTCGTGCGCACCAAGCACGGCGCCGACCGGCTCGTCAAGCAGCTCAGCCGCGAAGGCGTCAACGCCATCGCGATGCACGGCAACAAGTCCCAGCGCCAGCGCGAGCAGGCGCTGTCGCGCTTTGAGTCGGGCAAGGTCGACTGCCTCGTCGCCACCGACGTGGCGGCCCGCGGGCTCGACGTCGCCGGCATCTCGCACGTCATCAACTTCGACCCGCCGGAGGACCGCGAGGGCTACGTGCA